>CAZXRH010000182.1:0-4443 GCA_964642575.1 uncultured Halanaerobiales bacterium
CTTTAGATAAATTCTTACCAAAGGTAAAAAGTGGAGGAACTGTCTTTATGAACAGTTCTTTAATCGAAAAAGATGTTGAAAGAGAAGATGTTAAAGTAATCAAAGTACCAGCCAATGAAATAGCTAATGAACTGGGTAATGCTAAGGTAGCTAATATGGTCATGCTTGGTTCATATATCGAAGAAAAAGATGTAGTTAAACCAGATACAGTTAAGAAATCTTTAGAAAGTGTTCTCTCTGCTCGTAACCAGAGTTTAATCGATATGAATATTAAAGCATTAGATCGAGGTAAGGAATATAAATAAAAAAAGTGAAGATAAAAAATCTAAGCTCATTCCTATAATTTAGGAATGGGCTTTTTTTTGTATCTCTTAAGTGATAAAATAGTTAGTGATGTTAAAAAGCAGAGAGGTGAAAAAAGCATGGAAAAATTTAAAGAGCAAGTTTTAAATAGTAAATATATCTACAAAGGAGCAATTTTAAACTTACGTAAAGATAAAGTTAAACTATATGATGAACATGAAACCTATAGAGAAGTTGTAGAACACAGTGGAGGAGTAGCGGTGATACCTGTTACAGACCAAGGACAAATTCTGATGGTAAAACAGTATCGGATCGCTGTTGATGAAACTGTTTTAGAACTACCGGCTGGAAAATTGGAAGAAAACGAAGATGTTTTAAAATGTGCTGCGCGAGAGTTAGAAGAAGAAACTGGGTTTCGACCTGATGATATTAAAAAGTTATTCCATTTTTATACTACTCCGGGCTACAGCAGTGAAAAACTCCACTTATTTATAGCAAATGGACTTCAACACCATGGTCAAAACCTAGATCAAGGTGAATATATCGAGATTGTAAAACTATCAAAAGAAGAAATCATACCAAAAATATTAAATGGTGAGATTAAAGACAGCAAAACCATAATCGGACTTTTATGGTATTTAAATAAGGATTATAAAAATGAATGAGTACTTTGCTGACTTACACATTCATATTGGTGCTTCTCAAAATGGAAAACCAGTCAAGATTACTGCCTCTAATAATTTAACTTTTCCTAATATAGTAAAAGAAAGCTCACGGCGTAAAGGTTTAGATTTAATCGGAATAATTGATTGTGCTTCACCCCGTGTTCAAAATGATATTGAAAAAATGTTAAAACAAGATGAAATTGAAGAGATTAAAGGGGGCGGGTTCAACTATAAAGACCAAATTGTAATTATACCTGGGGCTGAAGTTGAAAGTAGAGAAAAAGATGGTGGTATGGTCCATTACCTTGCCTATTTTCCTTTTTTAGAAAACTTAAAAGAGTTTACTACTATTATGGATCAGTATATTACTAATGTTAATTTAAGTTCTCAAGTTACTGGATTAACTGGGTCTGAAATTTTACAAATTGTACAAGCAACCGAAGGTGTATTAGTACCAGCTCACGTCTTTACTCCTCATAAAAGTTTTTACGGTAATGCTGTAGATTCTTATAATAAGGTATTTAGTAAAGATGAATGGAATCAGATTCCAGCTATTGAACTGGGCTTAAGTGCTGATACAGACTTAGCAGATCATTTAAGTGAATTAAAAGATAAAAGCTTTTTATCTAACTCAGATGCCCATTCTGTACCGAAAATTGCTAGAGAGTATAATATATTTAAAATGAAAGATCTGAATTTTAATGAATTTAGACAAACCCTCTTTAGAGAAGGAAATAGAAAGGTCAAGACAAATTTTGGTCTTGATCCCAGGCTGGGTAAGTATCACCGATCTTACTGTAATAACTGTGAACAGAAGTTTGCTATACAAAAGTCAGTCACAGTATGTCCTAAATGTGGTAAGGAAGTTATAAAAGGTGTTAAAGACCGGATTTTAGAGATCTCTGATCAAAAAATTAATCATCCCGAACATAGGGGAGAATATATCTATCAGATACCTTTATTAGAGATACCTGGAATTGGTAAAAAGACTTTACAAAAACTTTTAGATAATTTTAATAATGAAATGGAAGTTATTCATAATACAAGTTTAAGTGATTTAAAAAATATCTTAAACTCCAAACTGGCCAAAAAAATTGATTTAGCCCGGCGTGGAAAGGCAGAAATTATCTCTGGTGGAGGCGGAAAATACGGCAAAATGAAATAAATATTAAATATTTTAATAAAAAAGTTAAAAATATTAATAACTGACTTGACATTTACAAGGTATAATAATATAATATTAATAAGAAAGTAACGTTAAAGTTAATTATATATCATGAAAGGAGGAAAAAATGTGATTCATAATTTAGTAGGTAACTGTCCGGTCTGTGGAGATGATATGATTATAACAGAATTACAGTGTCCAAGCTGTGAAACAACAATTAGTGGTAAATTCCAGCTGGATAAGTTTTCTAGATTAAAAAAGGAACACTTAGAGTTTATAGAGGTCTTTGTAAAATCACGGGGAAATATTAAAGAGGTGGAAAGAGAACTCGGAATCTCTTATCCAACCGTTAGAAATAAATTGGATGAAGTAATCCATGCTTTAGGGCATGATATTGATAAAAGTCCAGATGATGAAATGGCAGAGAAACGTAAAGAAGTATTAACACAATTGGAAAGTGGAGAAATTTCAGCTGCTGAAGCTGTCGAAAAACTGGGAGAAATTTAAATAGGAGGTATGAAAATTGAGTGAAGAAAGAATGCAGATCTTAAAAATGCTCGAAAAGGGAACGATTGACGCCGAAGAAGCAAATGAACTTTTAGGAACTTTAGAAAAAAGGGATACAGTTTTTGAAAAACCTGAAACAAGTAGTAAAAAGCCTAAGTTTATCAAGATCTTAGTTGAAGAAAACGGAGAAGAGAAAGTTAATATTTCCATTCCAATGCTGTTAGCTAAAACAGCTCTTAAAATTATGCCTAAAAAAGCCAAAGTACAAATGGAAGAACAAAATGTTAATTTAGATGAAATTCTTTCTGCAATTAATGATGAATCAACAAAAGGTAAAATTGTTGATATAAATGATAATGGAGACCATGTATCAATTAGTTTAGAATAAGAAGGGGGATATTAATGATTAATCCGATGTTAGAAAAGTACGCAGATGTACTAGTTAATTATTCAGTAGAGGTTGAAAAAGGGGATCATGTTTTAATCCAGGGAGCTATGGTAGCTGAACCATTACTTAAGGCTATTTATGTAAAAGTACTACAAAAAGGAGCCCATCCGTTAGTAGTTCCTAGATTTGAAAGCCAGGAAGAACTATTTTATGAATATGCTTCTGAACATCAACTGGATTTTGAATCACCTTACCATAAATATATAATAGAAAATGTTGATGCTTCGATTTCTATACTTGCTAACTACAATACAAAAGGTATGACCAATGTAGATCCCAATAAAATGAAAAAAAGAAGTCTGGCTAATAAAGAAATCATGGAAATACATATGAATAGAGCAGCTGAAGGGGATTTAAACTGGACTTTAGCCCAATATCCTACTTCTGCTGATGCACAAGAAGCAAAAATGTCAAAAAAAGAATATGAAGATTTTGTCTTTAAAGCCTGTCACCTATATGAAGATGATCCGGTTGCTTACTGGGAAGAGTTAGGTGAAGAACTGGAAAGATATGCTGATTATTTAAATGATGTCAAAGAACTACATTATAAATCCAATGATACCGATATTAAGTTTAATGTAGAAGGAAGGCTCTGGGTACCTGATAAAGGTAAAGAAAATTACCCGGGCGGAGAAGTCTTTACTGGTCCGGTCGAAGATTCTGCTGAAGGACATATTAGATTTTCATATCCCGGAATTTTCCAGGGTAAAGAAATTGAAGATATTAGATTAACCTTTGAAAATGGTAAAGTGGTAGATGCTTCTGCTGAAAAAGGAGAAGAGTTACTCCACACCCTCTTAGATACTGATGAAGGTTCCAGATACTTAGGAGAAGTTGCTATCGGCTGTAACTATGGTATTGATAAGTTTAGCCGTAATATGTTATTTGACGAAAAAATTGGTGGTACTGTTCACCTTGCAATTGGAAGAAGTTATCCTGAAACTAAAGGGCAAAATGAATCTACCATCCATTGGGATATGCTCTGTGATATGACAGACGGTGGTCAAATCTTTGCTGATGGTGAATTAATCTATGAAGACGGTGAATTCTTAATATAAAATTAAAAAAGAATAAATAAAAATAATCAGCGGTAGGGATTATCCCTACCGCTTAATTTATGTTTGCCGGGCATGTATTAAATCTATAGGGTGGAAGTCCCGAATTCCGAAGGCGATATAGGGATTAGCTGAGAGCAAGGGTGTCCTCCGCGAGGAGGAATCTGAAGGAAGCTTAAAGCAAAATTTCGATCTGAGGTACACGAATCACATTTGAGGCCTATGGTGGTAGGATAAGTTTGCATAACAAAACGAAGTCCGTATCGTCCGAAAGCTACTGGGGTAAATGTGGCAGACACA
>CAZXRH010000183.1:0-4405 GCA_964642575.1 uncultured Halanaerobiales bacterium
GATCAATAATAATCATATTATCAAGAGAGGCATTTAAATCTTCAGGTAATGCTTTTTGATTAATAATCTGATCATAGATACCTTCAATTTCCAGTACATAAGGATTTTTAGTTTTAAATGTAAATATTTCATATTGTTCATCAGTGATCAATTCAATGGTTCTATCATCTTCAGGAAACCATTCAAATAGATCTTTAACAATTATCTTTCCTTGGCTGCCTACTGCTGTAAAATCTTTATGAGCAAAACTGTTAAAACTATAAGTTAAGTTTACAGTTATATCATTTTCATATCTTAGCAGTGCTTTACCGGTATGATCTACCTTGTTTTTATCTATTCGGCTAAAGGTATTGTAAACTTCTTTTGGCTTTCCTCCCATTATTAACCTTGCCAAATCAACTGTATAACAACCCACATCATATAGGGAACCACCACCTACACTTTTATTAAATCTAATATCATCAGAGGGACGTGTTGATTTATAACAAAGGTTAATATCTAAAAATCTAAGTTCACCGATTTCATCTTGAATTAATCTTTTTAACTTATAGATAAAAGGTTGATATCTATACATAAAGCCTTCCATAAGCATTTGATTTTCTTTTTTTGCTTTTTCAATCATTTCTTTAACCTCGGTTGCATCAATGCCTAAAGGTTTTTCACAGAGAACATGTTTCTTTTTTTCTAAGGCTTTAATAGTCCATTTTTTATGAAAAGTATTAGGTAGTGGGATATATATAATATCTAATTTTTTATCATTAATTAATTGATCGTAGCTATCATAAACCTTTTTAATATTAAAGTTGTCTGCCATCTTTTTTGCCTTGGACTGGCTGCGGCTAGCTATTGCCCCAATCTTATTATTCCTAACATTTTGAATAGCTGGGATAATATGTTTTCTTGCAATGCTAGCTGTGCTCATAATACCCCAATTTAGTTCTTTCATTTTGACCACCTCATTTTTAACCTTTGACAGAACCGGCTAGAAGTCCTTCAATAAAGTACTTACCAAAGATAATATAAACTATTAAAGTTGGTAAAGCTGTAATGATTGCCCCACTCATCTGAACATTCCATTCTACTACCTGACTACCGGCCAGATTAGTAAGTGCAACAGTTATGGGCTGATTTTCTGGTCTGCTGGTTACAGTTACTGCAAAGAGAAATTCATTCCAGATATTTGTAAACTGCCAGATAAAAACTACTACAAAAGAAGGAATTGAAATTGGGAAAAAGATATAACGATAAATACTCAAAATATTAGCACCATCAACTTTTGCTGCTTCTGTTAAGGCTTTTGGTACTTCTGTATAGTAGTTTCTGAACATTAAAGTAGTAATTGGAATTCCATAAACGACATGAACTAAGATAAGTCCGGGAATTGAACCATAAAGGCCAATTGACTGTAAAAATCTTACTAAAGGAAACAAAACTGATTGATAAGGAATAAACATCCCAAATAATAATATAGCAAAAAGGGTATCTGCCCCTTTAAACTTCCAATGTGAAAGCACATAACCATTAATTGAACCTAACATAGCGGATAACAAAGTGGCTGGAATAACTAAATAAAAACTGTTCATAAGGTTAGGTGCTAATTTGCCTAAAGCAGTCATAAAACCACTTAGTGATAAATTCCTTGGTAAGTCCCACATAGTTTGCACTGACACTTCAGCAAAGCTTTTTAAACTGGTCATAACCAGAACATACATGGGCAGTAAAAAGAAGAGAGCAAATAAAAATAAAACTAAATATATTAAATACTTTTTTGATTTCATTTTAGCAAACATAGTTAGGACTCCTCTCTAAAACTATTTACAAGATAAGGAATAATTAATAGTCCTACTAAAACTAATAATATGATAGCAATACTGGAACCAGTTGAATATCTATTGGATCTAAAGGTTGCTTCAAACATGTATACAGCCGGAATATCAGTTACATTATTGGGCCCACTACCGGTCATCGAATAAATTAAAGCAAAAGCTTTTAATGAGACATGAGCTAAGATAATAACAGCTGATAGAGTAATTGGCTTTTGAATAGGAAAGAGAATATAACGAAAAACCTGCCAAGGAGATGCTCCATCAATTTTGGCAGCTTCAATTAACTGTTCATCCATACCTCTTAAACCGGCCAGCCACATAGCCATTGTATAACCTGAAAACTGCCAGATAGCGGCAATAATAACAGGAATTAAAGCAATATTAAAAAAGAAAATACTTTCTGTACTTGTAAACCATCTCCACTGCAGAGCAGTAAGTCCTAACTTTTCAAACAAAAGATTTATACCATAAGGATTATCTGGTAAGGTACCGGGTGAAAAGATCCAGCGCCAGACAGTACCAGTTACTACAAAAGAGATCGCCATTGGAAACAGATAAATATTTTGAAAAATATATCCACCTTTAGGACGGTCATTTAAAAGAATAGATAATAAAATTCCAATCGCTAAAGATCCTATGATAAAAAAACTGGTAAAAAAGAGAGTATTCCAGAGGTCTGTTTGAAATCTAGGATCCATAAATAAATTTAGATAATTTTTTAAACCAACATATGTTTTATCTGCGCTTAATAATTTAGAAAAAGTATTCCAGTCCAGAAATGAAATTTGTAGGGTTTGTCCGATAAAACCGTAGACAAAAACTCCTACCAAAATTATTGAAGGAGATAACAATCCTAAAGAGATAAGTAAATTTTTTGTCTTCTGTTTCATTGCAAATCACCTCCGTGAAATAGAAAGCCCCCCACTTACATAGGGGGCTTTTTAATTACTAATTACATTTCTAAATATTCATTAGCAGCATCTTTAATTCTTTGATGAGCTTGTTCTACATCTCCTGTGGTAATAAAAGTGTTAATAATGTCATTAAGAGCAGTTACAAATCCTTCTGGTGCAGCTGAACCGTGTGCAATAGAAGGAGTTAAGGTTACAGTTGCAAAGTCTTCCATTGAATCTGTTAAGTAAGGATCATATTTGCTCTTATCAGCATCGATACGGGCAGGGATAGAACCTTTAATAGGATTAAAGGTATCCTGACCTTCAATAGATGCAACAGTCTTTAACCAAGCTTTAGCCCCTTCTGGATTAGGAGCACCTTTTGGTAGACCAAAGGTATCTGTTATAACCATAAAACTACCTCTAGTACCTGGTACATTAACCCAGCCAAATTCTTCATTAGGTGCCCAACCTAGAGTTTTTAAGTATCCTTCTGCCCAGTCTCCCATTACATTAAAGGCAGCCTCTCCATCAAAAACCCTTCTTGTGGCATCCTGCCAGGTTAAAGCAGCGTGGTCTTCATTTACATAGTTCATGATTTCTTTAAAGGCAACTAAAGCTTCTCTCATACCGGGATCATCAAAAGAAGTTGTACCATCCCAGAGTCCATTGTATTTAAAGGGACCTAAAGTAGAGACCATAATACTTTCAAAGAGGTGAGTAGCTGTCCATTTATTCTTATCACCTAATGCTAAAGGAGTTACTCCTGCTTGGTCTAATTCAATTAGAGTTTGGACAAAAGTATATAGGTTAGTGGGTGGTGTAATACCGTGTTCTTCTAATATTGACATGTTATAAAACATTACATTACCACGGTGTACATTAACAGGGATTGAATAAATTTCACCTTCATAACTGGACATATTCAAGATTTGTTGGTTAAACTTATCTCTAACTCCCCATTCTTCTAAAAGATCAGTAATAGGTTGCATCATATCAGTTTTTACATAAGTATCAATTAACTCAGCGCCACCATGAACCTGGAATGAATCGGGTGGATTACCCCCAACCATTCTTGTTTTTAAAACTGCTTTTGCATTGGTACCAGCTCCACCAGCTACAGTAGCATTGATAATTTCAATATCTGGATAGTTTTCATTGAAGATTTCAAAAAGGGCCATTAGTCCTTCTTCCTCACCACCACCGGTCCACCAACTAAAGATTTCTACTTCTTCTTGCGCAAGTAAGCCAAATGAAAATGAAAATACTAATGAAAAAGTTAAAACTAATACCAGTAAACGTTTATCAATTTTCATCTTAATCCCCCTTTTATTTTTTAATCAACAGAAAATTAGACATAGATATACTATTGTTAAAAACCACCTCCTACAATAATAGTAAAGAGATATGAGTATGGGAATAATTATTAAAAATATTATGAAAATTTATAAAATAAATGTTGGTAAAAAAATTGAGAGTAGAAATATTGCGAATGGACAGTAATAATTGAAGAGTAGAAAAGAAGTAATATTATAGGGATAGAAAGTTAATATAAAAGTTATTTAAATATTGTCTTATACTACTATTAATTATACTATTATTCATAAGAATAATCAATTCTATAAATTGTATCGTTTCTGTCAAACTTTTGTGGGGGCAACTTCCTCACAAAAAGAATTTGATATA
>CAZXRH010000184.1:0-4389 GCA_964642575.1 uncultured Halanaerobiales bacterium
ATGGGAGCGCAAATTAATGTTTTAGTCTGGAGTGAAAGAAGAGAAACCCAAAATGATAAAAGAGCTAAAAAGATCTATCCTGATGGCATTAATTCCGTAATTGCAGACTTTCTAAAAAATGAGAAAATGAGTGTAACTAAAGCTCAACTTGACCAAAAAGAACACGGTTTAACTGAAGATAAGTTAGATGATACAGATGTACTCATCTGGTGGGGTCATGTAGCCCATGATGAAGTAAAAGATGAAATAGTTGAGAGGATTTACCAAAGGGTTTTGGAAGGAATGGGGCTAATTGTATTACATTCTGCTCATCATTCTAAAATATTTAAAAAATTAATGGGAACTTCCTGTAACTTAAAATGGAGGGTAGACAGTGAATTAGAAAGGCTTTGGATTGTTTCACCGGGACATCCGATTGTAAAAGACCTTGAAAATGAGTATATAGAAATAGAAAAAGAAGAGATGTATGGTGAGTATTTTGATATTCCTAAACCTGATGAGATAGTGTTGATAAGTTGGTTTGAAGGAGGAGAAGTGTTTAGAAGTGGAATCACATATCAAAGAGGTCAGGGTAAAATATTTTATTTTAGACCCGGCCATGAAGAAAATCCCACTTATTATAATAAAGAAGTACAACAGATAATTAAAAACGCTGTTAAGTGGGCAAATAAATCTAATAAGGGTATTACAAACTATGGTAACTCACCTAACCAGCTGGGAGGTAGCAAAAATTAAGAAAAACCATATTTAATAATTTTAACTTTTATTGCATAAATATAGATTTATTGGTTAAAATATGCTATAATTTTAATATAATAAGATATAAATAATACAATATTAAAATAGTTTTCCCCGGAGATGTTATAAAATAATCTACAACTAATTCAAGAAATCGGGGTGTAACCATGAAAAGATATTTGTTTTTTATCTGGATTATAGCTGCATTGGCTGTTTTGTTTTATCTATCAAATCTTTACGGGACCGAAATACCCCATTTTACTTTAATTTGGTTGGTCCTGCCTTTTTTAGCAGTGCTTTTGTCTGGTAAAACAAAATATGTGGGATTTGAAACGGTTAAGTTTAGTGATTTTTTCCTCACTTTATTATTAACTATGATTTTTATGGGACTTGTATTTGTTATTTTAGAACCACTTTCTGGTACTTATAAATTAATTATTAATCAAAACCTGAGTACCCGGCCTATTAGTCCTTCCTTTTACTGGCTTAACCAGGCAAGGGATTACTCTGCAGTTTTAGGTTTTACAATTACTAATTTATTGATTATTATTTTTGCCGAAGAACTATTTTTTAGAGGATTTTTAATCCACTATATAGGTTTGAAATTAAATGATTTTTGGGGAGTTTTAATTTCTGCTTTCTTATTTTTACTATTTATTGTCATTTTAAATTACAACCTTCCACCGGTCCAAAATTATATTTACTTGGTTGGCTATACCTTTTTTGCCCGTGGTATTATCGGGGGTTGGTCAGTTGCTCGTACTAAAACGATTTGGCCTTCTTTGATAACCAGTACTTTAGTATATTCAGTAATCGTTTTCATGTATTATCTATATCCTGTCTATTTTTAAACATAAAAGAAAATATTTAAATATATATAAATGGTAAAAAAGCTGCTTTAGGGCAGCTTTTTTCCATTTGAAATAAAGGGTTTTAATTTAATCTACATAATATTATAAAAAAGAAACTGCAAAAATAGAGGGATATTATGAGTAATAAATTATTTGCCCTAGGTTGGGATGTAGGCGGCTGGATGGGAAAAAACAATAGTTTTGTTTTAATTAAAGCAGATTCAAAAAGCCGGGAACTGACCTGGTATTATACTGAAAGTAACCATCAAATAAAAGAGGGCGCTCTTTTTGAACTAAACAATATATTTAAAGAACTTGCTAATAAGAAAATTACAAAAAGCACTGAAATAGTACTTGGTATAGATGCACCACTTACCTTTCCCAAGCAATTTATAGAGTTTTTATCTGATAAAAGTGAATATATAAAAAAGCCAGAACTTGAGATATTCAACCCCCTGGCTTACCGTGAAACTGACCGTTATATTTATAGGCAATACGGCAAAAAACCGCTTTCAGCTTCCTTCGATCGGTTAGGAAACAATACCACGGTAGTAATAAGTCATCTTAGATACTGGAAGAAGACTTATGATTTTGAAATTGAAACCAATAATTTAAAGTATAACAAAGGTAAAATCAATGTGATTGAAACCTATCCTGCTATGTTAAAACCGGGTAAGTATGAAAAAGCTTTTCCGCCAATTGAAAAAACTATACCTGATCAGATTAAAGCAGGTACTGACCAATACGATGCTGCTCTCTGTGCCTTAATGGCCCTGCAATTTGGATTTAATAACAACTTTGATGTTTTACCTTCTTTAGTATTTCCGGCGGAAAACAGGGCTATATATAAGGAAGAAGGTTGGATATATCACTTTGATATAGATAATATTAAAAATGATAGGAGTTGATTGAAATGGTAAGATTAGCACTGATTGCTCATGATGAAAAAAAAGATGATATGGTTAGGTTTGTTAAAAGACATTTAGAACTGTTAGAAAACTGTGAATTGATTGCAACAGGTACTACTGGTAAGATCGTTAATGAAGAAACCAAACTTGAAGTTGATAGGATGGCTTCCGGCCCAATGGGAGGCGATCAGATGATCGGGGCTCAAATAGCCCAGGATAATTTAGACTGTGTGATTTTTTTACGGGATCCTCTCACTTCTCATCCCCATGAACCAGATATTACCGGTTTACTTAGAGTCTGTGATGTTCACAATGTTCCTTTAGCTACCAATTTAAAAACAGCTGATCTAGTCCTAGAAGGTTTGTTAACATAATTTTTAATCATGTCTAAGGAGGTATAATGATGGTTAAAGTAGAGGTCTGTGTGGGAAGCCACTGTGCTTTAGTGGGTGGCTTAAATATATTAGAATCTTTAGAAGAGCTAAGAGAGGATTACCCAGAACAGATTAAAGTTAAAAAAATAGAGTGTCTTGATATCTGTGATGATATTAAAAGATCACCTGTAGTAAAGATAGATGGAGAGGTTATCACGTCTGCTAAAAGTGAAGTTGTGATGAGTAAAGTCATGGAGAGGATAGAAAAATGACCTTAAAGGGATTGTATACAGATATCTCGCATATCCGGAGAATGGTATTTGAAGAAGTAGCCCGTATTGCAATTGAAGACAAAGGATATGATGAATTTGATAAGATCCCCTATAATATTATAGATACTGAAGAACCTACATACCGCTCTAGTATATTTAAAGAAAGGGCTATAGTGGCAGCCCGAACCAGAATGGCAGTTGGTATGGATTATGAAGAAAGTCAGGAACATAAGCTTTTATCAAGCAGTATCAAAAAGTTTTTAGAAGAAGAAAAACCTTTTTATAAACCGCTGGTTAAAGTAATTAGGTTTGCCTGTGAGAAATGTCCAACTGAAGCCCATGTTGTAACTGATAACTGTCGGAGATGCTTAGCTCACCCCTGTAGTATAGTCTGTCCGGTCGATGCTATTACAATTGGAGAAGAAAGGGCTATCATAGATCAAGAGACTTGTATTAACTGTGGTCGCTGTAAGGAAGCTTGTCCCTATAATGCAATTGTGAATTATGACCGACCCTGTGCAGCAGCCTGTGGTGTAGATGCAATTGAAAGTGATGAATATGGACGGGCTGTTATCAATCAGTCTAAATGTGTCAGCTGTGGTCAGTGTATAATCAGCTGTCCTTTTGGAGCAATTGCTGATAAATCAATGATCTATCAGATGTTAACCGATCTTAGGGAAGGAGAAAAGATAAGTGCCATCATCGCACCTTCATTTGTTGGACAGTTTGGTCCCTTAGCTTCACCGGGTCGTATTATCGCAGCCTTACATAAACTCGGTATAGACAAAGTAAGAGAAGTTAGCTTTGGAGCTGATTATGCTTCCTTAGAAGAGGCGGAACTTTTCTATGAACAGGTACCTGAAAAACAAAAATATTTAGGTACATCCTGCTGTCCATCCTGGACCTATATAGCTGATAAACATGTAGAAGAATCAAAAGATAATATTTCACCTTCCTACTCACCGATGGTGGTATCGGCTGATTCCATCAAAAAAGAAGATCCAGACAGCAAGGTGGTATTTATCGGACCTTGTATTTCAAAAAAATTAGAAGCAGAAGATAAACATGTTGTTGATTATGTAGATTATGTAATCACCTTTGAAGAGTTGGCTGCTATCTTTGTGGCAGCTGATATTGAGCTAACCAAGATTGACCAAGAGATAGATATCAATGATGCATCCAAGTACGGCCGTGGTTACGCAAATGCGGGCGGAGTAGCACAGGCAATCCGCACCAATATCAAAGA
>CAZXRH010000185.1:0-4240 GCA_964642575.1 uncultured Halanaerobiales bacterium
TAACTAAAATAGTAAAACCATATTGTCCTTTTAATTCAGGTAAAGCTATACCTCGCCAGCCCATTTCCTCATGAATTGGACCGAAAAATAATAAAAAGATGCCGTAAGAAATAGTCATTTCATTTGATATAAAAAACTGAAAATTTGCCTTTGTCAAAAAGGCTGCCAATAAAGCACCAATTAATCTGATTAAAACAGGAAATAAAATGATAAATAGATACCAGCCAGCAGAGATTTGATTAAAATTAATCATATTTTTAAAGAAATAAATTCTTTTTTTCTTATCATAAAAATAATAAATTATAAAGAGAGCAGCATAGAGGGGACTTAGCATACTGATATAAATCAAATTGGCCCAAATAGAATTTGAAATATATAATGTATTAGTAAATAGCATAGCTAGGATGGTGATGAAAAAGGGAATTCCATGTGAGATCAAAAAATATATTTTAATCTTTTTTGTGTTTTTATTGTTATCAATAAAAAGCAAATTATCTCACCAACTTTTTTTAAAATTTATTTATCATTTTACATTTTTTTGATACCGCTGAATATAATGTTTGTTACTAAATCGGCCTGTTTTTTGTTGTCTATAGTTTGATTTTCTTCTAAGATTTCTTCAAATAGGATTGTAAAAAATAACATACCAAATAAAGATTTTCTAAATATATAATTATCCATTTCAGTTTTGAGTTCATATTCAGCTTTAATTTGATCAAAAATTTGATTTGAAATTTCCACCATTCGAGGCCAGATTTCTTCTTTAAAGTAATTTTTGACATTTTTATTAATTAGCATTTCCTGAAAAACAACCTTGAGTTCTTTATTGTGAACAGTAAAGAAGTTAAGTCTTTCTTTTATTAAAGATCTTAAGATCATTTCTGGGTCTTTATTTTTATTGTTTTTCAAAACGTTAGGAATTCTTTCTTCAGATGAACTTTCAAATAATTTTTCCATTGTTTCCATCACGATAGTTTTTAACAGGTTCTCTTTGCTTTGATAATATTTAAAAATAGTTGCTTCTGATATTTCTGCTTTTTTTGCAATTTCCCGGGTGGAAGTAGAGGCATAACCTTTTTTTGCAATCAAATTAATAGTTTCGTTTAGAATTTTCTTTTTAGTTTTTTCTGACTTTTTCATATAAAATCACCTCATAAGTGAGTAAGTGCTTACTATATTTTAAAACAAAAAAATATACTTGTCAAATAAAAAAAAGTTCTGCTTTTAAACAGAACTCCAAAATTTAATATTGATTTTAAAAATCCCAGTCTATCGTGGGTTTGGGAAGAGTTACAAATAAGTCATCTAATCTTTCAATTAAGTTCTGAGGTGCTTTAAAGTAATTGGTGTATGGTAAAAGTGTAGGACGAACCGCTCCTATCCACATTCGACTTAAGGAATTAATATCAGTCTTAAGAGTGGGCAGTTTTTTATGACTACCTTTTTGAATATTAGAGTTTTCTCCTAATTGTACAATATATTTTCCACTCAAGCCTTGCCAGGGAGAACTTTTATCTAAATATTGTTCTATAGGATCTGTTAATTCCAGATTGAACTCTACTGGTTTTCCTGATAGTGAAGTTCTTTTAATACAATCTTTTAAATTTAAAATTCTTATCTGCCAGTATGCATTAGCCTTATTAATAACTTGAAATTTACTGTTTTTTGTAACCTGAGAATCCTTATATGGTTTTTTAATAAAATTTTGCATCTGTATATTAGCAGGTTCCCACATTTTTATTAAATGGACTTGATCACCTAAGTTTCTGATTAAGTTCATTAATTCAAAAAATTGTTCTAGATTATTAAAGGTCATCCACCTTATAAAATAGGGTCCATGTAATTCTTCATTAGGTAGTACCCAAATATGATGGCTAATACTACCGTCCTCATTTTTATAACCTAAACCAAAGGGTTCATTTTGGCCAAAAAACATCTCAGCTCTTGTAATTTCGGGCGGGAGCAAGGTACAGTAACCGTGTCTTTTTTTTCGTTCTAATTTAGATTTATGAACAGCTTCATAATCTTTTACTTTAATTCTTTCGGGAACAGGTGCTTTGCCTGTTATTTGTAGGTGGTCGGGATCAAAGCTTATAAAATGTTCATAACTACCAGTCCCATAACCCAATTTATTATAAAAACCCTGCTCAAACATGCCAAGGGCAGAAAGATGGACTCCATTAGAAGCTGCTTTTGCAATAACTTCAGCTGTTGCTTTTGAAGCAATACTTTGTTTACGGGCTACTCTACTAATTGTAACAGCAGTAACTGCCTGGAGATCAAATACCTGGTCTAAGTATTGATAGTAGCCTGGGGTAGAATTAACATAACCTTCTACTTCGTTGTTAAGTAAAGTTACTTTGCCTTCCCCAGCCTGAACAAAGTATTTTAATGCTTCTCTTTTTCTTTTTTCATCATTAATCCAGCCCACTTCTCGCCAGATTTTAAATACGTCTTCAAAGTCTTTTTCAAGATTAAAAGTTCTCAATTCCAAATTAATCACCTCTATATTTATTCTTATTATATTAATATTCGCAAGATGCTGAAAAAGACCTTTTTTATTTACTTATATTTAAAAAAATTTAAAATAAAGGATTTTAAGTTTATTGAAAGAAATTATAAATATAGATACAGATTTGGGGGGGATTGCTATGCAGGAAGATGAAAAGTATAAAAAAGCAAAAGAAAGGGTCAAAGAAATTAAAGACTTTTATGGTCACCTTTTAGTATATGTAGTTGTAAATATTGGTATTTTTATTATCAATTATATTGTTTCACCAGGAACTTATTGGTTTTATTGGGTCTTGATTGGATGGGGAATCGGACTGGCTGTTCACTGGGTACAAGTATTTGGAGTCGGTAAAATATTAGGAGAAAAATGGGAAAATAAAAAAATTAAAGAAGTAATGCAAGAAATAGAAGAATCCGAAGACCATAATAGAAAGAAGGAGTAAAAATGTTAAATAATTATCTAGTTGTTTTATCAATAATATTACTTGTTGTAGGAGCATTTGCCTTTCAAGCATCTGCTATACAAGTTAATGGTAAATACCCCATTGAACAGTTTGATGAATATTGGCAGGAACACTTAACAGATAGTCAGTATAATATATTAAAAAACAGTGGTACAGAACCCGCCTTTAATAATGAGTATTATCGTAATAAAAGAGAGGGAGTATATGCCTGTGCTGCCTGTGGTAACTTTCTTTTCAGTTCTGAACATAAATATAGTTCTGGCAGTGGTTGGCCAAGTTATTATGATGTCTATTCTGAAGAATCTGTGGTAACTAGACCGGACAATAGTCTGGGTATGCAGAGGACTGAAGTAATCTGTGCTCGTTGTGGAGGCCATTTAGGACATCTCTTTGAAGATGGTCCTGAACCAACTGGTTTAAGATACTGTATTAATTCAGCAGCAATGGAATTTTATCAATATGCATACTTTGCTCATGGCTGATTTTGGGGTACAGAGGCTCAGTTTGGAGCCTTAGAAGGAGTAATTCACACTTTTGTTGGTTATGCAGGTGGAACTACTGAAAATCCTACTTATAATAATATAGGAGACCATGCTGAAACAGCTAAAGTAATTTATGATCCCAAAGTAATAAGTTATCAGGAATTAGTTGATCAATATATGGAAAACACAAGTAATAATGTACGTCCTACCACTGGACAGTATCGTTACATAGTTTTCCATTCTAATCAAGAACAAGAAGAGTATATAACTGATTATGCACAAGAGTTAAGAGATTTTTGCTCTAAAATTACAAGCGGAGGAACTCCTTCAAGAAAGAAAAAATCTTATTGAAAAAAAGGCAATATCCCTTGGTTAAAAACTAAAGAGTTAAGAGATAATGATAACCTATATTTTAGTCCTGAACCAATTGATCAGTTTTATATGGCAGAAAATTATCATCAGAAGTATCAATTAAGAACAAGTAAAGCTCTTTATGAAAGTACACTAGCACTTTATACAAGTGAAGAAGCTTTAATTGATTCTCACCTCGCAGCTAAACTCAATGCATTTAGGTCAGGTTTTATCTCCCAGGAAGAAATGTTTAATATTTTAGATTCTTCCTTTTTATCACCTATCTATCCCGGAAAAATTCAACAGATCAAAAATGTTATAAGCGATTAAAATATTGTTTTTTAACATAATACTCCTTCAAAGGAAGGAGTATGTCAAAAAGTTGACAAAAAAAGTCAGAATTGATATGTTGAAAATAGGATTAAAGGGAGG
>CAZXRH010000186.1:0-4238 GCA_964642575.1 uncultured Halanaerobiales bacterium
CTCGAGAGGATTCACATTAATGCCTCCTTTTTATATTCTATAAAGGTATATTACCGTGTTTCTTATTAGGCTGACTTTCTCTTTTACCTATTACAGATTCTAATGCCATAATAATTCTTGGTCTAGTATTACGGGGATCAATTACATCATCTACATAACCTTCTGCTGCAGCTCTATAGGGATTAGCAAAGCTTTCTCTATAGTCTTCAATTTTTTCATTTCTTTTCTCATCAGGGTTGTCTGCATTTTTAATTTCTTTTCTAAATATAATATTGGCAGCACCCTGTGGACCCATAACAGCAATTTCAGCGTTTGGCCATGCAAATACATAGTCAGCACCAAGGTGTCTACTACTCATAGCTATATAAGCTCCACCGTAAGCTTTTCTTAAAATGATATTAATCATTGGTACGGTAGCTTCGGAGTAAGCATAAAGTAATTTTGCACCGTGTCTGATTACTCCACCGTATTCCTGCTCAACACCGGGGAGATAACCTGGCACATCGGTTAATGAAACAATTGGTATATTGAATGAATCACAGAATCTAATAAATCTTGCTGCTTTATCTGAAGAATCTATATCTAAAGTACCAGCTTTAAAGTTTGGCTGGTTGGCAATAATACCAACTGAACGTCCATTTAATCTCGCAAAACCTACTACAATATTTTTTGCATAATATTTATGAACTTCAAAGAAGTCTTGATCATCTACAACTTTTTCAATTACATTTCTAATATCATATGCTTTGTTGGGATTAATTGGAACTATATCTTTTAAGTCTTCTTCAATTCTTTCCGGAGAGTCATTACTATCTTCAACCGGAGCTCCTTCTAAATTATTATTAGGAATAAAGGAAATTAATCTTCTGATTTGTTCAAAACTTTGTTCCTCATTATCTGCTAAAAAGTGAGCTACACCACTTACTTCATTGTGGGTTGAGCCACCTCCTAATTCTTCTGCAGTTACTTCTTCACCAGTAACTGATTTAACAACCTGTGGACCAGTGATAAACATCTTAGAAGTATGGTCAACCATGAAAACAAAGTCTGTGATAGCTGGAGAATATACTGCTCCACCTGCACATGGACCTAAAATAACTGAAATTTGGGGGATTACACCGGAATTATCAGTATTTCTCTTAAAAATTTCACCATAGCCTTTAAGAGAATTTACACCTTCCTGAATTCTAGCTCCACCAGAATCTAGAAGTGAAATAAATGGTGAACCAGATTTTTTAGCTAAATCCATTACTCTACAAATCTTTTTAGCGTGCATCTCTCCTAAAGAACCGCCCATTGTTGTAAAGTCCTGTGCATATACATAAACAGATCTTCCATTAATAGTACCCTGTCCTGTTATCACACCATCAGCTGGTATGTCTTTTTCATCCATACCTAAATCTTGTGAATGATGTTCGACAAACATACCAATTTCTTGAAAACTACCATCATCAAATAACTTATCAATTCTTTCGCGGGCGGTGAGCTTACCTTTATTATGCTGCTTTTCTATACGTTTCTCTCCTCCACCCTTAGAAATCTTTTCTCTTTTCTCCTGTAGTTCTTTAATTTTATCTTTCAACTGAGTCCCTCCCTTGATATATTTATATTATTAAGTCTGTTTCCAATATAATATTTTCAAGAATATTATATGGATTCCCTTTGTGTTAATTTAACAATAATTTATCCTTTTTGTTGTAATTTTATATAATCAGTGCAAAATACAAGCCTGAGAGCATGTCAAGCCCCGAACTATTTCCTACTTTTAAAAGCTTTTTGGTATTTTTTATATATTCTTTTTCATCATTAGATAAATTTTTGTAAATGTCTACTAACTTTTTATTAAATCTGTGTTTTAAAGCAGCTTTTAAATGCAGGGCACTGACCCTGGTTGTCTTTTCAAATATTTCATTAAGTTTAAGATTGTCTTTAACATTTAATTTGTCTTTAATTAATCCGGCTTCCAGTGCTGATAAATAACCTACTATAAAGTCATCACCGGTTGGTGTTAGTCCAATACCCAATCCTAATAATTCTTCAATAGAACCTTCTCCTGACAAAACTTTTTTTAAGTTTTTATAAAACTCTTTCTGAAGAGGAGTCAAATTAAAATCCTCTAAATTATTAATTATCTCTTTATAATTTAAGATGGTTTTATCAAGACTACCTAATTTTTTAGTGTTTTCTATAACTTTCTCAGACCAGTTAATGATTTCATCTTGATTCTTATTAGAATGGCTTTTAATAATTCCTTTATAAATTTCTTTCTCCTTATAGCTAAAAGTTCTGTTACCATATTTAATTCTATTTTCAAATATTGTAATTGATGAATTTCCCTTAACATGTTCAGCTATCTGCTGAAAAGCATAATCAGGAACCTGTATATGATAGGGAGCCATTATTACTTTGCTATCAATTATGGCAAATCCATTGGTTTGAGCTGTTTTTATATTTATTACATGGTCAAACTGACTAATAATTTCTCCAGTCAGTTTATAATTTTCTTTTACTAGATCCCCTTCTATACAGTAATCAAACATTTTCTCCACCAAGTATATCAGTAAAGTTCAACATTTTTAAAGCTATTTCAAGATTTAACTTATCATCAGGATTGTCTAAACTTAACCCGGTAATCTTTTCTATTCTTTTCAAGCGATAATGGACTGTATTGTAATGAATATATATTTTTTTTGCGACATTTGTGAGATTACCATTTTCTTCAAAGAATGCTTTCAATGTTTTCAATAGTTCAGTATTATGTGCTCTATCATATTTTAGAAGTGGAATAATAGAATTTTCCAAGAAACTATTCTTTTCTTCCTGGTCTATTTTATATAGTAATTTATATACTCCCAGATCCTCAAAGAAATATATCTGATCTTCCTTGTTCAATTTGCTGGCAACATTAATTGTTCTTTTAGCTTGAGAATAGCTTTCATGAAGATTGATAATATCTTCTTTAAAATTACCAACTCCAACTGTAACCGCATCTCTATCATCTTTGTCTATAACATTTAATACCTTTTGGGCAAAATCTTCAATAGCTTCTTTATCTTTTTCTTCATTAGGATAAAGAGCAATTAAATATGTCCCCAAATCGCCCATTATTATATCTTCATTAATGACTCTTTTAGCTGACTCAAGATAAGTTTTTTGAATATTTTCATTTAATAGACCTTTTGTTTTAAACTTTTTAGAAATTAGTTCTTTCAGTTCAAAAACAACTACTGAAAATCCTTTATCTAATTCCATACCCATGTTTTCTCCACGGTTAATTATGGTCTGTTTGTTATTTAGTTTTCCTTTTAAAATGTCATATAGTAATTCATTTTTATATTTTAATTCAACATTAGTAATAGAACGAGTATTGAGAATATCTAGGGCGGCGATTGTACTTGCCCACTTTAAGGTTGATAGATCTAACTTGTTAATACTTTTTTCATATTCCCATGCAAAAAGATAACCAAAATGACTATTAGGTGTTATAATTGGTATTTTGATTAATTCTAATTCTTTTCCATTCAATTCAACCTGCTTTTTCTTGCAGCGATAACCATAAATTTCTTCTTCAGTCTCTCTTTCGCCATTAATTGATACATTATCCATCAAATCTTCTTTACTAATTTTACCTGTATACTTATCTGGTATAGAATAAGACATCATTGCCATATTAGAATCTGTAATTAATACTGGATTTTTAATCATATCAACTAAAACTGTTGAGAGTCGATCCAAACCATTTTCATACAATACAGTATTAGTTAATACTTCGTGGATATTGAGAGTTTTTTCTAAAAACCTGGTCTGTACATTTAAAATTTCACTCAAAATTGGATTAATAAACTCTGAAAAGGAAAAATCATATGGAATTTTAAGTAAGGGTAAGTTATGTAGCTCAGCCTGTTCAATCATAAACTCAGGAATTTCATTAATATATCTTCCTGGTTTAATACCCAGACCGGCTAGATTTTTCTCAGCAAGCTTAGGAACTAGGTTTTTTAAAGCTTCTTCATCATCTTTGATTGAATAAAGAGTGGTAAATAATAGTTCGCCTTCTTTAACCCAGTCCACAATATCAGGTACTTCCATAATATTAACCTTGGTTATGTGGCGGTCTAGTCCATTTTTACCTGCTAAAACCTCAACTTCATTCATTTTTTCTAGATCTAAAGCATCTGCCATAGTTATTCCAATTAACTCTTTCATCAATTTCACCATCCTGAGAAAGTTTATTTGTG
>CAZXRH010000187.1:0-4227 GCA_964642575.1 uncultured Halanaerobiales bacterium
TACTGCTACCCTGACTTTAGATACAAGTGGTCAGGGTTTACATAAGAGAGGGTATCGTGAACTAAGTTCACCTGCCCCTCTGCAGGAAACAATTGCCTCTGGTATGATTAACTTAAGTAAATGGGATCCTGATCGTATCTTAATTGATCCGTTCTGTGGTTCGGGTACTATTCCAATTGAAGCAGCAATGCGGGCGAAAAATATTCCACCAGGATTAAATAGAGAATTTGCCTTTGAAAACTGGCATTTTATTAAGGATAAAGATTGGCAGGAAGTAAAAGAAGAAGCAAAAGCTCAAATCAAAGAAGATGTTGAACCTAGATTGATTGCTGGCTATGATAAAGAAGAAGATTTGGTCAGTATGTCAATATATCATGCTAAAAAAGCCGGTGTAGAAGATATCATACATTTTCAACAACAAGATTTTAAAGACTTTTCAACTAATAGAAAATATGGTTATGTAATAACTAATCCACCTTATGGACTTAGACTTTCTGATAAGTCTCAGGTTGAGAAGTTATATAAGATGATGGGTAAAAAGTTATTACCCTTAGATACTTGGTCTATATATGTCTTAACTGCTCACGAAGAATTTGAAAAACTTTTTGGAAAAGAAGCATCTAAACGACGTAAATTATATAATGGAGGAATTAAAGTAGACTATTATCAATATTATGGTCCTTGGCCTCCTCGTGACAATTAGATAAAGGAGAATTTTAATGAAGAAATTTTTACCCTATATTTCAGGACTATTATTTAGTACAATCTTTGGTTTTTCTTTTATGTTTACCAAAGAAGCTCTCGAAGTAATTTCACCCTTTCAACTTATGGGGTACAGATTTTTAACAGCTGGCCTTTTGGTTAATGTACTATGGTTGATAGGTATATTAAAAGTAGATGTAAAGTTTAGTAAGATTAAGTACTTACTAATAGTAACAATTGCCCAACCGGTCCTTTATTTTATCTTTGAAACGACTGGGATGAACTTCACTACTTCTTCCGAAGCTGGTCTTTTAGTTTCCCTAATACCGGTTGTCGTTACAATTTTAGCGATCTTTTTCTTAAATGAAACCCCCAGTCGGAAACAATCTATCTTTATAGCTTCTTCAGTCATTGGTGTTATTTTTATTACCATCATGAAAGGTACAACTGAAGTAAGTGGAAACTTTTTAGGAATGGCTCTTATTGGGGGAGCAGTCTTAATGGCCGGTGTACACAATATTTTATCAAGAAAATTATCGGTTGATTTTAAACCAGAAGTAATAACTTACTTTATGATGACTGTTGGTGCCTTGGTATTTAATACTATTTTATTATCAACCAGTACAACAAATTTTACAAATTATTTTGAACCACTGACTAACTTAAATGTTCTCATTCCTGTAATATATTTGGGAGTATTATCATCAGTTTTAGCGTTCTTTTTTGTTAACTATACTCTTTCTAAATTACCCGCCTCTCAATCAGCTGTTTTTGCTAACTTCGCAACTGTGGTTTCTATTTTAGCAGGCGTATTTATCAGAAATGAGCCCTTTTATTGGTTTCAAATTGTCGGAGGTATCTTAATAATTGTAGGAGTCTGGGGTACTAATTATTATGGAAAGATAGAAGAACAGGAAACCGAATTAAAAGGATGAGGTGAAAATCGTGGATAAAAAAAGAATTATCGTTAATGGTGCACTCGGTAGAATGGGTAAAACTATCTGTAAGATGGTGATTAAAGAGCCCAATTTTAATTTAGTCGGTGCTGTTGACGTAGTTGAAAAGGGAAAAGATTTATTTAAATTTTTAAATGTAAAGAGTGAAAAGGAACTCTATATTACAGATGATATAGTTCAGGAGATTAATGATAAAAAAGCTGATATTGTTATTGATTTTACTAATCCAGAGGTAGTTATGGATAATATTAAAAAAGTGCTCAATACAAAAACACATATGGTGGTTGGAACTACCGGTTTTGATCAATCTGATCTTAAACAAGTCAGAGAATGGACTAAAGAAAATGACACATCCATTATGATTGCTCCTAACTTTGCTTTAGGTGCGGTCATGATGATGGAGTTTTCTAAAAAAGCTGCTCAGTTTTTTGATCAGGCTGAAATAATTGAGTTACATCATGATGGTAAAATGGATGCTCCTTCCGGTACAGCTGTAAAAACAGCAGAGATGATTGCTAAAAACAGAGAAAAACCAAAAGAAAAAGCGAACAGAAAGTTTATTGAAAAATTAAAAGGAGCTCGGGGAGCAGATTTTGATGATATTCATATTCACAGTGTTAGATTACAGGGTTTAGTAGCTCACCAGGAAGTCATTTTTGGTGGCGAAGGTCAAACCTTAAAGATTAGACATGATTCAATTGACCGTCAATCATTTATGCCCGGTATCAAGTTAGCGGTTAATAAGATAGAAGAACTAGATGGACTTGTATATGGTTTAGATGAAATCATGGATATATAATATGATAGAAACTTTTAAGGAGGAGCTTCAAAATGAAAAAATATAATGTAGCTGTAGTCGGAGCAACCGGTGCGGTTGGAACCGAAATGCTTAAAGTATTAGAAGAATATGATTTACCCATTGATAAGTTTAAAGTAATTGCTTCTCCCCGTTCTAAGGGAAAAGAACTTACCTTTAAAGGTGAAAAATATAAGGTAGAAACAATTGAAAAAGGTATTTTTGAAGATATCGACATTGCCTTATTTAGTATTGGTAGTTCAAATTCCAATAAATTTGTACCACAAGCAGTCTATGAAGGAGCTTTAGTTATTGATAATAGTAATGCCTTTAGAATGGATGATGATGTTCCACTAGTAGTACCGGAAATCAATCCGGAAGCTATTAAAGAACACAATGGAATAATAGCTAATCCAAACTGCTCTACTATTCAAATGGTTATGGCATTAAATCCAATTAGAAAAGAACATGTAATAAATAAAATTATTGTTAGTACCTATCAAGCGGTTTCTGGAACCGGTCAAAAAGCTGTTGAAGAATTAAAACAGCAAAGCAGAGATCATTTAGAGGGTAAAGAAGTAAAACCAGAAGTATATTCTCACCAGATTGCCTTTAATGCAATACCCTTGATTGACAAAGTAAATGATAACGGATATACTGAGGAAGAATTAAAATTAAACAGAGAAACGCGCAAGATTTTTGATAATAAAGGAATTGAAGTTACTGCTACTGCAGTTAGAATTCCGGTCTATTACGGACACAGCGAATCCGTACATGTTGAATTCGATATTCCGGTTGATTTAGAAGAGATAACTTATTTATTAGATAATGATGAAAATATTAAATTAATGGATGACCCAAGTAATGATATCTATCCAACCCCACTTATGTCAGAAGATGATGACAGAATTTTGGTAGGGAGATTGAGAAGAGATCTCCATAATGAAAAATCATTAGAGATGTGGGTTGTTGGTAATAATATAAGAAAAGGTGCAGCTTTAAATGCTGTTCAGATTGCGGACTATGTAATAAAAAATAATATTATTGATGGAGGAGAATGATGTCTCTAGTAGTATTAAAGTTTGGTGGTACATCTTTAAAAAATGATAAAGCAAGAACTGCAGCAGTTGATAGGATTAAGGAAGTAGTAGAGAATGGTAAAAATCCGGTCGTTGTTGTTTCAGCTATAGGCAGAAAAGGTTCAGCCTATGCTACTGATACTTTAATAAAATTGGCTGAAGATACCTTTCCAGAATTAGCCGGACGAGAAAAAGATCTCATAATGTCCTGTGGTGAAATAATATCATCAGTCATTATGGTTCAAAATATTAAAAAGAGAGAACTTGAAGCCAGGGCCTTGACAGGTGCTCAGGCCGGTATTTTAACTGATGAAAATTACTGTAATTCAGATGTATTAAATATTAATCCTGAAAATATATTAAAATTAATAAATAATGATGTTATTCCAGTGATAGCAGGTTTTCAGGGAATTAGTGAAAATGGTGAAATTACAACCCTGGGTAGAGGAGGTAGTGATACAACTGCTTCCATTATTGCAGCTGGCTTATCAGCTGAAAAAATCGAGATTTATACTGATGTTAAAGGTTTATTAACAGGTGATCCCTCTGTTATAGAAGAAGCTAAGTTTTTATCCAAGGCAAACTACACAGAGGCCTGTGAATTAGCTTATCAGGGTGCAAAAGTTATTCATCCTGCTGCAGCTGAAATTGCCATGAAAAACAAGATACCAATTGAAATTAAATCTACTTTTAA
>CAZXRH010000188.1:0-4189 GCA_964642575.1 uncultured Halanaerobiales bacterium
AATGCTATATTTAAAAAATATCTCCCACACATAATTAACCTCCTAAATAGGCCTTTTTAATCATTTCATCACACTTTAACTTCTCACAGGTATCTGATTTAACAATATGTCCAACTTCCAGTAAATATCCTCTATCAGCAAAATTCAAAGCCTTTCTTGCATTTTGTTCTACCAATAAGACGGTTATTCCCTGATCATTTAATGTTTTAATAACATCAAATACTTTATTCACTAAAATCGGCATTAAACCCATTGAAACCTCATCAATTAAGATAAGTTCCGGTGAAAGCATTAAAGCTCTAGCAATAGCCAACATCTGTTGTTCGCCACCACTCATCGTTTCAGCCAACTGATTTTTACGGTCAGCCAAGCGAGGAAAGAGATCAAAAACATAATCTAAGTTATCAGTTAGTTTAGAATCATCCTTTAAACGATAAGCACCAACTTTTAAATTTTCCATTACTGTTAGATCGGGAAAAATACGCCTGCCTTCCGGAACATAAGAAATACCAAGTTCGGTCCTATCCCAGGGATCTATTTTAGTTAGGTCTTTATCTTTATAGACAATATTTCCTTTTTTTGGTTTAAGCAAACCCATGATTGTATTCATAATTGTAGTTTTACCGGCTCCATTGGCTCCAATGATGGTTACAAATTCTCCTTCTTTTACTTCTAAAGAAACATCATAAAGGGCTTGAGATTCTCCGTAAAAAACATTAATGTTTTTAACCTCAAGCATTGATCTCATCCTTTCCTAGATATGCTTCTATGACATCAGGATTATTTTGAATCGCTTGTGGCTGACCCTCAGCAATCTTTTCTCCCTGATTTAAGACAACAATCTTGTCACAGATACTCATAATAGCTTCCATATCATGTTCTATAATAATAATTGTCATTCCCTCTTCTTTTAAGTCAGCAACCAGTTCTAACATTTTTTTAGATACATCTTTTCCTAAACCGGCCAAAGGTTCATCCAACATTAAGACTTCCGGTTCTAAGGCTAAAGCTCTCGCTATCCCTAATCTTCTTTTATAGCCTAAACTCAAATCGGAGGCCTTGTTATTTTTAAAGTCTTCCATACCAACTAGTTCTAAAATCTCACTGCATTTTTTTAAATTTTTTGCATTAATACTTAATTTAAATGGGGATAAAAGCCCCTGATAATTTTTTTCGCCCAGACCAACCAAGACATTTTGCGTTACAGTTAAATCTAAAAACGGCCTTGCAATCTGAAAGGTACGAGCAATACCAATATCAGCTATTTTATGGGGTGGTAAGTTTATAATATCGGACTCTTTAAACAAAATACTACCCTCATTTGCTTTATAAACGCCTGATAGTACATTAAATAAGGTGGTCTTACCGGCTCCATTGGGTCCAATCAAACCTGTTATCTTATTTTTTTCCACTTCAAAAGATACATCACGGAGTGCTATTAGACCTCCGAAGTGTTTTTCCACATTATTAATAGATAAGATATTTACCATCTTAAGCACCCCTTTCCCGTGCCAGGGATGCCTTGAGGCTTTTTAGCTTATTCCAAACAAAACTGTCATCTCCCAGTAAACCCGAAGGCTGAAACCTGATCATTAAAATTAATATTGCAGCATAGACCAATAACCTGTAATCAGAGATAAAGCGAAATACTTCCGGGATTGATCCAAGGATGATTGCTCCAATTATCGGACCTCTAATCGTATTATTCCCACCTAAGATTACCATTGATAATATAGTAACTGAGGTTAAAAACCCGAAATCTGAAGCCATGATGAAAGTCATATAGTGTGCATATACTGCTCCTGTTAAACCTGCAATAGCTGTTCCAATCACAAAAGCCATTATCTTAAATTTTTTAGTATCTATGCCCAGTGAATCAGCTGCCATCTCATTGTTTCTAATTGCTCCTAAAGCCATACCAAGCCATGATTTTTCAATCCATTTAGAAAAAATTACGACAAGAACAATTAAAATTATTATAATCGTAAGATAACCCGGATAAGAAAGCGGTTCACCAAACCACTGTGGTGGTGGAACAGATAGTCCCATAGCTGCTCCAAAAAACTCAACATTTTGAAATACAGCTGCTACAATAAAGTTTAGGGCAATAGTTACTATTGCCAAAAAATCTTCCTTAATTCTGATACTAATCAGCCCCAAGAAAAAACCAATAAAGCCTGTAATAAGGGCAGAAAATGGTAGAGCAAGCCAGAAATAGATGCCAAATTTACCGGTTAACACTGCTCCACTGTAAGCTCCAATCCCAAAAAATGCACCCTGACCAATATTAGGTTGGCCGGCATATCCCGTGATTATATTTAAACTTAAAGCTAAAAGGACAAATATTCCAACATTAATCATAACTACGATTGCATACATACTAGATAATCTCCTCCCTTATATCCTGGATTTCTGTGTGAACAAGCCCTTAGGGCTGATCAACAAGATAATGACTAAAGCTACAAAGGCAATGGCATTTCGCGGAATGAAAAAGCCGATATAAGCTCCGACCATTGTCTCAATAAAACCAATTAAAAGGGCTGCCACAACAGTCCCAAAGGGATTGCCCAGTCCACCTAATACAATGATTGCCAGCATCTTATATGAAACAACACTACCCATGGTAGGATAAATAGAGTTATATAAAATACCAATCAGAATTCCGGCTGAAGCCGCAAAGCTGTAACCTAAAAAGAAATTCAAAGAAATCACCTTATTGGTATTGATCCCCATGGTTTTAGCAATCTCAAGGTCCTGTGAAGTAGCTCGCCAGGCTAAACCTATTTTGGTCATCTTGAGTAAATACCAAAGTAAAAACATTAATATCAGGGCTACGATAAATATTAATACCCAAACATTATTAATATGTAGGTTTGTATATTCTAAATTACTAAAAGGTAGGTTTACTGTAAATTGTTTGATGGTTGGGCCTGCAATTAGCCTGATTATATTTTCAATAAAAATAAAGATACCGATACTT
This sequence comes from uncultured Halanaerobiales bacterium, assembly GCA_964642575.1. Classification (GTDB taxonomy): domain Bacteria; phylum Bacillota; class Halanaerobiia; order Halanaerobiales; family M55B127; genus M55B127. The sequence continues at coordinate 2,981 of CAZXRH010000188.1, forward strand.
GCAATCAGGGGGATATAAGCGGGTTGACTGAGTAAGGGTCGATATACATACTTTTGAATTAAAATACCCAAAAGCCCAGTCGTTGCCATCGCAGCCGCAAAGGCAATAAATATATTACCAGTCAATGAATAAAATAAAAGACCGAGATAAGCACCAAGAACATAAGCCCCTGCATTAGCAATATCCAGTATTCCTAAAATACCATAAATTAAAGTTGCCCCCATGGAAGTAAGAGCATAAACACTGCCGATTGCAATACTGTTTAATAACTGCTGTAAAAACATCTCTATACTCTCCTTTTAAGTAGGTATAGTAGGGGGGCTTAGATATGCCCCCCCTACTTTAAATATATTATGCTCTTATTACATTTTTACTTACTTTACGGTGCAATGATATCCATATCAGTAATTTGATCATAATAATGGAACTCGCCATCTTCAACTATTTGAACCTGAACCGGTTTAATGGCTTCTCCTACTTCTGTATATCTGTAAAGAAGTCCAGTGTTTGTCATATAATCTTTTACTTCATACATAGCTTCCTTGATTGCTTCAGAGTCAGGTCCAACCTGTCTCATTACATGTGCTAATAACATGAAAGCGTCATAAGTAGAAGCACCTACCATATCAGGGGCAAAGCCAAACTTCTCAGTATATCTATTAATATAATCTCTGACCTGTTCTTCTTCACTGTCACGGTTTAAGTTAGTGGTAATAATTAAGCCTTCCGCTGCTTCACCGGCTACCTGTAAGAACTGAGTGGTTGAGTCCATACCCTCAGTACCGAGAACCTGTGCTTCAATACCAACATCAGCAGCCTGTCTCATGATAGCAGCTCCTTCACCAGCATAAGCTACCACATAAATTAGGTCAGGATTTAAACCCTTAATCCTGGTAAGGACGGGATTAAACTCTCTTTCACCAATTGCGAAGGAATCGACATAGACAACTTCAGCACCTTTGTCTTTAACATATGTTTGAAAATTATCATTTAATGTACTTCCGAAATCATTATCTACATAAAGGATGGCAATTTCTTGTGCTCCTAGATCATCTACAGCCATATAGCCGCCAACTCTGCCCTGTACGGGTCCGGGGAAGGATTGCTGGAAGATATAATCTCCTGTTCTTGGGATATCAGGGTGAATTGCATAAGCAGAAATCATAGGAGTCTTAGCATTTTGATAGATTGTAGCAGCCGGTCTGGTAG
>CAZXRH010000189.1:0-4178 GCA_964642575.1 uncultured Halanaerobiales bacterium
TTATTCTCCAGATTATAATTCTATTGATATAAATGACTATATCTTACGCCTTCCCAATGAAGATATGGTTTTAAGAGATTTTGAAACCCAATATCAGGATAGGTTAAAAAAGTTGGCCGATCAATATGGAAGCAGTCCTAATGATCTATTAAACATTGTTTTTTCTGATAATGAAATGAATAATATAGAACCAGCTGAAAGTATGACATTTCAACCGTCTAATAAAATTAATATAAATGTCGGTTATGACCAGGAAGATAGAAATGAAGTTATTGAAAATAAAACTGCTGTAGAAGTAAATTATACCTTAGATGACAAAACAGCTGTTAGAGCTGGTTATGAATTCCAAAATGTACAGGAATATGATGTAGGAGTTAATGATTTAGAAACAACCGATTTCTTAGAAGGAAATAGCGTATTATTAGAAGATCAAAGTACTATTGATAGTAGATTAGGTATTAGTTATCAAACCACTGAGAATATCAGGATATTTGCTGATTATGTATATAATGATATATTAATGGCTGAAGCGGGAGAATCTACTGTGTTTGGATTAGAATATAATAATAAGGATTCTGTTATAGCTGCGGAATACAGCATAATAGAAGAATTAAATCAACAGGGTAGAGAAACTGGTTTAAGCTATCAATATGAAGATTTAGCTACTTTTAGTGCTTCATATAAATTACTTGATCCAGAAAAGATTGAGGATCAACTTGAACAGCAACAATCCTGGGACTTTGGGGTAGACTTTAACTTAAATCAAGATTCCAGTTTTTCCATTGGTCTTCAGGTTATTAATAAAGAAGTACTGGCTGCAGATGGAAGTACAACACCACAGGGAACAGGAGATGAGGAAGAAGAGACAAATAATCAAAATACAACATCAAATGATACAGAAAAGGAAACAAATGTAGAAGCAAGTTTCCAAATTAAGTTTTAAATATTATCAGGAGGTTTGTCAATGCTGAATAAAAGAAACACCCTCATTGTTTTACTTATTTTATCTTTATTTAATTTCACACTAGTAACTGCTACAGCACAGGTAGTTCCCGTTAATAAATTAAGTGCAGTAGAAATTATGGTTTATGGTCAAAAAAATGATCAATCTATCCTAAAAAGAGTTGAAAGATTAGAAGAAACCTTATATGCAGAAACAAAAGAAGGCAGTTTAATTGAAAGAACTAATAGTATATATAATTATGTTTTAAATAATAATGGATCACCTTCTTTAGTATTTGATTTAAATGGTCTAGAATGGTCTTTAACTACTGATATAACTCAAGATACAATTATTAATAAATTAGATCGTTTAGAAAAGATGGTCTTTGGTAAGACAAAAGAAGGACCATTAGTTGATAGAATAAATTATCTAACTAAAATCACTTTCCCAAATCAAAAAGTACCTTATCAAAAGGTTCGCATTCCTAAAAATACTTTAATTAAGATTAAAACTTTTGATAAAGTTAGTTCAGTTTCCTCTAATTCAGGAGATAAGGTGAGATTTGAAGTTGCCGAAGATGTATACATAGATTCCAAGTTAGCTATTCCAGCCGGGAGTACTGGTATTATGGAAATTTCTCAAGTGGAAAAATCAGGTAACATGGGTAAAGAAGGCGAAATAAGTTTAAGCTTTTCTAAAGTAATGGCAATTGATGGTACTGAAATAGACGTTGATTTACAAAAAGAAGCACAGATGATGAATGAATCACAGCAGTTAGCCTTGGGAGCAAGTATCCTGGGAGCTGCAGTTTTAGGTCCGGTTGGCTTAGTTGCGGGTTACTTTGTAAAAGGTAAAGAAGAAGAACTACCAAAGGGATCTGAAATATATGTACAGTCGATAAAAAGTAATTCAGTTTATGGTTTTAACTTTGAATAATAAAAGTAAAAATAGATGACTATGGGAGACCTATTTAGCCTGGCTAAATAGGTCTTATTTATGGACATATAAGCTGATAGGGGAGAAAACAAATGAAGAAATTTAATTACATAACTATTATCTTAATATGCTTTACTTTTTTATTTACCCTACCTCTATTAGCGCAAGATGAAGTATTAATTGAGAATATTGAAGAGTCTGCTTCTAATATTTCTGCAGATAATATTTTTATCCATACTGCTAGTAAGGAAATTAATGCGTCTGGTAATGTAAGATTTACCAATCAACAGTTAAGTATAAAAGCAGATAGATTAGTTTTTAGATATAATGAACAGCTAATTACAGCATTTGGAGATCCAATCCAATTAGTCTATGGAGACCGTGTACTTGAAGGTAAAAGCCTAACCTTAGACTATGAGAAAGAAGTAGCTAACATATCCAATGCTGAGATTGATATAGATAAATTTAATTTTAAAGGCGATAATATTGAGTATCTGCAGGGTAAAAACCCTAATATTGTCCTAGATGATGCCTATTATACAACCTGTGTAATGGATGAGCCCCATTACCATTATACAGCTAATTCTATTGAATATTATCCCAATGATAGAATAGTTGGTAAAGGAATTGGTCTCTGGTGGGGTGAGACAAGGCTTGTTACTTTACCGCGCTATGTTGTAAATGTAGAAACTGATGAAGAAGGTAATCCGGTTGTTAGAAATACTTTTCCAGTACCACAGTTAGGCTATAATGGTGAGAGTGGTTTTTTTATTGAACTGATTTATCCTTATGAAATTAATCCTAATAATTATGGACGTGTTCATTACTTAAGAGAAAACAAGAAGAATATAAGTTTAGATGTTAACCATAAATACCGGATTGATAATAATAAATTAATTTTTGCTGATTATAATGAACAAAAGTATACAGATGATGACGATGTTTTACATGAAGAAAAATATATGCAGTTAGGTTTTGATCATACTGTTAATCAAAATGTAAATTATAGGGTATATCTTAAAGAATATGAACAGCTTTTACCTTTATCCGAGGCTGTCAAAAAAACCCTGTTTAATTTGAATTTAAACTATACTCAGGATAAATACAGTATCAATACTGAAGTAGGCTATGACTTTAGAAGTGATATTAGAAATGAAACAATAAGTTCTGAATACAGTAATAAGAACTTAAGTACTAAAACCTATAATGAATTTGAAAATGAAAAAGTTGATAAACAAAAATATATAATAAGACAGACCTTTGATAAGTATGATTGGGAACTTAAATATTTAAGTGGCTATGATACTGATTACCTTCCCTATGGAAGAATTAAGTACTATCTTAATCAAGACTTAGATTTCAGTGCTGGTTATGGTCTTGTAGAAGAAGGAGAGTTTAGGCAGCATAAGGTAGATTATGGTCTTGATTATAATAAAAATATTCCAATTAATGATAATTTTGATCTTGATTTTATTGAAAAGATCAAACATGTTAATTACCTGCAAGAAAATACCTGGTTAACTAATTATGAAACAGGTATATATTTAAATATGAGTCGAAAAATAATAGATGTTTTAAGCTATAATCAAAGGATTGGCTACAGGACAAAGTATAGAGAGGGACAACCACTCTTTGATATTGATGATATAGATCCAGATCGAGTTATTGTCTCCAATTCAGAACTTGACCTATATTATCCTAAAGATAAAGAACACTGGAAGTTAAATTTTGATTTAGAGTATTCAATACCGGATGAAGAATTTGATACTCAAAAAATTGGCATAACCCATGAATATGACTGCTATAGTTACCAGATAAACTATAACTTTATTAATCAATCTATTGGATTTGAATTTAGCTTTATCAATTAAATAATTAAATAATGAATAAAGGTGGGATACATTGCAGAAATTAACTACACTACTCGTTTTACTACTACTTTTTATTACTATTCCAGTCTCAGCCGACTTTGAATTAAGCGGTAAGTTAGAAAGAGGTAATAATACATATCTTTCTAACCAGGATTTATCTGAAGACAATGTTGTCGATTTCTATAACTATGATAATATCTGGGTTAAATTAAAAAAGAAATTGGATTATCCTAATTATTATTATTTTAAATTAAAATATTATGAAAAGCTGTATCAAGATGAGAGTTCATATGATAATAGGAGTATAGACCTTTCCGGTAATTATACTAAAGAGTTTAAAGAAAAATTTAGAAACAAGTTTAAAGTTAAGTTGAGAGATAAAAAGTATATTAACAATTTGGATAACTCATACTTTTCCTATTCTTTAG
>CAZXRH010000190.1:0-4156 GCA_964642575.1 uncultured Halanaerobiales bacterium
AGCTGTCATATCTATTTTAACCTGACCAAAGACCAATTCTTTTGCCATTGTTACATAGATATTACCGGGTCCTACTACAATATCAACCTGAGGAATGCTTTCTGTCCCATAGGCTAAGGCTGCAACCGCCTGAGCCCCCCCAACTTTATAGATCTCATCAACTCCGGCTATCTCTGCTGCAGCCAGAATCTGAGGATTCATTTTGCCCTCTTTTCCTGGGGGTGAAACCATTATGATCTCTTCAACACCTGCTACTTTAGCAGGAATAGCGGTCATTAAAACTGAAGAAGGATAAGCAGCTCGTCCCCCCGGTACATAGATACCGGCTCTTTCTAAAGGACGACAGATCTGACCTGTAATCCTCCCTGGCGCAGACTGCTGTTGCCAAGAGCTTTCCTTTTGGTTTTCATGAAACTTTTCAATATTTAAAGCTGCCTTTTTTAAGGCAGAAAAGAATTCACTATCTACCTCTTTTAAGGCTGTATCTATCTCTTTTTGACTTACCTTTACTGTATTATGGTCAAGGTCTACCTTATCAAAGGTGGAGGTATACTCAAAAAGGGCTTTATCCTTTTTTTCTTTTACATCATCTATTATATCCTGAGCAACCTGTCTATATTGACATAGATCTTTTTGAGAGCGTTCTGATAATATATCTTTGATATCTTCTACCTTACTGTTTTTTAGATCTATTCTTTTTAACATTAACCTTAACCTCCTTCAACCTCGTTTTCTAATGCATCTATTATTTCAGTTATTTGCTCCTGACTGGTCTTCATACTGACTTTATTAACTACCAGCCGAGCACTTAACTGTCTGATGTTTTCATAGACCACAAGTCCGTTTTCTTTTAAAGTACGGCCGGTCTGAACAATATCTAAAATGGTATCAGCGAGGCCGGTTAAAGGAGCCAATTCAATCGAACCATTTAGTTTGATAATTTCAACCGGTTCTCCTTTTTTCCGAAAATATCTTCTGGTAAAGTCCGGATACTTGGTAGCAACCTTTCTCTGCAGCAGGGATTCCTTTTTTTCAGGTAGTCCTGCTAAAGCAAAACGGCATTTACCAAACTGTAAATCTAAAACTTCATAAAGGTCTCTATTTTCTTCTAATAAGGTATCTTTACCCACAATACCGAGGTCAGCTGTACCGTATTCTACATAAATAGGTACATCAGCTGGTTTGACCAAGATGATTTCTAAGTTTTCTTCAGGAAGTGGGAAGATTAATTTGCGTGAACTTAACATGTCTTCCGGAAGGTTAATATCAGCAGCTCTAAAAAGCTTAACAGCCTGTTTGGCTAACCTTCCTTTCGCCATGGCAATACGTATATTGTCCATTATTTTACCTCCTCGATCTTATCTATAACTACCTTAGATAGGTTGTCTTCAATATTTTTAATTTCTAGTTCCTCTTGGTTTTTATCTTTTAAGTTTCTGATGATTAACTTACCATCTTTATATTCAACCTGTAAATCTAGTCCCTGAAAATCTATATATTCTTTATCTTTCTTTTCTTCAAAGATTTCTACTATATAGTTACTGGCTCTTAAATCTTCAGCCAGATGGTAAGCATCTGAGAAATTACCTTCTTTTTGATAGTTAATTATTACCCGTTTTCTTTGTGCTTCAAATTCATAATGGGTCTTATTTAAATACTCTAAAACATTTTCTATTTCAATAGCAAAACCAACTGCTGGTTCACCTAAGCCAAACTTTTCGGTTAAGTTATCATAACGACCACCGTTTGCTAAAAGCACATTATGATTTCCAGCATAACCTTTAAAGATAACACCGGTATAATAGCCGTGGCGTGAAATCAACATAGGGTCAAAGGTTATATGTTCAATTAATTCTAATTCCTTTAACCTGTTAAACAGCTTTTCTAAGTTGATTACTTCAGCATGGGCCTCTTTTGATAAAGGCAGTTTTTTAAGTTCTGGAATCACATCATCTGGTTTCCCAAAGAGAGTAGGAAGTTTAAGTAATACTTCCTTACTTTCCTCATCAATATCTATTTCAGCTAAGTACCTTTTTATCTCTACCTTGTTTTTAGCTGCCAGTAGTGATAAAAGGGTCTCTTTTTCTTTTTCATCTACATCCATTGTATAGAATATTTCATTTATTAAATCGGCATGACCGATATCGATTAAAGGTCTTTCAATATGAATAGCCTTCATTGTTTTAATTAATAGAGCAATCATTTCAATATCAGAACATAGTTTTTCACTACCGATCAGTTCTACCCCAGCCTGAGTCTTTTCTTTTAAACTCAAACTCTGTGAGTTTTTAGATTGATAAGCAGTTGTTAGATAAGAGAACTTAAGCGGCCTAGGTGTATCCTGAAACCTGGTGGCAGCTAACCTTGCAATCGGCATTGTCACATCAGGTCTTAATACTAAAATCTGGCCGTTTTCATCAACAACTTTAAACATTTCGCTTTTATCAATAACACCTTCAATACCGGAATAGAGTTCTAGTGATTCTAAGGTCGGTGTTATTACCTCTCTATAGTCAGCATTTTGAAACACCTTTCTAATCCTTTTATAAATAGCACGTCTTCTTCTTAGTTCAGCGGGTAGTATGTCCCGCACTCCTTCAACAAATGCATTCATCATAAATCCTCCTAAACTTTTTATTTAAATCATTATTGCTTGCTTAATGTAAAAATATTTTAAATCAGGCTTTAAAAATCAAAACATATCTACTAAAATTAAATTATACTTCAATTTATTAGTTGCTTCGATACTAATTATACAATAATTTTATTAGAGATTCATCTTTATTTCAAATAAAGTTGGATTAATGTTATAATATAAAAAGATATTAATGCAAAAAATACAGCCTAGGGGTGATAATATGTACTTTGACTACCATATGCATACAAACTTTTCAGCAGACTGTGATTATACGATGGAAGAGATGTGTGAAGCAGCAATTGGTAAAAATCTAGATGAAATTGCAATTACAGATCATCATGATATTGATTATCAGGATGATTCGATTCAGTTTAATTTAGATAAAGAGGGTTACTTAAAAGAATTAGAAAAATGTAAGGAAAAGTTTGCAGGAAGATTGGTTATTAAAAAGGGAATTGAAATGGGTTTACAACCCCATATTTTAAAAGAAAGTAATGACTTTTTAAAAGATGACTTTGACTTTATTATCTGTTCTTTTCATACCGCTGAGAAAAAAGATCTATATAACGGAGATTTTTTTGAAGGCAAAAGTCAGTGGGATGCTTACCATAAATACTTAGAATCTATCTTAGAAGTTGTCCAAAACTTTGATAACTATAGTGTGTTAGGTCATTTAGATCTGGTTAGAAGGTATGATTACTATGATAGCAAACCAGATCTCATGGATAATGATAAAGCAGTTGAAATAATTAGAGAGATCTTAAAAGAAGTAATTAGAAAAGATAAGGGAATTGAAGTTAATACAGCCGGTTATTATATCGAAGAAGGTAATAACCCTAATCCTACAGTTAAGGTATTGGAGTTATATAAAGAATTGGGTGGTAGGATATTAACCATTGGTTCTGATAGCCATTCGCCAGAACAGCTAGCTTATAAGTTCCCTGAAACCTTTAAAATGCTTAAAGAAGTCGGCTTTGATAAATTGACAACTTTTAAGAATATGAAACCTAGATTTCATAAGATTTAATTTATACTAAATTTAGTCAAATTTAATAAATAAGTTAAAAAATGTAATTAAAAACACTAAAACTCCAGTTTTTGCTCATTTGAGCAACTGGAGTTTCTTCAATTTATGTCATTTTAAAAATAATTACTTTTTAATTAATTACTGCCAACCTAATATCAATTAGTACTTACTAGACTGCTTAATTTACTTTCATTTTCATAATTATTTACAGCTTTAACTCGGTAATAATATTGATTGTTGCTTAAATCTAGATTTTTATCATTATAGCGAATGATTTTTTGTCCTTGGGGATTATCAACACTAATATTAATTACTTTTACATTATTATTGGAAATTGATTTCTCGTCTTCTAAATATTCTTCATTTTTACTTCTATAAACTATATATTCTTTTACATAATCTTCTACATCTATTTTGGCATTGGTTTTACTTCTTATCCATGAAAGTTCTACATTATTATCGCTAATTTCAATATTAACATTTTTTGGTTT
>CAZXRH010000191.1:0-4107 GCA_964642575.1 uncultured Halanaerobiales bacterium
TGTTTTCTTTTTGCAAGTATTACTTGAGATTTATGGAAAATAATTCCTTATAAACTGGGCCGCTTTTATAAAGTTGGCTTTCTATTAAAGACACCTTATCTACTTTTTGTAAAATCCTTAAATCCTGATTTTCTAAAAAGTCCTTGTAATCATATTTTAATTGACGCATATCAGTCTTCTTTCTTGTTCTGGCAAAGGTTAGATGAGGCGTATATTCACGGTCTTCTTTTTCAAAACCAGCTTTATAAAGTTCATTTTCTAAGTCATTTTGTAAGTTTATTAATTTGTTTTTGTCTTCATTTAGTCCAAAAAATAGGACTTTAGGATAATCTGTCGAAGGAAATGCGTTAAAATGATTATAATAAATATTAAATTTGCTGTAGGGCGAACAAGCGTTCTCCATTGAAGTTTTAATATCTTCTAATCTGTCCTCTTCTGTTTCCCCTAAAAATTTCAGGGTCAAATGGAGATTTTCTCCACTGACCCATTTTAAATCAAAATCAAGTTCAGATTGGGCTTTATCAATCTTTTCTTCTAAAAGCTCTTGAGTTCTATCTTCGATTGGCAATGCGACAAATAGTCTCATATTATTCAGCATCACCCGTTAATTCATTCAATAGTTCTTGGGCTCTTTCATGTCCATCACTAAGATGGAGAGTTTTTCTTAATTCAGAAATCGCTGCTTCTCTCATATCAGATTGAATATAGGCTAAGGCTAAATGGAAATGTCCTTCTGGATAATCAGGATTTTGTTCGATAGCAGTAGAATAATTAGCAATAGCCTGATAGTTGTTGCCCTGTTTTAAATTAATATCACCTAAGGCTATATAGGCATCTGCAAAATTTGGATTATAGGTAGTTGCTTCTTTGAGATAATACTTAGCATTTTGATAATCTTCCTGTTTCTCATATAATTTACCTAAATAAAAGTGGGCTCTATAATAATTTTGTTTTAGCTCAATAACTTTTGTTAAATATTCTTCTGCTTGACTATAATTTTCAGTATAGTAATAAGCTTGACCTAATTCAAAGTTCATAACTAATGAATTTGGATTAAGTTCTACTCCCTTTTGTAAAATTTCAGCAGCCTGTTCATAGTTGGACTGTCTGATTAAGACCTCACCTAGTTCACTATAGGCCTGAACATTTTCACTGTCTTTTTCAATAACTTGATTATAAAATTCTTTTGACTGATCTAAATTACCTAATTCTTTATGAAGATTGGCTATATTAAGCAGATCACTAACCTGCCCATTACCCACAATTGCTTGTTCTAACTGTTGGACTGCCATTTCTTTATTGTTAACACCCATATAGGCCATGGCAAAATCTCTGTGAAATTGTGGTGAGTCTACACCTAAAGAGCGGGCCTTTTTAAATTCCTGGACAGCAGTTTGATAGTATGCATTGTCAAAGTTATTATAGAAGTTCATGTAGATTCTGGCCAATTCATAATGGATCATGCCAAATTCATAACCCATCTCATTTAGTTCAGTTAATACTTCTTTACCCTTAGATACATTACCTAAAGCTAAATTAATTAAAGAACGGTAATAAAGAGTATCTATTTTAGCTGAAGTTGTTAGCTCATCTAGATTAATTTGATTATTTAAATCTAAAGCTTGTTGATAGTTATTTAGATGATAATTTTTTATACTACGACTGAGTAGATCAATTTGTTCTTCTTGAGCATTAACGGCAATACTAGCAGTTAAGATAAAAGTGAAGATAAAAAACATTACTAAAAACTTATTTTTTTTCATGATAACCCTCCTTATATAACATGTACTTTAAGTCTTTTAATGCAAATTCACTGCTTAAATACTTAATTTGTTTTCTTTTTCCCTTTAGTTTATATTCATAGACACGAGTTTTTTCCTTACCAGCGATACCAATATAGACTAAGCCGACCGGTTTTTCTTTTGTACCTCCGGTTGGTCCAGCGATTCCAGTAATTCCAATTCCATAGTCAGCAGAAGTAATATTTTTTATATTTTCTGCCATTGCTTCTGCCGTTTCAAAACTTACAGCACCTTTTAAATCAATTATACTACTGTCAATATTTAGTAAATTAATTTTTAGTTGATTACTATAAGCAACTATACCACCTTTAAAGTAAACTGAACTGCCAGATAAATTGGTTATTCTGTTACTTAACAGTCCACCAGTACAAGATTCAGCTGTACTTAAGGTTAGTTGATTGTTTTTCATAATATTATAAATGGTGTCCACAAGGTTTAAATCTTTAAATATATTTTGCTTAAGTTTCTTTTTAATATCTTTTGTTGTTTTTTGCACCAAGGGCTTGCTTTTTCCATTTATCTTAACTAGTATATGAGATTTTTTTACTACAAAACTTAAATATATATCTTCTGGGATTTCAACTGAACTATATATTTTATCTTCCAGTTGAGCTTCACCTATTCCTTTAAAGTATAATTCTTCTTTATATAGTTCTTTATTGGTCAGATTAAGATAAGGTAAGACCTGGTCTCTAAACATCGGTTTCATTTCATCTGGTACACCCGGCATACAGATACAGGTAGTATCTTTTAATTCTACAATAAAGCCTGGAGCTGTACCTAGATTATTTTTTAATATCTTAGCTCCCTTGGGTATCAGTGCTTGCTGGTCATTATTATCAGTATGTTCAACATGAAATTCTTTTAATCTCTTTTCAATCCTTTTCTTAATGTCTTTATGGAATTCTAATTCCACATTAAAGGCTTTGCTAACTGCATTACGTGTTATATCATCACCGGTTGGTCCTAATCCTCCGGTTATGACAATAATATCAGATCGTTCTCTAGCACTTTCTAATAGATTTAAAATCTTAATAATATTATCCCCCACAATACTAATATGGTGAGGTATTATATTATAGTTTTTTAATTTATTACTGATAAAATTGGCATTTCGTTCCTGAACTGAGCCGTCTAGCAGTTCATCACCAATACTTATAATTTCAACATTCAATATCTTCACCTCGAATAAATTATATCATATTTAAACAATAAAAAAAATCGGTTTTTAAAAACCGATTTGTAGGACTACAAATATATGTAAGACTATTCTTGCATAAACTCCGGCCAGGACATCATCGAGCAATATTCCCCAGCCTGAGGGTAACTTCTGTGTCTTTTTGATTGGATATGGTTTATAGATATCATATAGTCTAAAAAGGATAAATCCAATTATCAAATATGACAAATTGGGTTCAACAAAATAAAAAGTTATTAACATACCGACAAATTCATCAATCACAATTCTTTGATCATCCTTTTTGCCGGTCTGTTTTTCCATAAGAGTGGAAAAAATGAGACCAATTATTATAAAGAAAGCCACTGATATATTTTTAGTTAAAAAACTGAACTGACTGATTAACAGAAGGGCAAATAAAGAACCGTACGTTCCAGGTGCCCCTGGAATATAACCTATATAAAAGCAACTTGCAATTACTTCGGTTATCTTTTTTCTTAAGTTATCCATTTTTTAGTGATGATCCTCCTCAACAAAAAAGTCGATGTTTACTGCTTGAAAGTATTTGTAACCGGAGAAAAGTGTTATTGCTACTGCAATCCAGATTAAGATATTAGGAATATAATATGGCAATGTAATTATCTTAGGATCAACAATTACGGCAATGACAGCTGTGATTTGGATTGTAGTTTTGATTTTCCCCCAGATACTAGCTGAGATTATTACACCATCTTTGGCAGCAATTACTCTTAAACCAGTTACTGCAAATTCACGACCAATTATTAAAATAGCAGCCCATAGTGATATCTCATCAAGTGATACGAAGGCTATTAAAGCACCAGAGATTAATAACTTATCGGCAACAGGATCAACAATCTTACCGAATTTAGTTACAATCTGCTGCTTTCGGGCAATATAGCCGTCTAAACTGTCGGTAATTGCAGCTAAGATAAATACTGCTAAAGAGAAAACTTCAGCCCCCGGAATATTTTTTCTCATAAGTAAGAAAATAATAAATATCGGGACCAAAATAATCCTGAGCAGGGTTAACTTATTAGGTAGATTCATAATATTTTCTCTCCCATTAAATCATATTCAAAAGCATTAGTGATTTTGACCTTAATAATA
>CAZXRH010000192.1:0-4100 GCA_964642575.1 uncultured Halanaerobiales bacterium
TTAATGGTTTGGGGTGGAGGTATTTTATCTTATGATATTACAACTACCAGTTATAGTTTTTGGGGATTGTATATAACAAATGTACAGATTGGGATATTAATAACTCTATTGGTAACTGTTGTGTCACTCTTTTATTTAATTGAAAAGACAACTATTGGTCAAGCTATTCGAGCAACTGCAGATGATATCAAGATGGCTTCCTTAGTTGGAATAAATTCAAATCGCATTGTAGTAGTTGTTTTTATATTAGGATCAGCTTTAGCTGCTGTAGGAGGTACCTTTTTAGGGTTAGAAACTAATTTACAACCTACCATTGGACTTTCCGTAACAGCTAAAAGTTTTGCTGCTGTAATTCTAGGTGGTTTTGGAAACATTTATGGTGGACTCGTAGGTGGGTTAGTTCTAGGATTTGCAGAAAACTTTGGAGTTACAATATTACCTACGGTTTGGAAAGACTTCATCGCTTTTGGTGTGTTGTTTATAGTAATATACTTTAAACCTTCTGGTTTACTTGCTAAAAGGCAGGAACGTGGAGGAAGATACAGATAAAAATATGTAAACTAATAGATAGGAGGGATACATTTGTTTTATCACTTGGCCATTCTAATTATTATATATAGTATAACCTGTATTGGTTTAAATATTGTAGTTGGATATACTGGTTTCTTTAGTTTTGCCCGGGCCGCCTTTTTTGGTATTGGAGCCTATACTTCTGCCCTTTTAGTAATGGGAGGAACACCTTTTATTTTAGGTATTATAGCAGGCGGTATTTTAGCGGCTGTTTTTGGTTGGCTGTTAGGAATGATTACCTCAGAAATGACCGGTGATTATTTTGCTTTAGCAACATTTGCTTTTGCAGAAATGACAAGACAAATTTTTATCAATTGGACGGGTTTAACAAGGGGTCCACTCGGATTACCTGGTATTCCCAGACCGGAGATTTTTGGTTATCAGTTTTCAACAAATCAATCTTACTTAGTACTTTATTTAATTTTATTGGGGTTAGTAGTTCTTATTACCGAAATGTATGTAAAATCACCTTTTGGCCGTTTATTAAAAACAATCCGAGAAGATGAAATGGCAGCTGAGAGTTTGGGTAAAAATATTGTTAAAACTAAAAATATTTCAATAGCAATGGGTGCCTTCTTTGGTGGAATCGGAGGAGCTCTATATGCACATTATATAACTTACATTGATCCTTCTGCCTTTGTTTTACATATTACTATCTTCTTTTTGATTATAGTAATTGCAGGTGGTATGGGTAATAACTATGGTACTATCTTAGGAGCAATAATGCTGGTTTTAATCAGAGAGTTACCTCGTTATCTAGGTTTATCACCAGCTTTTGCAGCCAGTCTGCAGCAGATGGTCTATAGTTCAATATTAGTATTACTAATGCTTGTTAGACCTCGCGGACTATTAGGAGAAAAGAAATTGCTCTTTGAACATTCCTCTGAAGAAGGGGGGAAGTAATAAATGCTAGCTACTAATAAAATTGAAAAGTATTTTGGAGGGTTAAAAGCAGTCGATCAAGTATCAATAGAGGTTAAAGAAAATACAATTATGGGCCTTATTGGACCTAATGGAGCTGGTAAAACAACCTTTTTTAATCTTATTACAGGTT
The DNA here is from genome assembly GCA_964642575.1 of uncultured Halanaerobiales bacterium. Taxonomy (GTDB): domain Bacteria; phylum Bacillota; class Halanaerobiia; order Halanaerobiales; family M55B127; genus M55B127. The sequence goes on from CAZXRH010000192.1 coordinate 1,625, forward strand.
TTCATGCCACTGATGGTGGAAAAATTACTTTTAAAGATCGAGACATTACAAATTTAGCTCCTCATGAGATAAGTAAATTAGGTTTAGTAAGAACCTTTCAAAAGACCAGAATATTTCCTGAAATGACTGTTTTAGAAAATTTAATAGTTGCCCCACAAGATAATGTAGGTGAGGGTTTCTTTGATCCAATATTGTTTCGAAAGAAAATGAAGGATGACCAAAAAGCTAAAAGTGCACGAGCAATTGAAGTGCTTAAAGAGATGGACTTATATGATGAAAAAGATGAATATGCTAAAAACCTTCCTTATGGTGAGCAAAAAAGGTTAGAAATGATGAGGGCGGTAATGACTTCCCCAGACCTTCTTTTATTAGATGAACCCACAGCTGGAGTTAGTCAGGACTATACTGAAAGTATGAAGCAATATATAAAAAGGCTGAAAGAGGAGCAGGGCATTACCTTTCTGATAATAGAACATAAGATGAGTTTTATGATGGAACTTGCTGAATATTTATATGTTATTGACCATGGTAAATTAATTGCTTCTGGAACGCCTGAAGAAATTAAAAATGATAAGAGAGTAATCAAAGCCTATCTGGGTAGTGATGTAGAGAATAAGTAAATTGGTCCTTGATATCTTGATAATAAATCGATAGTATAGTAATATATGGATTTTTTACTAAAATTTCCATAAAATATATAGATTTATTTAATAAAAAGATCTTAAATAATTGGAGGAGTGATATTAAATGAAGCTAGATACTGTTTCAAAGTATATGGAAGAGGCCGGTATGCCGGGACGTGATAGATATGACTTACCTGATAGTGGTAAGAGTTTTCCAGATGGAGCACATTACAGAATTGAGATGTCAGGGGTAGAAGGACCCAAAGTACTAGAAGCTTTAATTGATGAAAAGAATAAGCGGAATGTTCCCGTACATAGACTCATTTCACTTGTATCCGGTGGCTATCTTTATGATGATGAAGAGTTAAAGTATTTTGCCCAAATGGCTGCTGATGAAAAGATGGAAGTGATAGCAGTACCGGGCCCCAGAAATGGTAGAGATGGTGGTAGACAGTATTTAACCTCAGAAGGAATGCGCACTGGTCAACAGCACAGAGGTTCTGATGAGTTAAGAAATGTTATTGCAGATATTATGAGATTATATGACCTTGGGTTTAGAGGTTTTATGTTAGTAGATAGAGGTTTATTATGGTTAGTTAAAAAAATGCAAGAACAGGGTAACTTACCTAAAGATATTGCTATTAAAATGTCGGTTTGGGCAGGTGTGAGTGCTGCTCCAGGTGCTAAACTGATGGAGGATTTAGGAGCTAGTTCATTTAATCCAATAGCCGATTTACCCTTGCCAATGTTGTCATCTATTAGAGAAGTAGTAGATATTCCCATTGATTTTTATATCTGGACTTTTAGATCCTTTGGGGGTACCAATAGATTCTATGATGCTATAGATGTAGCTAGATTATATGCACCTTGTTATTTTAAATTTGAACCAGAAACTGATTCCTCTGATGGATATGCCCCCTGGGCTAATGTGGATCATCAGATGGATTTAATGAGAAAGAAAATTAAGTGGGCCGAATTTGTCATTAATCTAATTAAAGAGAATAATCCTGGGATTAAACTATCCGAACAGGGCCCCAGTGATTTATTTGTACCTAAACCATAAATGTTTAAAGAACAGTTAAAAACATAAAACTTTACAGAGGTGAAAATGATGAGTAATGTATTTGAACTAATTAGTAAAGATGAGTTTGAAGAAGTAGCCTATGGTTATGATAAAAAAACTGGTTTAAAGTCAATTGTTGCAATCCATGATACGACCTTAGGACCATCATTTGGTGGAACCAGAATGATGCTTTATGAAGATGAAGAAGCTGCCTTAAAGGACTGTTTAAAATTAGCTCGCGCAATGACTTATAAGAATGCAGCGGCTGGAATCAACTTTGGTGGGGGAAAAGCTGTCATTATTGCTGATTCCAAAACTCAAAAAGATGAAGCCTTACTTAGAGCATATGGACGTTTTGTGGATGGTCTGGCAGGTCGTTTTATTGCTGGTGTAGATGTTGGTACTGATGAAAATGATATGGTAATAGTCCAGCAGGAAACCGATCACGTAACAGCTTTACCTAAATATTATGGTGGAGCAGGGTCTACCTCTGGTGCAACTGCTTATGGAGTTTATCAGGGAATGAAAAAAGCTGTAGAAATGGTATTTGAAGATGAAAAACTGGCCGGCAAGAAAGTTTCAATTCAGGGCGCTGGCAATATTGGCAGCCGGTTAGCAGAATATTTAACAGAAGAAGGAGCTAAAGTTTATATCTCAGATATAGATGATGAAGCACTGGCCATGGTTAAAAGCAAAACTGATGTTGAAATTGTGAAACCAGAAGAAATCTATGAACTTGATGTAGATATATTTGCCCCTTGTGCTTTAGGTGCAATACTTAATGATGAAA
>CAZXRH010000193.1:0-4060 GCA_964642575.1 uncultured Halanaerobiales bacterium
TCCTTTCTTTAATATTTAAATTAATTAATAAAATAAATTTATTAAAATTTTATTAAATATTAATAAAATTTATATTAAGTTAAATAATATTCAAAAAAATGCTTTGCAGTTATATTAAAAATATGATAGAATATTAAAAGCAACAGAAGGGAAGTCGTACAATGATCAAGAAATTTTCAAAATACTACATAAACCACTGGCGTTTGTTTTTAGTAGATATTATTTGTGCATTTTTAATGTCAGGTATAGATTTGTTATATCCTGTAATTGTCCAGCAGATGTTGGATAATCATTTTCCCAATAGAAATGTGGGAATGATTATAAGGATACTGATCTTATTACTTATTTTATATGTTTTACGCTTAATTTTCCAGTATATTGTTCATTATTGGGGACATGTTGTAGGAATAAGAATGGAAACTGACATGCGTAAAGAACTTTTTAACCATCTTCAAAAACTTTCTTTTAAGTTTTATGATAACACCAAAGTAGGTTATTTAATGTCTCGGATTGTCAATGACTTAAATAATGTTTCTGAATTAGCACACCATGGCCCGGAAGATTTATTTATATCAACAGTAATGATTTTAGGATCTTTCATCATCTTATTATTTATGAAATGGCAGTTGGCTTTATTTACTTTTGCTCTTTTACCTATCATGTTTTACTTTTCTTTAATTTTAGGTAAAAAAATGTATAGTTCTTTTAAAGACATTAGAGAAAAAGTTGCTGAAGTTAACTCCCTGGTTGAAGATAGTTTGAGCGGAATTAGAGTAGTTAAATCATTTACTAATGAACGCTTAGAAGAAGATAAGTTTGATGATGGTAATCAACAGTATCGACAGTCCCGTGAATATGCAATGAAAAATATGGCTCAGTTTCATTCGGGTATGAACTTTTTTATCAATTTAATTAGATTTTCTACTTTAGCAGCCGGTGGCTATTTCATCTATACAGATGGTTTAACAACCGGTGAACTGGTTGCCTTTCTATTTTATGTAAATATGTTTATGAATCCAATCCGGAGACTGGTTAACTTTAATCAGCAGTTTCAAAAAGGAATGGCCGGTTTTAATAGATTTTTAGAACTATTGGCCATAAAACCAGAAATCGAAGATAGTCCTTCTGCTCAGAAACTGACTGATATAAATGGAAATATAAAATATGAAGATGTAACCTTTGGTTATGATAACCACTCAAAAGTATTAAAAGATATTAAACTAGATATTAAGTCGGGAGAAACGGTTGCGTTTGTCGGTCCATCTGGAGCTGGCAAAACAACCCTTTGTAACTTACTTCCCCGCTTTTATGAATTGGATAGTGGCCAGATAACCATTGATAAAACTAGTATCACGGACATTAGTCTCGAGTCCTTAAGAGAAAATATTGGTATCGTTCAGCAGGAAGTTTTTCTTTTTAATGGAAATATAAAAGACAACATCTTATATGGAAATTCAAATGCTACGGAAGCAGAGGTCAAGGAAGCTGCCAAAAAAGCAAATGCTCATCAATTTATTTTAAACCTAAGTAATGGCTATGAAACCAAAATTGGTGAACGAGGTGTAAAGTTATCGGGAGGGCAAAAACAAAGAATTTCAATAGCAAGATCCTTTTTGAAAAATCCCCCGATTTTAATTTTAGATGAGGCAACTTCATCACTTGATAATGAAAGCGAGAAAATTATTCAGGCCTCTTTAGATCGTCTTTCAAAGGATAGAACAACCCTTGTGATTGCACATCGATTATCTACAGTAAAAAATGCTGATAAAATTATTGTTTTAACAGAAGATGGGATTGTAGAAAAAGGTACCCACCAGGAACTTATTAATAAAGATGGTGGGGTATATAACCGTTTATATAAAACTCAGTTTAATAATGCAGATGAAGACATGTATTTTGAATAATTAAATAGTATCAATAAATAGTTTCACTACAATAGCTAAGGACATTGTGACAAAAATAGGCTTTATTAATTTACCACCGTGTTTGATAGCCATCCGGGTTCCTAAAAAAGCTCCTAAAATCATAGAGAGCGCCATTGGAATTCCAACTGCATAAACAATACGTCCATAATAAGCAAAAAGGATAAGTGAAGTTACATTACTTGTAAAGTTTAAAATACGCGCATTAGCGGTTCCGATTGTAAAGTCAAATTCAAAAAAACGGATAAAGGCATAAAGTAAAATGGAACCGGTACCTGGCCCAAAGAAACCATCATAAAAGCCAATTGTAAAGCCTACGATACAACCAATTACAATAGTCTTTTTATTTACACCTTGAAAGTTGTTTTGAGTACCGACATTCTTGTTAAAAAGGGTGTTTAAAGCCACAAATATTAATAATACAAGTATTATTATTCTTAAGTATTCTTCATTGATTTGCAGTACGGTTCTAACCCCTAAGACTGCCCCAAAAAAACTAAAGGGGAGTATATATTTTATTAAAGGGATATGAATTTTTTTAGAGTTTAAAAATGTTAAAGTACTTGTAAAAGAAGCATTGGTAGCAGAAAACTTATTGGTTCCTAAAGTGAGATGGGGAGGTAAACCAGCCGCCATGAGAGCGGGTACAGTTAATATACCACCACCACCAGCTATAGAATCCAAAAAAGCTGCTGCAAATCCGACCATACATAAAAGTACAATTGTTGTTATTGACAAGAAAATCACCTATTTCATTTGAAGATTCATTGATTATTAATATTCAAGATTTAAATGCTAAATCCTTTTAATATTTGGAGTTGATTAAAATGGATAGATACAGCCAGGGAAAAAAGATATCATATATAACAATTGTAGGCAATATTTTTCTGGCAGTTTTGAAAATTGTCATTGGAACATTAGTAGGCAGTTCTGCCCTGATTGCAGATGGTTTTCATTCTGTTTCAGATGTTGCCTCTACACTAGCGGTTTTAATAGCGATCTATGTTTCAAGTAAACCACCTGACGCTGACCACCATTATGGTCATGGACAGGCCGAATCAATAGCTGCCAAGATATTGGGCATTCTTTTATTACTTACGGGTTTAACTTTAGGATACAATATATTTAAACAGATCTTAAATCAAAATTTTGGTATTCCCGGCATATATGGTTTCTGGGCAGCCCTTGCTTCAATAATAATCAAAGAACTTATGTTTCGATATACCCATAAAGTTGGTAAAGAGACCAATAATCAGGCTTTAATTGCAGATGCCTGGCATCATAGAAGTGATGCTATTTCATCTATTGCAGCAGCGGTCGGTATTTTAGGAGCTAATATGGGAGTCCCCATTTTAGATCCAATTGCCGGAGTTATTGTAGCTGCCTTAATTATTAGAGTGGGCTGGAATATTATTGTAGATGCTATAAATTCTTTGATGGTAAAAGCACCAGCTGAAGAAGACAGTGAGGAAATTAGAAAGGCTGTCAATAAAGTTGATGGTGTTAAAAATATAAAAGAACTGCGTGCACATTACAGTGGGGTTGACCTTTATGTAGATTTAAGAATAGTTGTAGATGCTGATTTAACAGTCAAAGAAGGTCACGATATTTCTGTAAAAGTAAGAAATGAGTTACTTAAAGAATGTGAACAGGTAAAAGAAGTTATTGTTCATATTCATCCCGGTTAATATTATTATTAATCATAAAAATATTAAAATTTAAAGATTATGTAAAGGAGGATAATTATGGCTAAGAAATTGTATCGTTCAAGAAAAGATCAGATTATCGGAGGTGTTTGTGGAGGTATAGCGGAATATTTTGGTATTGATTCAACCCTAGTAAGACTTGCATTTGTTTTATTTGCCTTAATTGAAGGTGCAGGAATTATAGCATATATCATCGCCTGGATTATTATTCCGGAAAGAACCGAAAGCACAACTAGTCGTAGTGAAGAAGAGGTCTATGATGTAGATTTTGAAGGTGAAGATGAAGAAGGGGAATATAAAGCCAAAGAAGAAACTCCCGAAGAGGAAAAAAAAAGTAAAGAACAACGCAAAAGGATCGTAGGGCTAATATTAGTCGGGCTTGGTATTTTCTTTATTCTAGACAGCTGGATTCCTGGTTTTTACTGGAGAAGA
>CAZXRH010000194.1:0-4013 GCA_964642575.1 uncultured Halanaerobiales bacterium
TGCCAGTTCATTAAAAATTCCAGCTACTTTTTCTTTTGTTTTATCTGCCATATCACTCACCTCAATTAGACTCGCCGGTCATATTTTCAGCCATTTTACGCATGGCATCAGCAATCATACTTTTAATTTCTTCGTCACTTACAGCGGCCTTTTCTTCAGTTTCTCCTTCGTTTCTTTCCATTACAAAGGAAACTCCGTCAAATAGGTTAGTCATTCTTCCTAAGAAAAGACTACCTTTACCGATAATCATTGCATTGTCAATATCGCCACTTTCAATCATCTTAACAGCTGGTCCTACAAAAGGAACTCCAGATGGAATATGACCCTGAGTAGGTGCAAAACCAGGCATACCATGTTCTTCAACAAAGTTCATAAGTTCTTTACGTTCAAGATCGCCTCTTTTGACACCTAAAGCTGCTATCATCTTATAGTTAGATTCAGGTACATTACCGGCACCAGCTGGCTTAGTGATTTCGGGATTTTGCATTTCAACAGAATATTTATCTATATCTTTGATACTAATATCATTTTCATCTAATGGATCAGTTACTAAGGAACTAATTACAGCCTGGGGTGATGAACCTGTACCAACTTTATGGCGGCCTACAATATCTGTTCTAAGAATTGGGCTTTCACCATCATTTTCAGAGATTAAAATTGCAAAGCCACCTAGTCCGTCTTCTAAGATAGGCATATCTTTTTTAACATGGTCTTTACCATTCATACCTAATTTTGCAACAGAGCCACCTGCCACAACAGCTACATTGTCATATACACCTGATTTTACTAAGGCGGCTGCATTAACCATGGCATGAGCAGGAGCAGCACAGAAACTTCTTACATCTGAACCAGTTGCATCAGTTGCACCTGCCATTTCACCAATCGCTTTAGCAAAGTTACCGCCACCACGTTGGTTAATGTCACCACAAGCTTCTTCTGAACATTCTAAAATATAGTCTACTTCAGAAATGTCAATATTATTTCTATATTCGAGATTTTTCATAGCTAATACTGCAGAAGCTTTACCAATTAGATTTTCATAAATAACATGAGCATTTAAGTTAATATCGGTTTCATGAGCACTTTTAACACAACCCACCAATTTATTATCTAAATAAAATGGTTCAGCGTGTTCTTCAACTAATTTTTCTACATCGGAAAGTTCTTCACCTTCACCTAAGTCAATATCCATATCTTTTAAGATAGGATGTTCATCAACTAACTTTTGACCTTTTTTAGTAAATTCTTTTGTTAGCTTAACTAGATCAAAAACGTCAACGTGTTTAACAAGTGGAATAAAGACATCTTCTGACATGATTTCTCCCAATTCGCCCTCTTTTTTTGCTTCTAAGAGATTGTCACTTTCATACCAGGGAGTATCAATATCATCTAGATCATTAGGTAAAATATTACCTATATATGCCTGATTAGGAGCATATCCTACAAATTCTTCAAAACTACGTAAGTGTTCGTCCATTTTACTTAAATATTCATCATTAGGATTTTTAGCACGAGTTGTGGTCTGTGTAGAACCACCTTGCTTTAAGATGTTTGGTGTGTGAACAAGTATATAACTTGAACCTTTAATTACTGGAAAACTCAATGTTTCCACCTCCGTTAATTTTTTCATAAATAAGCTCTTCCCCTTGTGGAGAAGAGCTAATTTTTGATTTATTTATTCTTATATTCTTTCTTCAATTGCCGCTTTAATATCTTCTGCCTCTACTTCATCTCCACTTAAGTGTTCAACTTTTTCGCCATCTTCATATAATACGATTGAAGGTAAGCCTAATACTTTTTGACCGATAGCTAGACGTCTATTACCTTTAATATCAAGTTTAGCAAACTTAACTTGGTCACCATATTCTTCTGCTAATTCTTCTACCTCAGGCATTAAGTCTAAACATAAGTCACAGTTTTCACTCCAAAAGTCTACTAAAACAATACCTTCTGAATTAAGTACTTCCTCTTCAAAATTTTCTTTTCCTAGTTCTAACATGTTTTTTTACCTCCCGTTTATTTGATTATAAAATTTCTCTAATCTCTTCTACAGTGGGTTCAACAAGTTTTTCTTCTACTTCACCATCAACAATTTTAACAACTGTAGGAATCTCTTCAATGTCATAACGGTTTGAAATTAGTCTGTTTTTATAAGTATCAATTTTAACAAATCTGCAGTCCATTTCATCTGAGTTCATACATTCTATTTCACTCATCATGTCCATACTGTCCTGATGGGTTACACTCCAAAAGCCAACAAGAACTGGTTCATCAGACTCAATTACATTCTTTTGCCAGTATTCTTCTTCTTCAATATAGCCTTGTGCCATTACAGCTGCAGTAGCTCCATCTCCAGCGGCAGTGATAACCTGTCTTACGACTTTATTTCTAACATCTCCTACTGCATATACACCGGGTTGGTCAGTTTCCATTTCATCATTTGTGTCAACATAACCATGTTCGGTAAGTTCAACAGTATCTTTTAGGAAATCTGTATTTGGAACACGTCCCACAAAGAAGAATACTCCGTGGCAGTCCAGTTCAGATTTTTCACCGGTTTTAATGTTTTTAAGAACAACACCTTCAACCATTTCTTCACCTTTAATTTCATCTACAACAGAGTTCCAGACAAATTCAATCTTATCATTTTCCATAGCCTTTTCCTGTAATATCTTCTCGGCATCCATTACACCTTCATCATGGATAACAATCATGGTCAACTTATTTACAAATTTGGTTAGATAGATTGACTCTTCAACTGCAGAATTACCATTACCAATAACTACAACATCAAGTCCTTCAAAGATATCAGCATCACAAGTTGCACAGTATGATACACCTTTACCTTTAAGTTCTTCTTCACCTTCGATGCCAAGTTTCCTGGGTTCTGCTCCGGTAGCTATAACTACACTTTTTGCTTTATACTCTTCACCCTTTTTAGTTGTAACAACTTTTTCGAAACCATTTACAGTAAGATCTTGTACTTCTCCTCTTTTAAATTCTGTATTGAACTTTTCTGCATGTTCACGGAAATTATCCATAAGCTCCTGAGCGGTTGTTTCAGGTACACCTGGATAGTTCTCCATATCATGGTAAGTTGCAGGTTGTCCACCTGTCTTTCTTTTTGCTTCCAACACTAATGTGTCGAGGCGGGAACGGGAACCATAAATAGCTGTTGACATTCCTGCTGGGCCGCCTCCGATAATTATTAGGTCATATGTATTGCTCACTTTTATTTCCCCCTCTATATTATTAATTAGATTCTTATATTCACATACATCATAATTGTATTAAACTAAAGTCTTAAAGTCAACAATTCTTGAAATTATATTCAATTTATTATATCCTTACTGTAAATAATCATGATTAGTTTATTTGTTAACAAAAGAAAGGGCTGATTGTTGTGATCGATATCGACAGTAAAGACATTAAGAAAAAACGGATCCTGAAATATTTTATTCAGGCCACCAAAGAAGTTATTGAAGAAAAAGGTATTGAAAATGTTACAATACGAAATGTAGCCAAAAGAGCCGGCTACAACAGTGCCACGATTTATAATTATTTTGATAATTATAAGCAGCTTATCTTTTTTGCTTCCCTAGATTTTTTAAGTAATTACATACAGGCTATGCCTGATTATATTTCTAAAGGCGAAGATGAAATTGAAAAATTCATCCTTATGTGGGAATGTTTCTGTAAATATTCCTTTGAAACGCCTCAAATATATTATGCAATTTTTACTGATGAACTTGGTGACCATCCTGAAACTCTTATGGAAAAATACTTTCAAATTTTCCCTGAAAAGTTAGGAGATCCACCAGAAAGATTAGTACCAATGCTTTTAGATCCAGATTTATCTCGTCGTGCTTCTATTGCTTCTAAACCATTAATTGATAATGATTACTTGACAAAAGAAAAAGCAGAAGAAGTTGACAATATGATAACTTACATCTACCACGGAATGTTAACTTTAATTATTAACAACCGTATTGATTATTCGGTAGATGAAGCAG
>CAZXRH010000195.1:0-3880 GCA_964642575.1 uncultured Halanaerobiales bacterium
CTTATATAATATAAATGGTCTGTTTAATGAAGATATTATCTAATATAGATATATTTTATTTCAAACTAACAATGGTTACACCCATACCACCTTCACTTTGATTTCCATAGCGATAACCGTCTACGTGTTTATTGCCTTCTAAAACCTCTTCAACGGCCTTTCTTAAGGCTCCTGTGCCTTTACCATGAATAACTTCCACTGTGCTGTATCCAGCCAATCTGACGTCATCAAGGTACTTATCAAGCTTACGCTGTGCTTCATCATACCGCATACCTCTTAAATCCAGGCTGTTTGTAGTTGCCTGATTCTTTTTAACCTGATATTTTTTAACCATCCGATCTTTATGGACATCCGGCATTTCGATTGGGATTAAATCATCAACATCAGCATTGATTTTCATCACACCGGCTTCTACAATAGCTTTATCTCCTTCAAAGTCAACAACTCTGCCCTTTTTACCGAGGTTTTTAACTCTGACAGTCATTCCTTTTTTGATTTCTTCTTTACTTTCTTCTTCAGATTCTTCTTCTCTTTTTACTTCTAAATCACTTTTAAACTCTTTTAGTTCTTTATTAATTTCAGTTGCTTCCCGGTCCAGTTCAGGCCGAGTTGCTTGTGCCTTGTCTTTAAGATCTCTAATAATATTTTTACTTTTCTTTTCAGCTCTTTTTATGATCTGTTTTGCTTTTTGTTTGGCTTCTCTAATTGTTTCTTTTTGCTCTTCTTTTAATTTTTTAAGCTTTTCTTCATATTCTTCTTTCATTTGTTTTGCTTTACGGTGGTTATATTCTGCTTCTTCTCTTAACTCCTGATAGTGGTTGCGTTCATTATTGAGTTCTGTAATTATATTTTCAACTTCCAGTTCTTTTTTATCAATAAGTTTGCGAGCTTCTTTGACAATTTCTTCTGGTAGTCCTAACCTTAAGGCTATTTCAAAGGCATTACTACCACCCGGTACCCCCATGATTAAGCGGTAAGTTGGTTTTAAAGACTCTAAATCAAACTCAACCGAAGCATTTTCAACATTAGGAAAGGAGTAAGCATAACTTTTTAATTGACTATAGTGAGTTGTAGCGATTGTAATTGCATTTTTAGATTTTAACTTCTCTAATATTGCAATGCCTAAAGCTGCACCTTCTCTGGGATCTGTACCGGCTCCCAGTTCATCTAAAAGGATCAGACTCTTGGAGTCTGCTTTTTCTAAAAAGGTATTAATGTTATTCATATGAGAAGAAAAAGTACTTAAGTTCTGTTCAATACTCTGTTCATCCCCGATATCAGCAAAAATCTTATTAAATACACCAATCAGACTGCCTTCTGCGGCTGGAATGTGTAAACCGCTTTGGACCATAAGGACAAAAAGCCCGACCGTTTTTAAACTTACAGTTTTACCACCTGTATTAGGTCCTGTAATGACCAGATTATTAAAACCATCGCCAGCTTCAATCGTGATTGGAACCGGTTCATTTTTAAGTAAGGGATGGCGCCCTTCTTTAATCTTAATGATGCCCTCATCATTAAGACTGGGGGCTGTTCCATTAACTTCTTCACTGTATTTGGCCTTAGCAAAGATTTGATCTAAGATGGTAACCTGTTTTAATGAATCTTTGATATCTTCAGCAAAACCAGCTACCTGATAGGTTAGTTGTTGTAAGATGCGGTAGATTTCTCTTTCTTCCTCTTCTTTTACCTCACGCAGTTCATTATTTAACTTAACAACTTCCATCGGTTCCATAAAAATGGTCATCCCACTAGAAGACTGATCATGTACTATCCCGTCAAAGGAATTACGGTATTCTTTTTTGACCGGGACTACATAACGGTTTTCTCGTCTGGTTACAATTGCTTCCTGCAGCATATTCTGATACTTACTATTTTTGGTTATACTATCTAAACGATCTCTTACCCTGTTTTCAATACTTTCTAACTTATTTCTTAAAGATTTTAGTTTGGGGGAAGCTTCATCTTTAACAAAACCAGAATAGTCTATACAGCGATTAATTTCATTTTGCAAGTCATCAAAAACATCAATCTCTTCTCCAATTGCAAATATTAAGTTATATTCTCTTTCAATTAAGCGCTGGTCTACATCATTTCTGATATCATTAAAAAACTTACGGTTGTTGCGAAAGGCGTTTAAGGTGTTTTCAATATCAATTAACTCTTTGATGGTTAAAACTACTTCCTTATTGGCCTTTTTTAAAAACTCTCTAATATCTTTAACACCACCAAAAGGTGGTTTACTGTAATCTTCATAGATTCTTTTTGCCTGAGTTACTTCTTTTAACCTCTCTTTGATATAGTCTAAATCTTTATATGGTTTTAACTCTGAGACTAATTTTTGCCCAAGAGAGGTTTCAGCCTGATCTTTAACTTCATTCATTATCTTTTTTAATTCTAATACATCAATACTGTGTTTGTTCACTTTATTTCACCTCAAATAGTTCCTTGATCTCTTTTATTGAATATGTGTTTATGATATCTTGCTTTTCAGCCCAGGCTCGGCGGGCAATACAGATCCCGTATTTCATATATTCATACTGATCACTGTGGTGTGAATCGGTATTTATAATAATTTTTACACCTTCCCTTAAAGCATCGCGAGCCATCGTATCATTTAAATCAAAACGGGAAGGTGAAGCATTAATTTCTAGCGCTACATCATTTTCTTTAGCTGCCTTAAGGACTTTGTCAAAGTCGAATTCAAAGGGCTGTCTCTGTCCTAACATACGACCAGTTGGATGACCTAGGATATCTACATAGGGACTTTCTATTGCTTTAATTATCCGTTCCGTCATTTGATCAGCAGAAAGATTAAAGTTGGCATGGACAGAGGCAATTACAAGATCAAAACCAGATAGTATTTCATCACTGTAATCTAAGCTGCCGTCTTTTTTAATATCAACTTCAATCCCTTTTAATATTAAAAAGTCCGGATAATCTTTTCTGATCTCTTCAATCTCCTGCCACTGCTTTTTGACCCTTTCAACTGAAAGGCCATTGGCTATATTGAGAGATTGAGAATGGTCTGTAAAAGCAACTGCATGATAGCCCCGCTTTTTAGCAGCATCTATCATTTCCCTAATTGTCATTGCCCCATCACTATAATTTGAATGGACATGAAAGTCTGCCTTTATATCATCTAAGGTAATTAATTCAGGTAGTTCATCATTTTGAGATGCTTCGATCTCTCCCTGATCTTCCCTTATTTCAGGTTCCATGTACTTTAAATCAAGTAATTTATAGATTTCTTGTTCTGAATCAGCCGCAAGGCGCTCTTCACCTTCAAAGACACCATACTCATTTAACTTATATCCTTTATCCTTTGCAATCTGTCTTAGGCGGACATTATGGTATTTAGAACCGGTGAAGTATAAAAGGGCAGCAGGATATTCATCTTGATTAACAATCCGAAAGTCAACCTGTAAGCCATCTTTAGTTCGGCCTGAAATTTTAGTATCTCCTTCTAAAAGGATATCCTTAATTGGACTTAAGTTTTTAATGGTTTCTAACAAATTATGGTCCTTTTTATCTTTAACAGACATTAAAATATCAAGATCACCGATTTTAATTTTTTTACGCCTGGTACTACCAGCGGTCTCGATCTCGCTTATTTCATCAGATTTATCTTTTAATTCTTTTATTAACTTCTCAGCAGTAGTTAAAGCTTTATCTAGGTTAATAAAACTGGTGTACTCTTCATACTCTTCCAGTGCTTCTAAAAGGTTCTCTTCTGTTTTCGCTCCCATACCTTTTAACTCTCTGATCTTTTTTGCCTGTAAAGCTTTTTTTAAATCTTCAATATTACTAATTTCTAGTTCTTCTAAAAACTTACCGGCTGTTTTAGGACCTAAACCCGGGATATTTAAAAGTTCTTCAA
>CAZXRH010000196.1:0-3808 GCA_964642575.1 uncultured Halanaerobiales bacterium
ATAAAACCTTTGATTATAACACGGTACCTGGGCAATTACTTTTTGATGGAAGAGCTTCTGGAACAGGTTGGGAAAAAGAAAAAGAATATAACTTTCGGGTCGAATATTTAGCCAACAACTTTAAACTTAGTATTAATGGTAAGGAAATCATAAATATTACAGGAGAATTTCCGAAAGGTAAATTCGGCTTTTTCAGTTATTCTCAGGATAAGGTGAATTATTCTAATTTCAAAATTACAGATGCTGAACATTTAGTTGAACCAGTTCGGCCGCCAATTGAAGAATTAGACAGTCCTATAATATTATCAGGAATATCTAAAATAGAAAAGAAAGAACAGTTTGGATTATGTAAACTAAATTATCAAATTAAAAATAGATCAAAGTATGAACTGACTGATGCATTTATCAAAATTGATGTGGATAATAGATTAAAGCTTAGAAAAGACAGTATTATGATTAGTAAACCACTGATAGAAACTAACTATATTCAAGATGAAAATACAGTAAGACTAAATAATGTTAAGTTAAAACCCCAGGAAGCTTTTGAGGTCAGTTTTTATGTAAATCCCAGATCCCACTTTAATAACACGATGACCTATCAAAATACAATCATGGCTTATAGTACAGATAAAAAGATACAGGTATCAAATAGATTAGTTACAGAAATTAAAATAAAACCAAAGCAAAGGGATTATTCAGCCCTAATTATCGGAAAGGTTTCTTTATTATTCAAAAATAAGAACCTTCCATTAATTGATAATAAAGAAAGACCGAAGGTCATAACCTCAGATGGAAGAATTATTGAAGTGGATCAAAATGGTTTTTACCACTTAAAAATCAATAATTTTTCTAACTGGAATGAAGAGGAAACATTAGTATTGGAAATAAAGCTGCCAAACAGGTATAATAAATACAGACAAAATGGAGTAAAGAATCAACTTATTAAAATAAAGCCGGGACAATTTATCAAAAAGGACTTTAATATTAAATTGGAGGGTAAAGATAATGGTTAATGATTTTTCTGCAGATGAATATGTAAATAAAGTTAAGACAGTATTTGAAGAAAATAAAGATGACAACAAAGCAGTTGACATGGAAAAATATATGAGAGAACAATTTGAGTTTTATGGAATTCAGGCTACCGAACGCAGAAAGTTAAGCCGCAGCCTGCAGAAAATGGATAAACGTCCTCCCCATTCAAAATTAAGTCAAGTAATTATAAAACTCTGGTCCGAAGAACAAAGAGAATTACAATACTTTGCTATGGAGTTATTTGAACGTTACAAAAATGATTTTCGTATTGGTGATATAAAACTGATGGCATATATGATTGAAAACAAATCCTGGTGGGATACTGTAGATTTTATAGCCAAAAAACTGGTTGGCAGATATTTTCAAAGCTATCCTGAATTCAGGGATGAATTTATCAATAAATGGTTGAAATCAAATAATATATGGCTGCAGAGAACTACCCTATTATTCCAATTAGCATATAAAGAAGAGACAGATCAAGAAATGCTTTTTAACAATATTAAGAAATTAAAAGATATAGATGAATTCTTTATTCAAAAAGCAATTGGATGGTGTTTAAGAGAATATTCAAGGACTGATCCCCAAGCTGTCAAGGATTTTATTAACTCTCATGAGTTATCTAACTTAAGCAAAAGAGAAGGTTTAAAAGTAATCAAGAAAAGCCAAGAGAAAAAGAACAAAAGTTAATCAAAATATTTGTAAATATTTTAAAAAGGAATTGATATGTCATATAATGAATATGGAAAATAGGTTAAACAATTAATAATGAGGTGAAAAAAATGGATTTAAACTTTTACAATAATCTAAATAAACTTATGGAAAAATCTAAGGATGTATATGTAGGAACTATCATAGAAGCAGACGGAGAGTTATCTGAACTTAAAGGACTTAAATTTGCTTTGAGTAAAGAAAAAGCCATATACAGCAGTGTAGATCAAAAAGAGTCATTAGATGAAGTAATAAACGAAGTTGGCAAAGATAAGATCATAAAAATGAATAATCCTGAACTAAAAGAACTTAACATAAAAGATAAGAGTGACCTAGAATTATATATTGAACCAGTAACTGATAATCCAAGGTTAGTATTATTTGGTGCTGGCCATATTGCCAATCAAGTGTCTAAGATAGCAAGTCTAATGGACTTTGAAATTACCATTATTGACGATAGAGATGAATTTTTAAATAAAGAAAGATTTCCAGAAGCAGACCATATCATAATAGAGCAATATAAAGACTACTTAAAAGACTATGAACCAGAAAAAAATGATTATATTGTAATCATCACAAGAGGCCATCAGTTTGATTATGAAGTGCTCAGCAGCACAATTGATTCAGACTGTAAATATGTTGGTATGATTGGTAGTTCCAAAAAGATTAGAGAAGTCTTCGATAAGTTAAGAGAAGTTGATAATGTAAGTGAAGAATTACTTGATACTGTGCACACTCCTATTGGACTTTCAATTGGAGCTGAAACCACAGCTGAAATTGCAGTAGCAATTATGGGTGAAATAGTTCAGGTAAGGAGGCAAAAAGATGAATAAAAGACTGATTGAAAAGATTAATGATTCAAAAGATAAATATGATAGCCTGGCACTAGCAACTATTGTGGATGCTAAATCCTCCGCTCCCCGCGATGTGGGAACAAGTATGATCATCTATCCGGATGGAGAAACACATGGAACTATTGGGGGAGGAAACCAGGAAAAAGAAATTATAAGTAAAGCATTAGATCTACTTAAAGAAGGAAAATCAGGCAGAATCTCTTTCAGCCTAACCAGAAAGGAAGCAGCTAAGATTGGTTGGGTCTGTGGAGGAGATATTGAAGTCTATATTGAGAATGTGAAGTTATAAAAAAGCTATTACATTGAATAAAAAAGAGGCCTCTGAGCTAAGAGGCCTCTTTTTATATTTATCATTTAATTCTAATTATCTTCTAGGATTCTATAAGGGATAATCTGTGGTTTAACATTTTCTCCAAAGATGTTACCAGAAATTTTTATATTTTTACTATTAAGATCACTGAAATATACTATACCCCCTTGGGCAGCTTGTACTATGCTGTTGTTTTCAAATAGAATTTCGGTGAAATCATTATTATAACTTGCTATACCATATTGCAGAGCATGATCTATATTATTATCTGAGATGTCTAATTGATTATATATAGGAACTGCTTGTTGCTGCAGTATCATTTCATTTTTCATATACATACCTAATTCTCTATAACTAATTCCGTTATTCCTAGTTAATCCCACATTATTATTAGATATTTGTGTATTAGTCAAAGCTCCAATGTTTATGACTGAAATACCATTATTGTAGGTTTTTCCAATATGATTGTTTTCAATTGAGATATCTACTTTATTTGTTTCGTCACTACTTAAAATATTGATTTTATTTTCATTTAAAACAGCAACTGTAATACCATTATTCAAATAATCATATTCAGTTGGACTACGAGATCCTGTAAGCCTATAATCGAAATAATAATCCATATAAGCGGTACCAACTTCTTTTATTTTGTTATCATATATTTTTATGCTATTACTGTCACAATTATCATAACTAGTGACTAAAATACCATCCTGATAAGCATGGTTAATTGTATTTGCAGATATTTCAATGGAACTAATTAAAGCGTCTTCAACATTTGCAATGATACCAGTTCCAATCATAAAGGGTGGTATAGTGTAAGCAAAACCATCTTCTTCAAGCATTAATTCTCTTAAATCTTTAATATTTAGTCTTTGTCAATACAGTAAAGAGTCTGTTTTAT
>CAZXRH010000197.1:0-3744 GCA_964642575.1 uncultured Halanaerobiales bacterium
TCAGAGTTGAAAATACAAGAGTTGGACAGGTAACTGACTATGACCGTCTTGTTATCGAAGTTGAAACTAATGGTAGCATTACCCCTGATGATGCAATTAGTCTTGGTGCTAAAATCATGGTAGAGCATCTTGAACTATTCATCAATCTTACTGATGAAATAGAAGATGTAGAAATCATGGTAGAACAAGAAGAAGAAGAACAAAACAAGGTATTAGAGACTACTATTGAAGAGCTTGAACTTTCAGTTCGTTCTTCAAACTGTCTAAAAAGAGCCGGAATTAATGATGTCGGTGAATTAGTAGAAAAAACTGAAGATGACTTGATGAATGTAAGAAACTTAGGTAAAAAATCCTTACAGGAAATCAAAGATAAATTAGACGAATTAGATTTAAGTTTAAAAGAGCCAGAGGTTTAAAGGAGGGAGATTGAAATGGGAAAGCGCAAACTTAACAAAAAGAGTTCTCATAGAAAAGCTATGTTCAAAAACCAATTAATTAGCTTATATAAAAACGAACAGATAAAAACAACCATTGCCAAAGCCAAAGAATTAAGACCAATTGCAGAAAAGTTAATAACAAAGGCTAAAAAGAACGACATTAATGCCAGAAGACAGGCAATGGGTAAATTAAATGATAAAGAAGCTGTTGAAAAACTGTTTGATGTAATAGCTCCCCGCTATATGGAAAGACCGGGTGGCTATACCAGAATTATTAAGCTTTATCCCAGACGCGGAGATGCTTCTGAGATGGCTTTACTTAAGCTGGTGGAAGAAGAGTAATTATACTTAGTCAATTTTAGTAGGTGTATTTTATGAGTTTATTGGAACTAAAAAATGTGGAATTTAAATATCATGGTCAAAAGGAGCCAGCTTTAAAGGATATAAATCTTGAAGTTGAACAGGGAGACTTCGTTTCCATTATTGGAGCTAATGGTTCGGGTAAATCAACCCTGGCCAAACTGCTCAATGTTCTTTTAAGACCTGATAAAGGAGATATAGTAGTAGAAGGCTTAAATACACGAAATAAAGAGAGGATCTGGGATATTAGAAAAAATGTTGGTATGGTCTTTCAAAATCCAGACAACCAAATTGTTGCCACCATGGTTGAAGATGATGTGGCATTTGGTTTGGAAAATATTGCGATACCCTCCAGTGAAATAAGAAAAAGAGTAGACCATGCTTTAGACTTAGTAGATCTTACGGGTTATGAAACCCATGAAACTCATAAGCTATCTGGTGGTCAAAAGCAAAGGCTTGCAATTGCCGGTATTATAGCTATGGAACCCAGCTGTATTGTTTTAGATGAACCTACAGCTATGTTAGATCCTCAGGGTAGAAAAGAAGTAATAGATACAATACAATTTTTAAATGAAGAAAAAAACATTACAATAATATTAATTACTCACTTTATGGAAGAAGCCAGTATATCTGATAAAGTTTATGTAATGAATGAAGGAGAAATTGAATCACAGGGTCCACCTACTGAAGTATTTCAAGAGATAGATTATTTAAGAAGCATAAATCTGGATGTTCCTGTTGTCATGGAAGTAGCGAATGGATTAAAGAAAAAGGGTATTGATATACCCGATATTTTAACCATAGATGGGTTGGTGGATGCCTTATGCTAATTGAAATTAAGAACGTAACCCATATATATGATCAGGAACAGTCAATTAAAGCTTTAGATAATGTAAATCTAGAGATCGATGAACATGAATTTATTGGCATTGTTGGTCATACAGGATCTGGTAAAACTACACTTGTCCAAATGTTTAACAGTTTGATTGAGCCAACATCCGGTACTATTTATGTTGATGGAATTAATACTACTGAAAAAAAGGCTGATTTGAAACATGTTCGTCAAACAGTTGGTTTAGTATTTCAATATCCAGAACATCAGTTATTTGAAGAAACAATATATGATGATGTTGCCTTTGGACCAAGAAACCTTAATTTAGATAAAGACGAGGTTGATAAAAGGGTAAAGGTGGCTTTAGACTTAGTTGGATTAGATTTTGAAGAGTTTAAAGATCGTTCACCTTTTAATCTCTCGGGAGGTCAGCAAAGAAGGGTTGCAATTGCCGGGGTTCTGGCCATGAGGCCGCGAGTTCTAATACTCGATGAACCTTCTGCTGGTTTAGACCCCCAAGGGAGAGAAAAATTAAAAGCCCTACTTAAAAGGCTGCATGAATCATATAATATAACAATTATATTAATATCACATAGGATGGAAGAAATCACACAATTATCCAGTCGGGTAATAGTGATGGACCATGGTAAAATAGTGCTGAATGGTGCCCCCAGAGAAGTATTCAGCCATAAAGAAAAATTAGAAAAACTTTCTCTTGAATTACCTGAAATTACTGAGATCTTATTTCGGTTAAGAGAAAGAGGTTGTGATATTAGGACTGATATCTTTACAGTTGAAGAAGCAGTTGAAGAAATCATAAAGGTAGTAGGGAGCCAAGAAAATGTTAACTGATATCACAATAGGGCAATATGTACACGGTGATTCAATTGTACATATTTTAGATCCACGCGTTAAAATAATAAATACAATTATTTTAATTACCAGCCTATTTTTAATAGCAAACTTCTGGGGATTTGCAATATTTTTAGGATTCAACTTAGTTGTAATATATATATCTAAGATTCCATTAAAAAAGGTACTAAAAGGGCTTAAGCCAATCTTGTTTTTAGTCATGTTAACTGTAATTTTACATGTTTTTATGACACGTGGGGGAGAAGTCCTCTTTCAATGGAAGTTTTTAAGGATTGAAAGTGAAGGACTGTATACTGGTACATTTATGGCCAGTCGAATACTTCTTTTAATAATGTTTACTTCGCTTTTAACTTTAACAACATCACCCTTACAGCTGACCGATGGTATTGAATATATTTTAAAACCCCTTAAAAAAATTGGGGTGCCAGCCAGTGAAATCTCAATGATGATGACAATTGCCCTTAGATTTATACCAACTTTAATGGAAGAGGCCGAAAAGATTATGAAGGCTCAAAAAGCAAGGGGTGCCGACTTTGAAAGTGGTAATTTGATTCAAAGAGCAAAGAATTTAATTCCTCTTTTAGTTCCACTCTTTATCAGTGCTTTTAGAAGGGCCGATGAACTTGCTTTAGCTATGGAATCAAGATGTTATCAAGGTGGTAAAAAAAGAACCCGACTTCATATTATGGAGATCAAACGAAGAGATATCATAGCAATTATAATATCAGTAGCTTTAGCAGTTGTAGTAAGTTTTTATTAGGAGTTTAGATATGCGTTTTTATAAAGTGATTTTAGAATATGACGGCACTAATTATAACGGTTGGCAGCGCCAAAAAAATACCGATACTACAATCCAGCAGATAATGGAAGAAAAATTAAGTATTATCAATAAGAGTTTTGTCCTTGCTACTTCAGCGGGAAGAACAGATTCAGGTGTTCATGCAAAAAGGCAAGTTGTCAATTTTCAATTAGATGTCGATGTACCCGTAAGAAGGATACCATTTGCTTTAAATAGTCTTCTGCCGCGTGATATCATATGTATTGATTCTCAAGAAGTAGATCAAGATTTTCATGCTCGGCATGATGCAAAAGGAAAATTATACCGATACAGGTTGAGTAATTGTAGATTTCCTTCGGTTTTTACGCGCAATTATGTATATAATATTAGGAGTAAGTTAGATTTTAAAAAGATAAAAAAAGCAGCCCCGTTACTAGTTGGAACCCACGATTTTGCTTCCTTTC
>CAZXRH010000198.1:0-3698 GCA_964642575.1 uncultured Halanaerobiales bacterium
TGCTATTAGTTACTTTAAATGCAATGCGACTTTTAGGATATAGGTTGGATTCAGCCAACAAATTATTGAGAGCATAAAAAATATAGGGAGTTGATTATAATGCAAAAGAAAAAACTATATTTAGAAGACTTAAGTTGTCCGGACTGTGCTAAAAAGATTCAGCAGATTTTAAATAAAACGGAAGGTGTTCAAGAAGCGGAAGTCTTTTTCTCAACTGGTAAAGCCAATGTTGAATATGATGAAGAGAAAATATCAGTAGAAGGTTTAAAAGACGCTATTTCAACAACTGGTTATCAAGTAGTTCGAGTAAGGTAGACCAAAATGGATAAAAAAGATCTTTGTGTATCAAAAGTGCCGCTCTTTTCAGAACTTGATTTTGAACAGTTAAAAAGGGTGAACAAGCTAGTTAAACATCGGCATTACAGTAAAAACGAAATAATTTTTATGGAAGGTCAACCAGCACAGAATATTCATATTATTAATTCAGGTCAGGTTAAAATATATAATACCTCAGCGGAAGGTAAAGAATATATAATTAGATTACTCAAAGAGGGCGATTTCTTTGGAGAATTAATTCTCTTTAAAGAAGAAAAGATGAACTACAGTGCAAGAGCAATTACAGAAGTTTCAGCCTGTTTGATAAATAAAAATGATTTAGAAGAATTAATTAATAACAATCCAGATGTAAATAGACAGTTTTTGACTGCTCTAAGCAGCCGACTCAAGAGTGTTGAAGAAAAAGCTCACTCCCTGGCCTTAGATGATGCAGAAAATAAGACGATAAAATTATTAAAAGATCTTATAAAAGAAAATGGCATTAAAAAAGAAGAGGGTATATTAATCACTTTACCTTTAACCAGAGAAGGTTTAGCAAACCTGATGGGAATGAGTCAGGAAACAATAAGCCGCAAATTATCTAGTTTAGAAAAGGAAGGTAAGATTAAGTTACAATCCAGCCGCAAGATTTTGATAAAACAGGACCTGATAATTGAAGATTAAATAAAAGTATCTCCTGCCTAGAATATTTAGGTGGGAGTTTTTATTTTTAAGCAATAATTTTTGCACTTTGTATTAACAAAAGCAGGAATTCTACTATTTAGCCACAATATTTCCTTATCAATAATAAAAATTAGGAGATGAGATTAACAATGGAATATATCAAATTTGGATTATTTTTTGTACTTGCTCATACTATTTCTTATATAGCAGCAGGTGCAATAGCATTATCAATCAGCAAAGATATTTATGAAAGCAAAAACAGGCACTGTGATTTTCTAAGAGATATGGCTGATAAAGAGTCCAGCTCCCATGTTTCTTTTTATTTTTTGCCTGCCCAGATTTTAAGGGGTTTATTAATGGCCGTAATACTGTTGCCAGTTATAGGAGCTTTACTAGAACTTACTTTTATCTTTAAGTTATTATTTTTTAGCAGCCTAATGTTTGTTTATACTCATTTAGCTGCAGCTTCACCATTTATTGATAACATAGAAGGATTTGTTTATTTTAAAAAAGAGTATCTAATGAAAAGATACTTTCTTAAATTTCAGTTTGAAATGATCCTTTATAGTATTTTATTTGGATTATCTATATCCTTGTTATTAAGATTTGTCTAATCAGTAAATATTGGGAATTCTATATCTCATTATTAAATTTGGGTTTATATAAGCTACTGTCTATCACATAATATTAAGATATTTATATTATAAAATGAACTGTAAATACAAAGAGACAGTTGAATTGAGATTTTAGACAATAAGTGTTATAATAAAATGTAAATTTGTAATGCTTTTGACTTAAAATTTTTGAACTATTACTAAAAAAACAGGTGGTAAAAAAATGTTTGATTTTGTGAAAAACTTATTTAAAGACCCAAATGAAAAAGAGTTGGAAAGATTACGTGAGATTGTTGAAGACATAAATGCACTTGAACCTAAGATGCAGAAGTTGTCTGATGCTGAGCTTAAGGCCAAGACAGAAGAGTTTAAACAGAGATATGAACAAGGAGAAACTTTAGATGATCTATTAGTTGAGGCATTTGCTGTAGTTAGAGAAGCCTCACAGCGTTCTACTAAAGAAGAGTTTAGACACTTTGATGTTCAGCTGATGGGTGGTATTGCCCTTCACGAAGGGAAAATAGCTGAGATGAAAACTGGTGAGGGTAAAACATTAGTAGCTACCTTACCCGTATATTTAAATGCTTTAACCGGTAAAGGAGTTCATGTTGTTACCGTAAATGACTATCTGGCCAAAAGAGATAGTGAGTGGATGGGCCAGATTTATGAATTTTTAGGTATGGATGTAGGCGTTGTCCTAAGCGGTATGACAGCTGAAGAGAGAAAAAAAGCCTATGATGCTGATGTTACATATGGTACAAATAATGAGTTTGGCTTTGATTATCTAAGGGCAAATATGGCAACTGATCCCGATAAGGTAATCAATCATGATTTCCATTATGCCATCTTAGATGAGGTAGACAGTATTTTAATTGATGAGGCCAGGACTCCTTTAATCATATCAGGTCCTGTCCAGGAGACTTCCCGTGATTACCGGAAGTTCAACCGTATTATTCCGAAATTAAATGAAGAAGAACATTATGAATTAGATGAGAAAAACAACAGTGTTACTTTAACTGAAGAAGGAGTAGAAAAGGTTGAGAATTATTTAAATGTAGGTAACCTTTTTGATGAAGATAACTTTAGATTACACCATCAGGTCAATCAGGCTTTAAGAGCCCATACCCTGATGAAAAAAGATAGAGACTATATTGTAGATGATGGCAAAGTAAAAATTGTCGATGAATTTACAGGTAGAGTAATGGAAGGTAGAAGATACAGTGAAGGTTTACACCAGGCAATTGAAGCCAAAGAAGGTGTTTCTGTCCAGAAAGGCAGTCAGACCTTTGCCCGCATTACCTTACAGAACTACTTTAGAATGTATGATAAACTGGCCGGGATGACCGGTACAGCCAAGACCGAGGAAGAGGAGTTCATTAAAATATATGGTATGGAAGTTGTCGTAATTCCAACCAATGAACCTTTAATAAGAGACAATAAACCGGATCTTGTATTTAAGGATGAAGAATCTAAAGTTAGGGCGGTTGTTGATGAAATTGAAAAAAGACACGAAAAGGGCCAACCCCTCTTAGTAGGTACGGTTGATATAGATAAGTCTGAAAAATTAAGCAGAATGTTGGACCGTAAAGGAATTCAGCATAATGTATTAAATGCTAAAAACCATAAAAAAGAGGCTGAAATTATCAAAGATGCCGGTCAGAAAAATAGTGTTACAATTGCAACCAATATGGCTGGTAGAGGTACAGATATTGTCTTAGGTGAAGGAGTAGTTGATTTGGGCGGTCTACATGTAATAGGTACTGAAAGACACGAAAGCCGCCGGATCGACAATCAGCTTCGAGGTCGTGCTGGACGTCAGGGAGATCCCGGTTCTTCTCAGTTCTTTGTTTCCTTAGAAGATGACCTTTTAAGGCTCTTTGGCTCTGACAATATAACAGCCTTAATGGATAAGGTGGGTATGGAAGATGACCAACCTATTCAGCATAAAATGATTACAAGTGCAATTGAGAGAGCCCAGAAAAAAGTAGAGGGCCGTAACTTTGATATCAGGAAAGCAATCCTGCAGTATGATGATATCTTAAACAAACAGCGTCAGGTCATTTATGATCAGAGAAGCAGTGTACT
>CAZXRH010000199.1:0-3684 GCA_964642575.1 uncultured Halanaerobiales bacterium
CTATCTTTAAAGCATGATGTTTATTAAAGTTACCTGGAATTGCTTTAAACTTTTTAATTTTTCCCACCCTTACATCTATTGGTTGTTTTACTTTTTTGTTAAGTTTTACAATATCTCCCTGTTTTAAATACAGGATATCTTCTACAGTTAAATCGGTAGCTCCCAGTTCAGCAAACATATTCACTTTCGCTTTTTTAACTCTTTCTTTTAATTTTTCAATATGTTCATTACTTTTTTCTTTCCTGGTACTAGAAAACCAGTGTTGGGCATTAAGCTGTGAAACTATTGGTTCTAACATAATATATGGTATACAGATATTAACAAGACCCTCACTATCAGCTACTGCAGCTGAAAGGGTAATAATGATTGTCATGTCATT
This sequence comes from uncultured Halanaerobiales bacterium, assembly GCA_964642575.1. Classification (GTDB taxonomy): domain Bacteria; phylum Bacillota; class Halanaerobiia; order Halanaerobiales; family M55B127; genus M55B127. The sequence continues at coordinate 380 of CAZXRH010000199.1, forward strand.
ATCAGGTACAATCTGGGTAAACTGAGGATTTGACTCCAGTTCCCTTAACTGAGGATCAATATCAAGTAGGTTTTCCCAGGCTTCTGTGAAATTAGCCATAATCCAAGTAAGTGCCTTTTTTAATACTACCTGTTCGATATCTGTAAATGCCCTTATTTCATCAATTGGTTTACCCAGGCCACCGAATAATCTATCTATTATCGTAAATCCCACTTCGGGGTTAATTTCAAATATGAACTGTCCATCCAGCGGATTAAGTTCTGAAATACCTATGATGGTAGGTTCAGGTAGTGACCTAATAAACTCTCTATAAGAAAGTTGCTCGATAGAAGCCACTTCAAAACTAACCATACTTCTTAATCTAGTGGATAATGTAGTTGTAAGTAATCTGGCAAAATTCTCGTGAATCATCTGAAGTGTCCTCATCTGTTCTTTAGACAGCTTATTGGGCCTTCTGAAGTCATATTTTTTTACATTATCTGATTCACTGCTTTCTTTCATTTCTTCTACATCTACATTGCCAGAATCTAAAGCAGATAGTAGTGAATCTATTTCATTTTGATTGAGAACTTCAGAATCCGCCATTACAGGTCCTCCTTACTGAATAACTAATTGAGTAAACCAAACATTTTTAACTTCGCCTGTGTTTAATGTTTCATTTATTTTAGTCTTAATATCAGTTTTTATTGCATCTGTTGATGGTGCTTTAATATCCTCAGGAGACTGTGATCTTAAAATAGAAATCACCATATCTCTGATCTGAGGATTTCTTTTATTTAATTCTTCATTGAGTTTATCATGACTAACTTCAAATGTAATACTTGCTTTCAAGAATTGATAGTTCGATTCTTCCGCAAAGTTTACCGTAAAATCTCCTAACTGATGGGTTGGTCCAATTTCATCAGACTGTTCTTGTGCTTCTTTTTCTTTACCAGTTACACTACCTAAATTCATCTGTTCTGGATTAACGAACTTGACCATTACAAAGCCAATTATTGATAATACTATGATAATTGAAACTGCAATGATGATTAATTTCATCAGTCCGTTTTTGCCTTCTTCTTCAGCCAAAATTATCCACTCCCTACATCTTGATTTAACTTGGTATTCATAATTACAACTTCAACTCTTCTGTTGACCGCCCTATTTTCCGGATTAGTATTTCTCTTAAGCGGTCTATATTTTGAATATCCTGCTGCTGATAATCTAGCAGGATTTACATCTCTATTTTCAATAAAATACTTAATTACTTTAACTGCTCTCGCAGTTGATAGTTCCCAGTTTGATGGATACTGACTATTATTTATAGGTAAGTTATCTGTATGTCCATCTACCTTAACATTGTTGTTAATACCTTCGATATTTTTACCTATTTCATCAAGTACTTCTTTTCCGGTCGGTTTAATGATTGCTTCACCGATATCATAAAGAATTTCACCGGTCATTCTAATCACAAGACCTTTTTGGGTCATCTCTACACTGACCTTGTTCTCAAGATCATTTTCCGAGATATACCCCTGCATATTTTTATAGACCCGGCTTAGGTTGGTCTGGGAAGGATTAAAATATTCTCCCTGCATCCCTTCGTCTAAAAGATCGCTTTGAGTTACCGTTTTACCACCTTCCATTACTCCCAGTTGGTTTTGTAAGGCTGACATAAAACCCTGAAACTTCTGTAAGTCAATTACAGAAAAGGAGTAAAGTAAAACGAAAAATACTAAAAGCAGGGTCATTAAATCACCAAAGGTCGTCATCCAGGCCGGTGAACCGGAACTATTCTCTTCATCATTATTTTTTCTTTTTCTTCTAGGCATTTTCACCCACCACTCTACTGGTATCTACCTGTTCTTCACTGGCTTCTTTACCAGGCTGTTCTTCTGCTAAGAAAGCCTGTAGCTTTTCTTCAATAATTCTCGGGTTTTCACCAGCTTGAATTGATAAAATACCTTCTATCATAAGCTCTTTAATTAAAATCTCTTCTTCACTTTTTACCTTCAATTTATTTGCTAGAGGTATGAAAAATAGGTTGGCCAAAAAAGCACCATATAGGGTTGTGATTAATGCTACAGCCATTCCTGCACCTAACTTACTGGGGTCATCCAGTTCACTTAACATCTGGATTAAACCAATCAAAGTACCGATCATTCCAAAGGCCGGTGAAAGCTGTCCCATTTTATCAAAGATTGCCTTACCCCGGGAATGTCTAGATTCCATATAGGCAAGCCTTGTTTCCATGATATCTTTGACAAGTTCTGGTTCAGTACCATCTACAACCAGCTGTATACCTTTTTCCAAATAGGGATCATCGATTTCTTCAATATCCTGTTCTAAAGTAAGCAGACCTTCTCTCCTTGCTTTTTTGGCTAAATTTACTAGAATTTCAATTATGTTATCAGAATCAATATCATTGTCAGTAAAACTTATTTTGAGAAGTGATGGCATCTTCTTTAAATCAGATATTGAGAAACTTACAGAGGTACCCGCAAGGGTTCCACCTAAAACAATCATGATAGACTGTAAGCTTAAGAATATGACAGCATTACCGCCTAAAAAGATTGCTCCCACTACTAATACTATTCCGACTACTATACCTATTACTGTACTTAAATTCATCTCATTCACTCCTCATCCAACATTAAACTATTGAATATTTTACGCTTATAATCAATTACTTTTTCAATGACATCATCAACCGATTCTTCAACTAAAATTCTTTTATGTGTTGTAAGCTCTACTATCGTATCCGGGGTTGATTTGACTGTCTCAATAAGGTCTGCGTTTACTGTTACTTCTTCCCCATTTAACCTAACCAGTTTAATCATAAAACCACCTACCCCTAGGTTTAGATTGTGGGGCCTAAGCCAATTAGGCCCCACTTATATTTCATTTATCTTTTTATATTAACTAATCCCTGCAGCATTTCATCTGATGTTGTGATTACTTTTGAGTTGGCCTGAAAGCCTCTCTGTGAAGTAATCATCTTAGTAAACTGTTCAGCTAAGTCTACATTAGACATTTCCAGTTTACTGGATGAAATGAAGCCTTTTCCTCCACTACCGGCTGGTCCTACTTTAGGATAACCAGAGTTATTGGAAACGGTAAACATTGTTTCACCATTTTTATTTAATCCTTCAGGATTAGCAAATTCAGCTACACCAATCTGTGCTAACTTCTTGTTATATCCATTGTCATATGATCCTACAATAGCTCCTGCATCATTGATGGTAAAGTCTTTTAACTCACCCTGTGTATATCCATCAGCTTGATCTAAATCAGCTGTCATATCTCCTTCATATTGGGTTAGT
>CAZXRH010000200.1:0-3666 GCA_964642575.1 uncultured Halanaerobiales bacterium
CGGCCTGTACAGGGCACCCTCATTACTCTAATATTGGGAGGATATTGAATTCTACTACTGCCTGCTAGATCTGCTGCTGCATAACTACACCAGGTGCATAAAAAGGCAGCTATTTTTGGTTCAAATTCATTATTTTCATTCATCTTGATTACCTCCCGTTTTTGAGATATTTGCCTTGCGGTCGGAAAAAAGAGCAGACATTTCATCTAAGAGCTGCTGGTTGGTAAAGCCTTCTAATTCCACAGCATGGGAACGACAAACTGCTGCACAGTTTCCACAGCCTTTACAAAGCACTGTATTAACTTCAGCTGTACCCTTTTCTTCATTAACCTCAATTGCTTTAAAGGCACAGACATCTTCACAGGCTCCACAGGCTGAACATAGATTGGAGTTTACGGTTGAAACCATAGCCTCTGTTAAAAGGAAATCTTTGGCTAAAACTGAGGCAGCACGACTAGCTGCTGCTCTGCTTTGACCGATCGATTCTCCTAAGTTTTTCGGTCCATGGGCTAAACCGGTTAAAAAGACACCATCTGTTGCAAAGTCAACCGGTCTTAACTTAACATGGGCCTCTAAGAAGAAATCGTCTTCATTAAGAGGTACTTTTAAGGCCTTACTTAACCTTTCATTACTATCTCCTGGAGTCATTGCTTTCGCTAAAACCAAAAGATCTGTTTTTTCAGTGATCTCTTTTTTAGTAATGGGTTCTTTGTAACTTAAGGTTAAACCATCATCTGTTTCTTTAACTTGAGGCTTGTCTTCTACTTCATATCTGATAAAGTCAATACCAAGTTCTCTTGCTTTACGGTATTTATCTTCATAAAGTCCATAAGTTCTCATTTCACGGTAAAAAATCTTGATATCAATATCAGGATATCTTTCTTTAATAAAGATCGCATTATTAACAGCTTGAGTACAACATACCCTTGAACAGTATTCGCGACCTTCTTCTCTCGAACCAACACACTGAATCATGGAAATGCTATCAATGTCCTGATCAATATTATTATTTTTCATCATTTCTTCTAAATCAAGTTGTGAGATAACATGTTCACTTTCTTGTGCTAAATATTCATCAGTTGTTAGTTCATTTGCTCCAGTGGCTACAATTACAACTCCACCTTCTAGCTCATTACTTGTTTCATTTTGATTATCAGTTAAATTGAATTTGTAGTTTCCGACATAACCTTCAATTGCATCGATGGTATGGTTTGTATAAACATCAAGTAAGGGGTGATTATTGACTTTTTCTTTTAAATCATTGATATAATTTACCATCGGTTTACCATCCATGGTTAAAAGCAGCTTATTTGCATTTCCACCTAGTTCAGATTCTTTTTCTATTAAATAGGTTTGGAAACCTAAATCAGCAATCTGAAGGGCAGAGGTCATACCTGAAACTCCTCCCCCTACCACAAAGGCATTATCGATCTTTTCAATCTTTTCTCGCTGAAGGGAGTGAGCTTTACGTGCTTTAGCAGCAGCACCTTTTACTAAATCAAAGGCTTTTTCAGTAGCTTTTTCTTCATCTTCTCTGTGTACCCAGGAGTCTTGGTCTCTAATATTAGTCATAACCATTAAGTAAGGATTTAAGCCAGCTCTAGCAACCGCTTTTTTAAAGAGCGGTTCATGAGTCCTGGGTGTACAAGAAGCTACCACAATTCTATTTAAGCCTTTTTCTTCTATCCTTTGACCGATTAACTCCTGACCATCAGAAGAACAGAGATACTTAACTTCTTCAGCATGTTCTACAAATGGTAAATCTTGAGCTCGCTCAGTTACATCTTCTACATCAACTACTCCGGCAATATTTGTCCCACAATCACAGACAAACACACCGGTCTTAATCCGTTCATTATCTACAAACCTATATTCTTGTTTTTTACTTTCTTCTTTTTGTTCATCTTCTTTTTCTTCCGATTCACTATTAAATGCATCCTGGGCTGCTAGGACAGCAGAACCACTGGCCTGAATAACTGATTCCGGTATATCTTTGGGACCAGTAATTACTCCACAGGCATAAACACCAGCTCGACTGGTCTTTAAAGGATTAACTTCATCTACATCAGCAAAACCGAACTTATTAACTCTTATTTTTAAGTTTTTCATCATTTCACTGACTTCTTCATTCGGTTTTAAGCCAACTGATAAAATTACCAGGTCATAATTTTCAGCTTCTATATTGTCATCTTTATCTAATGATTTTATAGTGATTTGGTCAGTTGCTTTATCTTTTTCAATTTCAGCTATCCTGTTTCTTTTAAAATTAATCCCTTCCGTTCCTTCAGCCATATTGTAATATCTTTCAAATCCCTTACCAAAGGCTCTAATATCCATATAGTAGAGGTCTAAATCTGCCTCTTTTAAATGTTCTTTGGTAATAATTGATTGTTTGATAGAATACATACAACAGACTGATGAACAGTAGTTGGTATCTGATCTAATATCTCTGGAACCAGCACAGTGTAAAAAGGCTATTTTTTGAGCTTCTTTTCCATCAGAAGGTCTTACTACATGGCCACCTGTAGGACCAGAAGCACTTAAATAACGTTCATATTCTAAACTGGTAATCACATTGTCATAATTTAAATAGCCGTACTCACTGACTATATTACCGGAAAAGGCATCATAACCAGCTGCAAAGACAACTGAAGCTACATCGAAATCTTTGGTTTCTGGTTTTTGATCATAGTTTATGGCACCTTTATCACAGTTTTTCTCACATAGTCCACAGACACCTTTGGTCAATTTTAAACAGTTTTCAGCATCAATATTTACGACATTTGGAACAGCCTGATCTTGATATTTAAAGATCGCACTTCGGCTGTCAATGCCTTGATTAAAGTTGTCTTCAACAGTTACCGGACAGTTTTCCACACATTCCGAACAACCGGTACAGAGATCAACATCAACATATCTGGGTTTTTGTTTGATAGTGGCCGTAAAGTTGCCCTGTGTGCCCCTTAAATTTTCAAGTTCACTATAGGTAAAAGTGGTTACATTTTCGTGGTTATAGCAGTCACTTATTTTAGGCGCCAATATACAGGTAGAACAGTCATTAGTTGGAAATGTTTTATCTAACTGAGCCATTTTACCGCCTAAAGCCGGCTTCTTTTCAACTAAATAGACCGGGATACCCATTTCTGCCAGGTCATAAGCAGCCTGGATGCCTGCTATACCTCCTCCCAGAACGAGTACCGGCTTAGCCATCACGATCACCACCACTCTGCATTGCTTTTATTCTATTTTCCATATCATTTTTATCATCAAGATGTTCTGCTACGATATCGAGACGGAACTGATAGACGGTTTTATCCAGTTTATCTACTTTATCTTTTAGTTCCTCTGGATAATAACCGGCTTCAATCGACATATTTCTCAATACTCTCATAATATCGGCAAACTTAACATTCTGTGGGCAGTGAGCAACACATCTTCTGCATTGAATACATTTCCATAAGTCGTCATTATTGAGTACTTCCTCTTTATAGCCCAGAAGTGATTTTTTAATCATTAATCTGGGATTAAATGATTCATCAATTTCACTTATGGGACAGGTTGCAGTACAACTGCCACAGCTGTAACACATCATTAAATTTTCTCCACCCGGTCGGGAGGTAATTTCATTTTTAAAGTTATTATCCATCTTATTCCACCTCCGGTCTT
>CAZXRH010000201.1:0-3636 GCA_964642575.1 uncultured Halanaerobiales bacterium
TGAGTGTACTTACATTCAAACAGGGGATTCATCCTGAATATCATAAAGAATTAACAAAAGAAAAACCTTTAAGGGATGCTAAAAGGCCCCAAGAGGTAGTAATACCTCTTCAACAACATATTGGTGCACCTTTAGAACCTTTGGTAAAAAAGGGTGACCATGTAAAAAGGGGACAAAAGATTGGAGATGCAGATGGTTTTGTTTCTGCACCTGTCCATGCTTCAGTTTCAGGTGAAGTAAAAGCCATCGAGAATATTAGAACACCTTCCGGTCAAAAAACATTATCTATTATCATCGAAGCTGATGAAGAAGATGAAGTTGATGAATCTTTAAAACCGGATAAACCGGTTGAAGATTTAACACCGGAAGATATCAGAAACATAGTAAGAGAAGCCGGTATAGTTGGTTTGGGAGGAGCAATGTTTCCTACTCATGTTAAATTAAATGTACCGGAAGATAAAGAAGTTGAGTATTTCATATTAAACGGTATTGAATGTGAACCGTTTTTAAATGTTGATAATCGCATGATGATCGAACGTTCTTCGGAAGTAATTGAAGGTATGAAGCTGATGATGAAGGCGGCCGGTGTGAAAAAAGGTTTTATCGGTATTGAAGATAATAAGCCACGTGCGATTTCAAACATGAGAAAAGCAGTTGAAGAGGAAGAAAATATTGATGTGAGGGTTTTTCATACTAAGTATCCACAAGGTGGAGAAAAGATGTTGATTAAAGCTGCCCTTAATAGAGAAGTACCTGAAGGTGGATTACCTTTAGATGTAGGATGTATTGTCAATAATATATCAACTGCTGTAGCAGTATTTGAAGCTGTGACAGAAGGTAAACCTTTAATCGAAAGAACTATTACAGTAACCGGGGAAGGGGTCATGGAACCCTGTAATCTATATTATCGAATCGGAACTCGGATTCAAGATTTAATTGAAGAAGCCGGTGGATTTGAAGGTGAACCTGGCAAAATCATATTAGGTGGACCGATGACCGGTTCTGCACAACATTCTACAGATGTTCCAACTGTAAAAGGAACTTCAGGAATTATAGTTTTACATAAAGAAAATGTGGCTAAGTTTGATCCTAAACCATGTATTAAATGTGCAAGATGTGTGGATTCCTGTCCCATGTACCTATTACCGCTTAAACTTTCCGATTTAGCACAATATGAGCGTTATGATGAATTGGATGAATATAATGTGCAAAGCTGTATTGAATGTGGTTCTTGTTCATATATTTGTCCTGCTGATAGACCTCTTTTAGATTATATCAGAATTGGGAAAATGGAAGACATGAAATTGAAAAAATCATCACAGTAAGGAGGATAGTTATGAATAATAAACAGCTGACTGTTACACCAAACCCACATATTAAAGATGCAACTTCAGTTAATGAAATCATGTGGACAGTTGTATATGCTCTTATACCAGCTGTTTTAGCTGCTACATACTTTTTTGGTTTTAGAGCTTTACTGGTGGTGGCGGTTAGCATTTTAGGAGCTGTATTAACTGAATATGTTTTTTTAAAAATTAGAAAAAAAGAGATGGTTATTAATGATGGAAGTGCTGTTTTAACAGGTTTACTTTTAGCCTTAACTTTACCTCCTTCTATACCATTGTGGACTGCTTTTTTAGGAAGTGTAGTTGGTATTGGATTGGGTAAACAGGTTTTTGGAGGCCTGGGTTATAATGTGTTTAATCCAGCTTTGATTGGTAGAGCATTTTTAACAGCCTCTTATCCAGTTTTAATGACAACTTGGACTGTAGACGGAGTTTCAACAGCAACGCCATTAAGTCAGATTGCAGGTGGTGAAGCTATTAGAATATGGAACCTATTTATTGGTAACAGCGGAGGTTCACTTGGTGAAACCTCAGCTCTAGCTTTACTTTTAGGTGCCGCTTACTTAATCTATCGAGGTTTTATTAATTGGAGGATTCCCGCCGGTATGATTTCTACTGTTATTATAGTTACATTTTTAGCCGGTGCAAATCCTGTTGTACATCTTTTTGCTGGAAGTTTAATATTAGGTGCTTTTTATATGGCAACAGATATGGTTACTTCACCTGTAACCAAAAGAGCTAGATGGGTTTTTGGAATTGGAGCTGGATTACTAGTAGCAATTATTAGGCTTTGGGGCGGTTATCCCGAGGGTGTTATGTATTCAATTCTCTTTATGAATACTACAGTTCCTTTATTAGATAGATACTTAAAACCACGGACTCTGGGAGTGGTGAAGTAATGGATACAAAAATTAGTAAATTAGTTCTTACGTTGACTGTAATAGGAGTTATTTCGGCTGTGGCTTTATCATTTGTATATCAGTGGACTAATCCATATATACAAAAACATCAAGCTGAAGCACGACAGCAGGCTATTCGTTCGGTTATTCCAGAGGCTGAAGAATTTGAAGAGGTTGAAAAAAAGGGGAAGACCTTTTACGAAGGATTTGATTCTGGTGGTAATAGAGTAGGAGTTGCTATGATAGCTTCTGGCCCCGGGTATCAAAATGTTATTGAATTAATGATTGGGGTTAATTTGAACAGTGAACAAATTTATGGTATTAAAATTTTAGGACATGAAGAAACTCCTGGATTAGGAGCAAGAATTACCGGCGAAGAATATAAAAGTAATTATGTAGATAAACCATTTGGAGAATATACAGTAGTAAAAAGAGAACCACAATCCGAATTGGAAGTAGAAGCAATTGCTGGTGCTACAATATCTTCTAATAGTGTGGCAAAAATTGTAGAAAGTGCAGTTAAACAAATACAAGATGCTTATGGAGGTGGGGCTTAATGCTGAAAAGATTATTTCTTGATTTTAAAAATGGTCTTTGGAGAGAAAATCCAATTATTGTATTAGTTATTGGTATGTGTCCCACATTAGCGGTTACCAATACAGTAGAAAATGGTCTGGCAATGGGTATCGCAACCTCATTTGTGCTTTTATCTTCTGAAATTGTAATTTCTCTTTTTAAAAAGTACATACCGAATAATGTCAGAATCCCAAGTTTTATATTGATCATCGCAACTTTTGTAACATTTACTGATTACTTTTTAAAAGCATTTTTTCCTGATATTGCAGCCTCACTCAGTTTGTTTATCCCTCTGATTGTGGTTAACTGTTTAATATTAGGGCGTCAGGAAGCATTTGCTTCTAAAAATCCGACCCACCGGGCTATTGCTGATGCCTTGGGGATGGGATTAGGTTTTACCTGGGTTTTAGTAGTATTAAGTGCTATGCGAGAATTCTTCGGAATGGGTTCTATTTTTGGAATTCAAATTCTTGGAAGTTGGTACCAACCTATGGTAATTATGATCCTGCCCGCAGGTGCTTTTATCAGTCTTGGTATTTTGGTCGGTATTATGAATTTGATTAAAAGGAGGGGTAACTAATGGAAGAATTGAGAGTGGTAGTACTTGTCTTTATAAGTACTGTTTTAATCAACAACTTTATTTTAGTTAAGTTTTTAGGCATTTGCCCCTTTTTAGGAGTATCTAAACAGGTGGAAACCGCTTTTAGTATGGGAATGGCTACTACTTTTGTTATGACCTTAACGGCAGCGGCCACCTGGGTAATTAATACATATATACTGGAAGCTTTTAACCTACCTTTTTTAAGATATGTTTC
>CAZXRH010000202.1:0-3623 GCA_964642575.1 uncultured Halanaerobiales bacterium
GTTATCAAAATAATATTTTGAATTTTGAAATGCAATTTTTTTGAAATCAAAACTATTAAATTGCAGCTTAAAGATAATTAATAGAATAAGGGTGATAAGATGAAGGTATTAATTGAAAAAAGTTATAATAAAATTAGTAAAAAAGCAGCCTATCTAGTTAAACAACAAATAAACGAGAAACCAAACAGTGTATTAGGACTTCCAACTGGAAGTACACCTTTAAGAATGTATGATGAATTAATAGAAATGTATGAAAGAGGAGAGGTAGACTTTTCAAAAGTAATTACATTTAATCTGGATGAATATTATGGTTTACCACCTGATCATCCACAAAGCTATAATTACTATATGTGGAATAACTTCTTTGATCATATAAATATAAAGAAAGAAAATGTTCATATTTTAGATGGAATGACAAATAACATAGAAAGAGAATGTCTCGAGTATGAAACTAAGATAAAAAATGCAGGCGGCATTGATCTTCAGATTTTAGGGATCGGACCAAACGGTCATATAGGTTTTAATGAACCTTCCGAAACTCTAAATGATAAAACTCATCTTGTTACTTTAACTGAAGAAACTATTGAAGCTAATAGTAGATTTTTTGATAGCAAAGAAAAAGTGCCTGAAAAGGCACTGACAATGGGAATTTCAACAATACTTAAGTCTGATAAAATTATTATTATGGCTTCTGGAGAAAGTAAAGCCTCTGCAATAAAAAAGACTTTAAGTGGACAGATTAATACCTGTACACCTTCCACACTTTTACAAACTCATTCAAATGTCACTGTTATTGTTGATCAAGGAGCAGCAATTTATCTATAAATTATTTAAAAATATAATATTAATAAAAAAGCTAACTGCTGGTCCAGTTAGCTTTTTTCTATATTCTTTAATTTTTGTTAAAACATTAAATGAGTAGATCAATAAATATAGTTGCTAGTCCTAAAAACGCAAAGAATCCAAAGACATCAGTAGCAGTGGTTAAAAAGATAGCTGACGCTAAAGCGGGGTCAATGCCCATTGCTTCTAAACTAAGTGGAATTAAGAATCCAAAAAGACCTGCTATAAATAAGTTGAATACCATAGCAGCAAAGATAATAACTCCTAAATATGGATTACCGGTAATAAAATAGAGAACTCCACCTGTTAAAACTCCGATAGCTAAACCGTGTACAAGACCGAGTAACCCTTCCTTAATTACGAGTTTCCATTTTCGTTCATCCTCGACTTCCCCCAGGGCAATTCCCCTGATTACAACGGAAAGAGTTTGAGCACCAGCATTACCACCCATACCTGCTACAACTGGCATCGCAGCAGCTAAAATTGCCACGCGAGCAATTACATCTTCAAATAAACCGACTGTAAATGCAGCTAAAAACGCTGTTCCTAAGTTGATAAAAAGCCAGGGAAGCCTACGCTTTATTGACTTAAAGAAAGGACTATTAATACTTTCTTCTTCATCTACACCAACCATTCTAAACATATCTTCTGTATTTTCAGCTTCAATTACATCAATAATATCATCAAATGTTATTATTCCTAATAATTTATTGTTCTTATTAACAACCGGCATTGCTGACATATCATATTTAGCTACCTGTTGGGCAACTATTTCCTGGTCCACGTCAGGTAGTACTGAAATAACATTATCGATCATAATATCTTTTAGATTGGTATCATCAGAATTATTAAAGATTTCTCTTAATTCTACAACTCCAACCAACTCTTTTTTATAATTTTGTACATATATCATATCTATAATTTCAGTTTTCGGTCCAATATTCCTTATTTTATTTAATGCTTCTGCAACTGTCAGGTTTTCATTGAATACAATATACTCAGTGGTCATAATACCGCCAGCAGATTCTGTATCATATCCTAAAAGTTGTTTTAAAACTTCGGCTTCAGATTGTTTCATATGTCTTAATAGTTTTTTACTCATATTAATGGGTAGATTTCCTAAAATATCAGTTATAATATCAGTCGCCATATGAGAAAATATTTCAATAATTTCTTCATTTGATTTAGATTTTAAAATAGTAATTTGAAGTTCTTCTTCTGATTGTTCGACAATTTCTGCCAAATCTTCTATTTCTAAAAGTTTTACTACCTCATGCACTCTATCTTCTTCCATTTCAGATAAAGCTTCTGCAATATCAATCGGGTATTTATCTTCAATCCATTGTTCATCAATGGAAATATCTTTTTCTATGTAATCCTGCATATCTTCTTTAATATCATCAATTTTGTCTTTCATGTAAAAACCCCCGTCTATATATAATTATTTTAATGTCTGTTTATATTTTACAATATTATAGATGAAAAGTAAAAATAATAAATAATCTACAATTTTTTCAATTAGATTTAATCATTGATATTATAGACATTAATAGATATAATAATATACAAGATTTAATACTATTTAACTGATAGGAGTTTTTAAAATGGCTCAAAATGATTATATGCAAGTTAAAGATATTTTGAATTCTACAATTCAATTAAAAAAGAAAAATAAATATCAGGAAGCGAAAAACGAATTACAATCAGCTCTTATGGATTATCCTAACAATAGATACTTAAAGTCAAGTCTTGCTGATACGATGACAAGAATTGGTAAAATGGAAGAAGCTTTAAGACTTGCTGATGAAGTACTAAACCAAAAACCAGGTGATTCTAGGGCCCTAATTGTAAAGGGTAATGTTTACTTTTATAAAAGAGAGTATGAAAAAGCCCTTGATTTTTTTGAACAGGCTGAACTTAATAATAATAGTGATTATCTAACTTCCCGAATAATTAGAACTAAAATTAAACTAAAAGAATATGAAGATGCCTTAAACTTATGCCAAAAAGAATTAGATGAAGATCCCGATAATACTTCCTTTCAAAAACTAATGGGTAGTATTTATGAAAAAATGGGTGAAAACGAAAAAGCAGCCCAATATTATGATAAATATTTAGATAAAAAACCCGAAGATGAATTTGCATATAAAGAAAAACTAAAACTGAAAATGAAGAACAAAGATCCTAAAAAAGCAGTTAAAGAACTAAAAGCAATGTTAAAGGTCGGTGACAAAAATGATAATGTATTTTTGCACCACTTATTAGCTGAAAAATTAGAAAAGATAGATAAATATGAAGAAGCCTTTAAAGAATATAAGAAATCATTAGAAATAGAGCCCGGCAATGATTTTGCCATAAAACAGGCCGGATTTAGTCTCTATAAAATGGGTGAGTATGAACGTGCTCTTGATTACCTTAAAGAAGCTTTTCGTAATGATCCATCTGATTATTACATAAAAGCTACCTTGCTTAGTATCTTTAAAAAATCCGGTTTAATTGAAGAGGGGATTGTTTTTTTCAAGGAAATTATAAATCATAATCAAGGTTATAATAAATTATGGGGAACTGTAAAAAAACTTAGTAAAGAGCTGGGGGACAAAAATGATGAAGATTAAAGAACTTGTTGATGTAAAAGATGTCAGAACTGTTGTTCAAATGGCTGATATTAAAGATCCTAAATTAAGGGATTTTTTAACCGAAAGTTTTGTCATTACCGCTGAAGTAGAAACAGTTTTACTCTCTTTTTTCGGAGATCTAGTAAACCAAGAGGGTAAAGGATA
>CAZXRH010000203.1:0-3585 GCA_964642575.1 uncultured Halanaerobiales bacterium
AGCGCCCTCAACGCTGCGCGTCTGCCAATTCCGCCACTTCGGCACGAATTATATACTATCATATTTTTATTGAAATTGTCAAGCAATTAACATATATTTTACCATCCATATACTATTATATACATAGTATGAACAGTTGACAAGACAATAATAGATTATGTTATGTAAATATTTAAGATAAAATTAACTGAAGGGGGAATATTAATGACTGCTGAAGGTAAAAATGTTGCTATCTTTGTGGCTGATGAATATGAAGATTTAGAAGCGTGGTATCCATATCTAAGATTAAAAGAAGCAGGTGTTAATGTAACTATTATAGCCTCAGATAATGTAGAAGGTAATGTGGTGAAAAGTAAGCACGGTTATCCAATTAAAGTGGATAAAAAAGCAAAGGATGTAGACCCTGAAGATTTTGATGGGGTAATTATTCCGGGTGGTTATGCACCTGATACAATCAGAAGATGTAACAATACTTTAAAATTTGTAAAAAAACTTAATGAAAATAATAAATTAGTTGCTGCTATCTGTCATGGAGGCTGGGTATTAGCTTCTGCTGATGTTGTAGATGGTAAAACCCTTACTTCAACTCCAGCTATCAAAGATGATTTAATCAATGCTGGTGCCGTTTGGGTCGACGAAGAAGTAGTTGTTGATGAAAAACTAGTAACTTCTAGATCTCCCAAAGATTTACCTGCCTTCCTTAAAGAAATATTACAAGAGCTAAAAAGTCTATAAAAAGTTTTAATATAAGATAGATATACAGTCTATAATAAAAGAGGGGGTAAAACCCCTCTTAATATATTTGACAGGTTACTATATTACTGATATAATTCTGAGTAGAATACTCAACATTAAAAGATTACTATTAAATCAATAATTGATAACTACATAAGGAGGGTTATTAATGAGTGTAAGAAAAGTAAAAGAAGATGTTTTTTCAGTAGGTGTAATCGATTGGGATAGAAGGCTTTTTGATGAATTAATTCCTCTCCCAGATGGAACTACCTACAATTCCTACCTTGTAAAGGGAACAACCAAGAATGCTTTAATTGATACTGTTGAACCTGAATTTGCAGGTGAATTGATTAAAAACTTAAGAGAAAGTAATGTTACTAATATAGATTATATTATTGCAAACCATGCTGAACAGGACCATTCTGGTTCTATACCACAGATTCTTGATGTTTATCCGACTGCAACTGTGTTAACAAGTGAAAAAGGTAAAGATATGCTGACTAATCTTTTAGAATTAGATGAAGATAAAGTTAAAGTTGTTGGTCACGAGGATACTGTTTCACTTGGTAATAAAACATTAGAATTTATTGATACTCCCTGGGTCCACTGGCCGGAGACCATTTCTACCTATCTAAAAGAAGAAAATATTCTTTTCTCATGTGATTTCTTTGGTTCTCACTTAGCAACCAGTGACCTGTTTGTAGAAGATGAAAATGAAGTATATCAAGCGGCTAAAAGGTATTATGCAGAGATTATGATGCCTTTTAGAAAAGTAATTAAGTCCAATCTTGTTAAAGTTAATAATTATGATATAGATATTATTGCTCCTAGTCATGGGCCTATTTATGATGAGCCAGAACTAATTTTAGATGCTTATGAAGAATGGACCAGTGATGAGGTTAAACCTGAAGTAGTAGTTCCTTATGTCTCTATGCATGGAAGTACTGAAGACATGATTAACTATTTTGTAGAAAGATTAATTGAAAAAGGAATTAAGGTCAAGCCATTTAATATGGCTAAAATGGACCTGGGTGAATTGGCAATTGCTTTAGTGGATACTTCCACTATTGTCTTAGGTTCACCTACAGTTTTAACAGGACCTCATCCATTAGCTGTCTATGTAACTTATCTGGCTAATGCCCTTCGCCCAAAGGCTAATTATGCCTCTATAATTGGATCATATGGATGGGCAGGCAATATGGTTGATGACGTTGTAGGAATGCTTGACAAACTTGATGTAGAACTTCTAGAGCCAGTTGTTTCGAAAGGTAAGGCTGTAGAAGAAGATTACAATGATATTGATAGATTAGTTGAAGAAATTGAAGAAAGATTAAACCGATAAAATAACCAAAATATATTCCTCTCAAAAGAGCCGAGAAATCGGCTCTTTTTTTATTTTCACTAAATATTAAACAAATATACAAATTTTAGTAAATAATATACTTTTTAATGCAGGAATTGTTTTCACATCTATAGAATAATTATAATTAGTATCTATTTATTTGGAGGGACTTAGTCAATGAATGAGGATAAAGGAGATAGCAAGAAAACTAAAAGCACGAGTAAGTGGATGATTATAATAGCAGTTTTATTATTAGCTTTCCTAGGATTCTATTTTTATAATAATTTTGGTACTCTATTTTTAGAAAATCAACAGGAAACTATGGAGGTTAATGAGAATCAGACAAGTGATAGAGAAGATGAGTCAAATGAAACTACCCAGGGTGAAAATGGTCAAAATGACATAACTGATGAAGATAAGCTAGAAGCAAATGGCCAAGATAACCAGATGTCATCTAATGGAAATGACCAGGATATGACTGACCAAGCTAATGGGGATCAAGATACAAAAACTGACCAATATGATGAAGATATAACACAGCAAGAACAAACTAACAATGCTGATAGTAGTATAGAATCCCAAACAGAGAATGGAGATCGTGAAGATCTCAAACCTGATGATCAGCTTAGAGATGAAAACGGTCAGTTTGTAAAAGAAATTCATTTACTGATGATTGGTAAGGATCAAAAAAGTAATGTTCAGGAGGGTGAGGTCCAATCGGATTCTATTATAATGGCCAATTTAAAACCTGAAAGTAAAGAGTTAACAATTACAGCAGTTCCCTCACATAAAGAATTTAATGGACAGAAACTTCAAACATACAATAAAGACCAATTAATGCATATTATGAATGAAATAACCGGAATTTCACCTGAATATTATTTTGTAATAGATTATGAAGGGTTTAAAAATATTGTTAATCTCATAAGTGGAATAGAAGTTACAGTCCAAAAGGATTTTGAAGTACCTAATTTAGGGTTATTCCTCAAAGAAGGAAACAATCTATTGTCAGGTCAGGAAGCATTGAATTATGCAAGATATTACGATCCTGATGAAAGTGAACTAGATAGGATAGCAAGACAAAGACAAGTAATGGAAGGATTTGCTGATAAAATCTTTCAGCGCAATACCTTATTAGATATTCCTAAATTATATAAGACTGTAATCGAAACAATTAGAAATGTACAAACTAATTTCGATTATGGGATGGCTATCGAAGCTTATAATTTCATTAGAAACAGTAATGATTTCAAAATAAATTATGATGTTTTAGAAATAGAAAAATAAAGACAATAAAATTTATAAATTGAAGTATTAGAGAGTATATTAGAGTAAATAATAACATATATGATTTAATCGCTAATAATAATATCAAAACATTTTGACTTAAGATTATCTTTTGTGTATACTATTTATTGCTGGATGAAAAAAGCCAAGCAAGTTTACACAATAACGGGCGAATAGCTCAGCTGGGAGAGCACCTGCCTTACAAGCAGGGGGTCACAGGT
>CAZXRH010000204.1:0-3530 GCA_964642575.1 uncultured Halanaerobiales bacterium
CTACTCTGGTATCGGCCAATTTACCGTCCTGAACATCTGTAATTACAGCCAGATTAATTCTGGCAATCGCAACTGCCTGACGCCTCATAACTTTTTGATAGTTATCATAATAATCTCCCTTAAGATAGGGAACTTTTACTTCTGTCATGATTTCATCTTCATAACGGTCAGTCCGGTAAGGACCTGTAATAAACTCAGTGATTGAAAGCTCTCTTTTTCCATGTTTTGATTGTAAAACAACGGAAGCATCTAAAGCTATCAATGAAGTAACCAGGTCAGCTGCTGGTGAGGCATTATTGATATTGCCCCCAACTGTACCACGGTTTCTGATCTGTGTAGAACCAATTACTCCAGCTGCCTTTTTTAAAATAGGAAGCTTTTCATTAATCAAGACAGAATCCATGATTTCACTATGAGTACATAAGGTTCCTATCGACAAGTATTCCTCATGGTCTTCTATTACATCAAGGCCGGGAACAGAACTTATATCTAATAGATATTTCATGTTTTTTAAATCATCACTTTCATGGTGGATTTCAACCAACATGTCAGTACCACCGGCTACCATTTTGACTTCATTTTTCTTATCTGCCAGTATATCTAACGCTTCATCCAAACTATTTGCTTTTAAGGCTTCAAACTCTATCATTAATGATCAACCCCTTTGTGTAAGTCCTTACCTACAATTATTCTTTCGAGGTTAAGAGGTAATGATCTAATCCTCTTTTTGGTTGCATTAGCAACGGCATTAGCAATTGCTGCTGCACCTAATTCAAGAGTAGGTTCTCCAATAGATTTAGCTCCAAAAGGACCATTGGGATCCGGATTTTCTACAATTATGGGTTCTATATCCGGCATATCTTTAACAGTTGGTATCATGTATTGATCAAAGTTAGTATTTTCAATATATCCATCATCGGTCTCTATTTCTTCCATGATTCCATATCCAAGCCCCATTGAGATTCCGCCGTAGATCTGACCCTTTACATTAGCAGGGTTGATTGCACGGCCTACATCATGGGCTGCAGTCATATTGAGTACATCAATTTCTCCAGTAGCAGTATCAACTTCTACTTCTGCTACTTGACAACCATAAACATAGGTGAAATAGGGATTACCATGACCGGTTTCTTCATCCCAGGAAATATCGGGTGATACATACCAGCCGTAAGTAGTGAGATAAACACCTTCCATGGCTGCTTTGGATGCCATCTCATTAATGGTCATGATCTCTACATCTTTTTTACCATAGATTGAACCATCTTTTAGATAAACATCTTCTTTATCCTGTTCATATTTATCAGCAATATATTCTTTAATTTTATCTATTAAGTTATCAGCTGCCTTTTTCACTGCATTACCACCAATTAAGGTAGCACGTGAAGCAACTGTGGAACCACTGTCTGGTGAAATTAAAGTATCAACCTGCATAAAGTTAATCTTATCAGTCTCAAGGCTGAGCGCTTCAGCAGCCATCTGACTGTATACAGTTTTAAGGCCCTGTCCATTTTCAGCTAGACCGGAATAAAGACTGACACTACCATCCTTTTTAAGGGAAAGGATAATACCAGCTGCGTCAATTGCTTCTGCTCCTAAACTACAACCTCTAAAGCTGATTGATAGTCCAATACCTCTTTTCTTATCACCAGTTTGTTCCTCACTATATTTTTTATACTTTTCAACAAAGTTACTTTTTTCAACAGCTTTAGTCAATACTTCTTCTAAGTTCACTTCATGACTGTCAAGTTTTTGACCACTGGCTGTATAGGAATTGTTATGATATATATTTTTCATTCTAAGTTCAACGGGGTCCATATCCAGTTCTTCCGCTAATTCATCCATTAAGGATTCCTGAGCAAAGATAACCTGGGGTGAACCATAGCCACGCATCGCACCTGTATATACATTATTTGTATAGTAGCCATAAGTATCAGTCTTGACATTTTCAACTTCATATGGTCCAGTTGCCTGAACAACAGACCTCCAAGTTACAAAAGGAGTTTGACAAGCATAGGCACCACTGTCAGCTACTGCTTCAATCTCCATTGCCTGAATTTTACCATCTTCGGTTGCCCCAATCTTATACTTCATATGATAGGGATGTCTTTTATAGCTTTCTTTAATTGATTCATCACGGTTATTTACTAATTTAATAGGTCTTTCTGTCTTTAGGGCTAATACAGATGCCCGGGCAGCCATAGATGAAATAACTTCATCCTTACCTCCAAAAGAACCACCCATATGGTTTTGAACAATTCTTACCTTATTTAAGTCTTCCTGTAAGACGGTTGCCACTGCATTTTGGCAAGCAAAAGGATTCTGCACTGACCCGTAAACAGTTACCGTTGAATTTTCCTGATAAGGAACTGCAATCACTGCTTCCGGTTCAATATAGGACTGTTCAATAAAGGGAGTATCATATTCCCTTTCTAAAATTACATCTGAATTCGCAAAACCTTCCTCGGTATCACCTTTTCTTAAGGGGTGATGAATTACCTGATTATCGTCTAAGTCTTCATGAACTAACTGTGCATCTGCTTCTCTTGACTTTAAAGGATTATAAATCCCTTCCAGTTCTTCATACTCGACTTCGATCATCTCTGCTGCTTTGGCAGCCTGTTTTGCACTTTCCGCTGCTACCACCGCTATTCCATCTCCAATATATAGTGCTTTCTCTTTAGCAAGTACCTGTTGATTTTCTATGATAACGCCAAATTCATTATTGGGAATATCTTCAGCTGTAATTACAGCCACAACACCGGGCTGTTTTTCTGCTTTAGAAGTATCTATATTCTTTATCTTAGCATAAGGATACTCAGTACGAAGAACTTTACCATAAAGCATATCTGGAAAACGCATGTCTGCTCCATACTCTGCTTTACCGGTTACTTTTTCATAAACATCTACTCTTTTCTCCGATTTGTTTACATGTTTAAACTCCATTAAAACACCTCCACTTTTTTAATCTTATACAGAACTTTAAAATTTCCTTTTTTTAAAAAATTGAAATAAATATTAGTTAATATATATGTTTTCTCATATATACACTTTTATTATATCATATGTTATACAGTTTTTTAATTTAAATACTAATAATTTGTTAACATTCTATAGGTTTCTCTTTTCTCGGTAGTAATAAGTTTAATAAGATAGCTAAAATTGCACCTACAGAAATACCTGAAGATAATACTGTTGATAATATATTAGGCAACTTAGCAACAATATCTGGTCTGAAAGTAACTCCCAGTCCTACACTTAAAGCTATTGATAAGATAAATATTTTGCGATCAGTTAATCCTCCCCTTACTACTATTTTCATCCCAGAAGTAGCCACCATACCAAATAAGGCGATTGTTGCACCACCTAATACAGGTTTGGGCATCACACTGATTAAAGCACCTATTTTTGGTAAGAGACCTAATATGACTAAAATCCCAGCCACAGCATAACCAACAACACGGCTACCTACTTTTGTCATCTGAATTACCCCTACATTTTGACTAAAAGTAGTATTAGGCATAGAGTTAAAG
>CAZXRH010000205.1:0-1792 GCA_964642575.1 uncultured Halanaerobiales bacterium
TTGTTAGTAGGCTCAATATATACATCAGCACTAACAGGTAAATCATAACTAGGACCGTATGCTGTATTGCCTTCATATGCTTCAAATTCTATCTCAGCGTTCATCAAATATTTTGGTGGTCGCATCATAATGTATCACGACCAGCGTATAAAAGACCTGCTGTCATCAAGTATCGAATAGTACGTGGTGAGTATTCTTGCATAGCGTTTTGTGAACTTGCACCACTTCCCATACTGAATGAGCCTATCGAAAAGTTATGTGGCAAACTCACTATGTCTATGTCTTCACCCATATTAATCCAATACTCAACTTGTGCTGCTGATGCTTTCTTTAACACCTCTGTATAATCTGTTTCTGTATATTCTATACCTATCAAGTAATCTATGATCTCATCTGCTCTGTCTATTAATCTGTCAGTATCATCTGGCAAAGATGACTCTTGAACTCCCATATAATCTGCTACATCTGATTTTGTAGCATATGCCATATTATCACAACCTTAATATTGCTATATCTGTATCCGTTTGGTCTGTATCTATATATACTGTGCCGTCAGACTGTTCATATATTTTTGAGTTAAACGGTCCTATGAATTGTTCTTCGCCGCCCGACACCGAAATTGTCCTATCTTCTAGGTCTAGTCCTTCGAAAGTCGCGGGAGTTGTTATTGTAATTGTAGCACCTGTTGTTGCCTTAACGTGTGCGAATACATTACTCCCATTCTCAAACGAAATACCATCGCCTGTCATAGTGTCATAAGTAGCATTTAAGCCACCTACTACCACATCTTGAACACTTAAACTTGCTCGTGCCATTTAATCACTTCCTTATTCTAATAATTCTGGAACTCCAAACACTTAAAAAGAACTCTCTTTCCTCTGTGTTTACTATGTCAGAATACTCATTCTGTTGTTTCATCACCTATTTCTTGATAACCTGATGAAGAATAATCTATTTCTATTGTTCCAGCACCTAAATTTTCAAATTTTAAAACTCTTACACCGTTTTCTCTTAAAATATATTCATTAACAATATATTCATCACTTGCTGAACGCCTATCTGCTCTTATACGATTGCTGAAAGGTGCTTCTGTTCCTTCATCACTTATCGTAGTAGTTTCATCATACATTGTTAGGTTAATACCGTTATCGGAGTTTAAATCAGCATTAAACACACTTGTAGCTGTTATATCATTTCCTAAAGCATCAACTGTTGCATTTTTTAAAGTTGAAATACGACAATCAATTAAGCTATTGTCCAAACCTACAACTTTAACTCCTCTTGCGTTGGCGTGTATTCTTTCATCACCTGTTTCAAATGCTAAATAAGCTGTTGTTGCAGTTGCTAGCTCAAAACGGTATGCTATATTCCAACCTAATCCACGATTAATATAATACCTTATAGGTCTTGCTCTACGCCACTCGTTGAAGAATATATAACTCATTTAATCACCTTCTTCCAATAAGGCAACTAATTCATCACGCTTTAATCCACTATATCCTGTCATATCTCTATCTCTAGCATAATCTTTTAATTGTTCTACTGTAACATCTGATAATTTCATAAATCTATTGCTATTGATTAGCCTTCTTATAGTATCTGTGTGTTCCGGGTTATAAATTTTCCCATCATCACGTATAAACTTCACATAATCACCTCAATAATGAAGTAGGGAGGTAAAAACCTCCCATATCATCTACTCTAATTCAATAACTGCTATTTTAACATCTGCTACTGTTCCTGTAAATTCAGAACCATCTGCATCAGTTACGGTTACTGTTACTTCACCGTC
>CAZXRH010000205.1:1892-3519 GCA_964642575.1 uncultured Halanaerobiales bacterium
TTTATTCAGACGCTACTGTCAAGTCTAAGTTGACAAGCTCATCATTTCTTACTACTTTTCCACCATATACATATAGTCCTCTAACTGCATCTGCAAAGTAATCTTCTAGTCTTAATGCTTCTGTGTCAAGGATTTGTTCAGCGAATGCCAATGCTCTATAAGTACCTGCCATTGAGTTTGTTAGGTTATTACTTACATAGATGTCAAATCCCATAGTATGTGTTACTGCTCCGTTACCTAATGTAGAAATATTGTCAGTAGATTTATCAATTTCTGCTAGTAACATTTTTTGATATACCCAAGGCTCAACAACCATCCACTTAGGACTATCAGCAGGAACATTGTTCAATGTAAGTTCTTTTTGTACCTCAGTAATGGTTTCATATACTGCTGCACTATCTAATGAACCTTCTGTAACAGTTATGTCAGCGTCTGTGTAAAATCCTGCTAGGAATTGATCGGAAGCGTCTGAAAGTGCATAACTTGCTTCACTCATCGCTTCATCCATTTGGTTTGCGTTAGATTGTGCTGCATCTACATCATCAACCTTAAATGCAAAATACTTCTCCTGGTCGATATTCAACTTAACAGAAGCATCTTCTAATTCTTCATAACTGATACTTCCTGTATAGTCATTAACAGCTATCCTTCCAATAGATGAAATCTTAACACTATCGCCTGCTGCTGATATTTCACCTTCATATTCTCTGTTAGCTACCTGTGCGAATACGTGATTTTTTTGTAAGTTTGAAAGTAATCTTGCTCTCCATATTGTAGGCTTAAAATTTTCGATTGCCATTTATATTCACTCCTTATTTTTTCTGTGCTTCTAATACTTTTGCAACTTCTTCCCAGTTGTCATTAATCTCTTTGTCTGTCATCTCATCAACTTGTGCCATAGTTAGCCCTTTGTTGCCTTTCTTGAAGTCTTCCCCACCTTTAGAAGGTTGAGCTTCACCAAACAAGTCGGGATATGACTCTTTATATTGTTCTTTCAATCCATCTACATTTTTAATCGTGTCGTTTTCTTCATCGTAGTCTAAACTTTCATAGTCAACTTGTTTTTTCAGCAACTCGGGATACTTAGCATCATTGAATAATCTGTCTAATGCTGCATCTTTCTTAGTGTTTACTAATTTGTTTGTCAATTCTTCTTTTGTCTGTTCATTCTTTTCTTGAAGATCTTCAATTTTCTGCTTTAGTTCATCGGTAGCTTGTGTATCATTTTTTAGCTGTTCTATTTGATTATCTCTTTCTTCAATCTCATTCTCTAGTTCTTTTGCTTTCTCATTAGCTTCATCAAATTTACTTTTTGGAATATAGCTACCATCATTCAAAATAAGTTTTTCGTTCTCTCCTAGTTTCTCGTTTACTTGCTCAAATAACTCTTCACCTAGTTTTTCTTTTAAACTCATATATTTCCACTCCTTATATTCTTATTAGCGTTTTAGGCAGGTTCGCTCTCTGCAAAAGTCTTTGTTCTTTAGGCTCTACAAATACCAAAAAAGAGCGGTTGTTATCCTTCTTCCCATTGTACCTCACATACTGCTAACCTCTGACCTTCATCTTCAAAGTCCTCTATCATAACATTATCACTCATACATCTCTCTATGAATGTTGATTTATT
>CAZXRH010000206.1:0-3519 GCA_964642575.1 uncultured Halanaerobiales bacterium
TCCCAGAAGATCCTAAAGAACAGCTCTGGAAAGCTATTACAGCTGTATTTGGTTCCTGGAATAATGAAAGAGCTATTAGCTATAGGAACATTAATGATATTCCACATCACTGGGGTACTGCAGTTAATGTACAGACTATGGTATATGGTAACATGGGAGCAAATTGTGGTACTGGTGTTGCCTTTACACGTAACCCCTCAACTGGTGAAAAGAAATATTACGGCGAATATCTAAAAAATGCTCAGGGTGAAGACGTTGTATCTGGTGTACGTACTCCTAAGGATATTTTGGAATTAAAAGACGATATGCCTCATGCTTATGAGCAGTTAGTTGAAATCTTTGAAAAATTAGAACAACACTACAAAGATGTTCAAGATGTAGAATTTACAATTCAGCAGGGCGAACTCTATATGCTGCAAACCAGAACAGGTAAAAGAACAGCTAAAGCAGCTATCAAGATTGCTGTAGATATGACTGATGAAGGTTTAATCGACAAAGAAACTGCTGTGCAAAGAATCGAACCTAAAAAGCTCGATCAACTGCTGCACAAGAGAATAGATCCTGATGCTGATGTTGATTTGTTAGCAACCGGTTTAGATGCATCACCCGGTGCTGCCTCTGGAGAAGTTATCTTTGACTCCGATGAAGCAGCTGAAAGAGGAGAAAATGGTGAAAAAGTAATTCTTGTAAGAACCGAAACTTCTCCTGAAGATATCCATGGTATGGCAGCTGCTCAGGGTGTTTTAACATCCCGGGGTGGTATGACCAGTCACGCTGCTGTTGTTGCACGTGGAATGGGTAAACCCGCTGTGGCAGGTTGTGAAGCGATTAATGTTGATTATGATAAAGAAGAATTTGAAGTTGATGGTAGAACAATCAAAAAAGGTGAAAACATTACTATAGATGGTGGTAATGGTGAAGTATACTATGGAGTAGCGCCAACCATAGATCCTGAAATGGATGAAAACTTTGAAAGAATTATGAAGTGGGCTGATGACTTCAGAAAAATTGGTGTTAGAACAAATGCAGATACTCCTGAAGATGCTGCTAAAGCAGTTGAATACGGAGCAGAAGGAATCGGCTTAACAAGAACTGAGCACATGTTCTTTGGAGACGAACGCCTTCCAATCGTACAGGATATGATTTTAGCTCAAGATAAAGAAACTAGAAAAAAAGCCCTTGATAAGCTACAGCCTATGCAAAAAGAAGACTTCAAAGGTATCTTTGAAGCAATGGGTGCAAGACCTGTAACTATCAGATTATTAGATCCACCATTACATGAATTCTTACCAGATCATGATGAATTACTGGTAGAAGTTACAGAGTTAAGAATATCAGGAGATAATCCTGAAAAATTAGAAGAAAAAGAAAAAATGTTAAAAGCTATGGAACGCTTAGAAGAAATGAACCCAATGCTTGGACACCGCGGTTGTAGATTAGGAATTAGTTATCCAGAAATCTATGCAATGCAGGTTAGAGCAATCTTCGAAGCAGCTGGTGAATTGAAACTAGAAGGAAAAGATGTAACCCCCGAGGTTATGATTCCACTAGTATCTGATATAAGTGAACTTAAAATCACTAAAAAGGTAACCAAAGAAGCAGCTGAAGAAGTACTTGAAGAATTAGGTGTTGATCTGGATTATACAATAGGTACAATGATTGAGCTACCTAGAGCTTGTGTAACTGCAGATAAGATTGCTGAAGAAGCAGAATTCTTCTCCTTTGGTACTAACGACTTAACACAAACTACTTATGGCTTTAGTCGTGACGATGCTGAAGGTAAATTCCTTGCAAAATATATCGAAGATAATGTCTTTGAAAACAATCCATTCCAGGTCTTAGATCAGGATGGAGTTGGCGAACTCATGAAGATGGGTGTTGAAAAAGGTCGACATACCAGAGAAGACTTAAAAGTAGGTATCTGTGGTGAGCACGGTGGAGAACCAAGTTCAGTTAAGTTCTGTCATAGAGCAGGCTTAAATTATGTATCTTGTTCTCCCTTTAGAGTACCGATTGCTAGATTAGCCGCTGCTCAAGCCCAGATTGAAGATCAACAATAAATTAAGTATTTTAATAATATAAAATACTTGTATTAGAAGAAGAATCCATACTTTTTAGTATGGGTTCTTCTTTCTTTAATTTTATAAAAGGGGTAAATTTATATGAGAGAATATACTGAAGAAAAAGAGTACAGAGAACTTTCTAAATATGCTGCTTTTAGTAAGGAAAGCAAAGGAAGAAAATATAAGGAAAAAACCGGTGAAGTAAGGACCTGTTTTCAAAGAGATCGGGATCGAATTATACATTCTAAGGCTTTTAGACGATTAAAGCATAAAACTCAGGTTTTTATAGCACCAGAAGGAGATCATTATAGAACAAGATTAACTCATACTTTAGAAGTATCTCAGATTGCTCGTACAATAGCTAGAAGCCTCAGATTAAATGAGGACTTAACAGAAGCAATTGCTTTAGGCCATGATCTTGGGCATACACCCTTTGGACATGCCGGTGAAACTGCACTTAATGAAGTTTCGTCTATTAATTTTTCTCATAACAAACAGAGTCTGAGAGTGGTTGAGATTTTAGAAAAAAGAAACAAAGATATACCAGGTTTAAATTTAACGAAAGAAGTAAGAGATGGTATAGGTAATCATACTGGAGAAGAAGAACCTCTAACCTTAGAAGGTTCTATTGTAAGGACTGCTGATAGAATTGCCTATATAAACCATGATATTGATGATGCCCTAAGAGCTGGGTTGGTTGATATAACTGATTTACCGCAAGATGCTTTGAAGATATTGGGTAAAACTCACTCTCAGCGGATTGATACAATGGTTACTGATATGATAAATGAAAGTCGGGGCAAAAATGAGATATGTAGAAGCCCTCAGATATATGACGCAACCCAAAAACTTAGAGAATATCTGTTCGAGAATGTATACTTTGGTTCTTTAGCTAAAGTAGAAGAAGGCAAAGCCAAAAGATTGATAAAACTGTTATATAGATATTATCAAGAAAACATTTCTGACATTCCTAAAGAATTTAGAAATAGAATTGAGGATTCCAGTAAGGAACAAATCATAATTGATTATATAGCAGGGATGTCTGACCGGTATGCAATAAAAGTTGGTAAAGATATATACATTCCTGAGCCTTGGTTTGTAAAATAAATTTTCTATTCATGCAGGAATTTAAGTTTTACTCCTGAATAAATCATTATGTGCCGAAATTTATTATGAAGGACTTTATCTACTAATAAAGAATATTATATATATCAGGAATGATGATTTTATGAGTCAAAAAAATGGTAATTTCAGTGAAAAAGTTAAAGATAGAATAGATATAGTAGAGGTGGTGTCTGAGTACGTTCAACTTAAAAAAACAGGTAAAAATTATCAAGGGCTTTGTCCCTTTCATCAAGAAAAAACTCCATCTTTTACTGTAAATCCCAACAATCAATTTTATTATTGTTTTGGCTGTGGAAAAGGTGGAGATATTTTTAATTTTATAATGGAAATT
>CAZXRH010000207.1:0-3501 GCA_964642575.1 uncultured Halanaerobiales bacterium
CAACCTGACGTAATTTTTCTTCCTGTGCCTGAAGATTTTGAGGATCTTTTTCAGTACCGCATACAGAAGCGATAACTGAGAGATAACCGCCGCGTTCAGCGACCTTTTCTTTTGCTTCTTTAATTGCTTTTGCTACTTCTCCGGCCGGATCCATATGAGAGCCATAGCCTAATACAACATCGAGAAGTACAACAGCAATCTCTTTATCTTCAGCTTCTTCAACTAATCTATCATTTCTTAAGGAAGGTTCAATCATTGGATGAGGTTTACCTCTTGTAAATTCATCTTCCCCAAGGTCAATTACAGTATTTTTAATACTCTTAAGATCTTCTTTTAATCCTAATTCTTCTTTTAATGGAATATTAGAATACATATCTCCATATTTTTCTGTTAAAAGGATTACGGCTTCACTACAAAGTGTTCCACCGGTATAAAGACCTCTTAAGTATTTCTGATCATCGTTCATTTCAGCAGTTTCTTCCTGGGCTATCTCTGCAACTTCTTCTTCAGTAAGACCGGCTGCAGAAACTTCTTCTTCACCTTTAATAAAGGCAGCCGCTTTTAAAGCAGCATCTTCTAATGTGTCAGCCCAAACTGCATCTGTGCCTTCAACAACAGAAGGATCTCCACCTAAAAAGTTAACAATTACCGGTTTAGATAAATTCTTAACTTCTTCCATAATTTTTTCAGAAACTTCTTTTGCGGGTGGTTTAGAAACTAATACAATAACTTCTGTGTTTTCATCTCTGTCTAATGCTTTCATATCCTTGATCATTTCAATACCTTTTACTTTGGACTTAAGATCACGACCACCAGTACCAATTACCTGAGTAAGACCAACTCCCTGTCTATCGACAAGACTGGAAACAGCCTGTGCTCCGGTACCTGAAGCGGCCACAATACCAACAGGACCTCTACTTACGACATTAGAAAATGCTAAAGGTGCACCATTAATAATTGATGTACCACAGTCAGGACCCATTAATAATAGTTCTTTTTCAGAGGCCATTTTCTTAAGTTCAATTTCATCTTCCACAGGTACATTATCACTAAACAGCATGACATGCAGACCACGTTTCAATGCTTTTCTTGCTTCACGGGCTGCATACTCACCAGGTACTGAGATGATAACTAAGTTTGAATCCGGTTGTGAATCTAATGCACCATCTAAAGAACCGGGATTATACTCTTCTTCTTCATCAGAAGAAGCTTTTTGTTCTGCTAACATTTCATTTGTTTTTTCAATTGCTTTATCTAATATTTCTTCTTCACCGTCTATTACAATTACCAGATCATTTGGCTTTGCAGCTTCTGCCTCTGGTACTAATAGACCAGCTGTTTTTAGTATTTCTTTATTAGCGTCAGTACCCATTACAATAGTAGCTTCACTAACTCCATCCAGACCTTTTACATCTTTAGAAATGGACATCAAGGTAACAGAGTCAAAATAGGTACCCTCTTTCACTAAAGCTTTTTTAGCCATATATTAACAACTCCTTTTTAAAGAATCCCCACCCCAAAATTGCTTTCAGAGTGGGGATGTTATTACAAAATTCTATTTATATTTAGATACTAGCTTCTTCTGGCATAACTAAGTCTTCATTTTTTGCTAGAAGTTCGTCTGAAACGTCAAATGATAAGTCATTTCCAACCATTTGTTTTACATAATCTTTAACAGCAGCATGCCAGTACTGTTGGTCTACATAGAATACTCTTGCTCCACCAAGTTCGTGCTGATATTCTGGGAATGGATAAGAAGGTTGAGCCATTCCAATGCCCCAACGTTTAAAGCCATTATAGCTTTCAAAAGTTGACCACATTTCTTTATTACCTTGTTCTTCAAGAGCATATACCATTTTTCTATAATAAAGAGTTGCACCAATTCTTAAACCTCTTTTAAATGCCATGGTGTGTAGTGAAATGTTTACATCTTCATCTCTTACACGGCCATTAGCAAAACCAACTACTTCACCATCAATAGCTCCTACGAAGAGATATGGATCTTTTAGACGCTTTCTTAAATATCCTAGTAACTCGGCATAAATTCTAGCTCCTACGATATCATAAAAGTCTTTTGCACCTTTTTCCATGAAATTCTTAACATATTCTAATAACATTGGAATTTCTTCATCTTTTACTTCTCTAATTAACATAGTAGAACCGTCTTTTAATTCAATCTTACATGGTTTAGGAGTAGCCATATCTAATTGTGGTGCACTTAGAAATGGTTCAATTTCCTCCACCTTAAAAGTGATTTCCTCTTGTGATACTTCAACTGGACTTTCTTTAAACATTATTAATTCCTCCTTGAAATTTTTATTTTTTTAGGTTTGTTTTATTTGGGTTTGTTTTATTAGTGTTACGGGTGAGTCCTATCAGTTTATTTATCTCCTATCACCCCTCTCCCCAAGGTCAAATAATTTATGCTTTCTGATATTTTTAGCACTATTTAACAAAATTCTTGATAGGTACTGGGAATTCCTTTGTAACTTTTAATAAATATTTGCCTTATATTTTGTTTATAGTCTTAAGCAAAAATTGACATCATTACACCTGCAGCAACAGCAGAACCTATAACTCCTGCCACATTAGGCCCCATTGCATGCATTAAAAGGAAGTTAGAAGAATCTGCTTTTTGACCTTCCTTTTGTACAACTCGGGCTGCCATAGGAACAGCTGATACACCGGCAGCACCAATCATCGGATTTATTTTGGTAGATGAGAAGTTATTCATTAATTTACCAAGTAAAACTCCTGTTGTGGTACCAATTGCAAATGCAACAACTCCTAATACTAAAATCTGGATTGTATCTACCTGTAAAAACTTATCGGCTGAAGCACTTGCCCCGACCGCTACTCCTAATAATATTGTAACAATATTTATTAAGGAATTTTGAGCTGTATCACTTAAACGATCAACAACTCCACTTTCTTTAAATAGATTACCGAGCATTAACATACCAATTAAGGGAGCAGCATCTGGTAAAAGAAGTAATACAACGATTGTTACCAAGATTGGGAATAATATTTTTTCTGTTTTTGAAACAGGTCTTAACTGCTGCATCTTAATCTGTCTTTCTTTTTGGCTGGTTAATGCTTTTATTATCGGTGGTTGAATAACCGGAACTAAAGCCATATATGAATAGGCTGCAATTGCAATTGCTCCTAAATATTCTGGAGCTAACTGTCCTGATAGATAAATAGCAGTTGGTCCATCGGCTCCACCAATTATTCCAATAGGAGCAGCCTGTTGTCCAGTAAATCCTAATAGGATTGCTCCTAAAAATGTTATGAAAATACCAAACTGTGCTGCTGCACCTAATAATAAACTTTTGGGATTAGCGATTAAAGGACCGAAATCGGTCATTGCACCAATTCCCATAAAAATTAATGGGGGAAAGATACCAAGTGCATTTCCGGTATAGAAATATCTAAATAGACCGGCAGGTTTACCGTCTGCAGCATGAATCATTAAATTTGTTAACGGTAAATTTACTAAAA
>CAZXRH010000208.1:0-3481 GCA_964642575.1 uncultured Halanaerobiales bacterium
GTTTCGTTCTGTATTCTGCCAGGTGATTGTTCTTTTTTGACGAGAATTTTGAAAAAGATTGTTAAGTGGTAAAAACTTTTCCTGGACCTGTTGTCCTAATTTTGTAAAGATTCTTTTATCATTTTCAAAAAGATTTGATTTAATATATTCGGTCCTTCTTTTTATAATTAAGTTAACATCTGCCTCTAAATCAATAAAGTACTGGTTATCTTGTTTATTATCACCTGATTTTTTAACTAAATAAGCTCCGTGCTGATAAAGTCGGTTTAAAATATCTTCTATGTATTCATAGTTAACCACTGGTTCTAAA
Organism: uncultured Halanaerobiales bacterium; assembly: GCA_964642575.1. Classification (GTDB taxonomy): domain Bacteria; phylum Bacillota; class Halanaerobiia; order Halanaerobiales; family M55B127; genus M55B127. The sequence goes on from CAZXRH010000208.1 coordinate 311, forward strand.
TCAGTAATCTTAATAAAGAGCATATTGGATATTTCTTTTACACTGTACTTTTTATTAATAGGTGAGATTGCAAATAAAATTAAGAGTTTAATTAACTTTAAGCCAACTTCCTTTTCCTCTTTATCCAATAGAGAATCAAGTTCCTGTTTATAGTATTTATATACTTTAGTATAAAAGGGATTAGTTTCCATCATTTCACGGATGCGGCCAACAAAATGGTCAAATATTTTATCAGGAGTTAAAAGTTTATCTGCATCAGAGTCCATCATACCTTTTATATTCCTACTTGCATCCCCTTTAAGACGGTAATGGATAAAGTCAATTATACCGCGATGTTGAGAAAACAATGGTTTTAGATTGTCCAATAAATCAATCGCATTGGGATGGACCGGATATACTTTTAGAAAGTCTTTTTCAGAAAAGTTCAAACCAGGAAAAGAGTTCTTATAGTCCTGATAAATACTTTTTACTTCATCTATTTTGTTTTCTTTTACCTTAATTAGTCTCTTATGGATTAATTCTTTAATATGTTGACCGGTTAAGTAAAAACGATTTGGGTAACGGTCCTTAATTTTATTAAAGGCTTCAGGGGTTGTTTCACCGGTCTTTTCTATTTCTTCCTGGAGTGTAGCTAAGATCCAGGCCGGTTTACGGTTTGCAAATTCACCTAAGAACTGTAAAAACCTTATGTCTTCATTAAATCGGCGTCCATCTGGTTTAGATCTTAAAAACTCAGAAAGTTCATCGATTAAAATAACAAGTCCATCATACTCTTCTCTTTTTAAAATATCTGAAATTTGATCAAAGATCTGCTGGCGATTATAGCTGAAACGATAAGGTAAGTTCAATCTGTTGAGTAATTTTTCAATAAGGTATAGGTTACCAGGGGTAAACAGTTCTTTTTCATTTAAATTGTTTTCTCTTAAAAAACTATTAAGTTTATTTTGATGTTCTTCTTTTATAATAATAGATATTTTATCAATAAATTCTTGTTCTCCCTGCAAATTGAAATCATTTAAATTTTTATCTTGATTGATAAACTTTGTAATTTCATCCATTACAATATCTTCTAAATACTCTTTATTACTATGTTCAACTAAAGAAAGGTTGATGGTGATATAGTTATCATCCTTAACTTCTTGGTAAAAATCATCTAATCGTTCTGACCGATCTGTCTGGCTTAGAATATGCTGCCAGGACTTCTCATAGTCGATTAAAAGGCTTAATACACTTAAGAGATGTGATTTACCAGAACCGAAGTTTCCTTCTAGAAAATAGCCTTTACCCTGTTTATTTATTAGATCATTGAAAAAAGAAAGCATTACCTTTTCAACTTCATCGGTAATGACAAAACTTTCAGTTAAAAACTCTCTAAGTTTAGGATCCTGTATATCGGCCATCTGGACAACTGTTCTAACATCTTTTACTTCTACTAAGTCTTTAATTTTCATCTTGTTTATCACCCAGCTCTTTACTCAATTTTTTAACAGTACCCCAGAGTTTATTAAAACCCTGGTTGTTATTAATGATTTCTTTAAAAAAGTCGATACCTTCCTGAATTTTACCTGTATTTTTAAAGATTTTAACTAAAGTTGCTTTAACATAATAATCGGAGGGGTCATTTCGAAAGGCTTCTTTGAGATAATCTAAAGCCTTCTCATAGTTTTCCATCTTATATAAACTAAAACCAGCTTGTTTAATCGCAAAGTCATTGCCCGGTTCAATTTCTAGTGAATTTTGATACTCCTCAAAAGCTTCTTCATAACGGTCTAACTTTTCTAACTTTTCAGCCAAAAGATGGTGTAAAAAAACATTATCAGAACGACTACCTACCTTCAACATTGTTTTTAACTCTTTTACAGCCTGAACCGGTTCTTTATCTTTCATCTTTAATTTTAGTTTTTCTTTATAGGCAAACTCATCTTCAGGGTTTTCATCTAAGTATTTATCATAATATTGGGCAGCCATTTCGGTTTCACCCATTTTTTCATAAATACTTCCCATTAATTTTTGAAAAGATGTATTATCAGGTTCTTCATCTAATTTTTTCTGACAGATATTAAGTGCATTATCATACTCTTCTAATTTGATATATGTTCTAATAATACGGGATATTAAATAGTTACTATCATTATTTGAGCGGGCCTGTTCAAAGAATTCTAAGGCTTTTTCATAATCTCTTTTATAGAAATTGACATTCCCTTTTACAATTAAGGCACGCGAATCACCTTGCTTTTGGTTTAGCACTTCATCTGCTAACTGCAGTGCTTCCTCTAGTTCACCTGTTCTGCTTAAGGTATCAGCTAAGCTGGACTTAACATACCTATTATTAGGATATTGATCTAATGTTTCTCTTAACAGGTTTTTAGCCTCATTATATTTTTGTTGTTTTTTTAAATTAACAGCTTCAGATAATGTATCCTTAACCTGCATGTATTGGTTTTGTGCCATATTTTTTCTCCTTACTTTTTATTAAAAAATCCTTTATATCATTATATCTATTAATCATTATAATATCAATGAATTGAAGATATTCCACCAGTAAAGTAAAAAGAAGCCGGGACAGGAGTCCGGCCACTTTTTTAAAACTTATCTTATCAATCCAACAAATAATCTTCAAAGTTATCAAAATTATAAGAATTTGCAAGAATTACCTGTGATTTTTCCAAGTCCATTACTAATAATAAGGAGTTTGCTATTGTATCAAAGGAATAATCATATTGTTTTATTGCTTGTGTTATTGTCGTAATATCTTCATTTTTAAATTTTGCGAGCATTTCATAGAAGCTATAGTCTTGTAGTAAAGGTTTATCTGCTTCAGGTGGATCATTAATGATAATAGTTGGATCAAAGTCTTTTATTATAATTATGTATTTAAGACTTCTTGATTCCTTGCTGCCAGCTGGATATTGAATAATTTCTTTTAAAGTTTCAGATGGTTCTTTACTTTCTGTAATTGCAAGAATTCTTTTTGCATAATGATAAATGAAACTATCTTTATCATAATCATTATTTTTAAATTCCGCTAAAAGTTTTTCAATCCATTCTTTTTGTTTTTCAAATAATTCTTGTTTATGAACTATATGGTAAGAATCAAGTAGGGTAGTTAACTGAATATCTGTTATTTTTTGGTTTTGAAAAAATTGATTGTTATTTACCTCTTTTATAAGT
>CAZXRH010000209.1:0-3456 GCA_964642575.1 uncultured Halanaerobiales bacterium
TATTAATGGTTTTAACTTAAATGAGATGGAAAGATCTGTTTTTTATTTCATTCGCCTACCGCGTATACTACTGGTTATGGGAGTTGGAGCCGCTTTGTCGATTGCAGGGGCTAGTTATCAAAGTATTTTTAGAAATCCGCTAGTTTCTCCTGATATTTTAGGTGTATCTGCCGGAGCTAGTTTTGGTGCAGCTTTAGGTATGATTTTAGCTTTTGAATCTCTAACCTCAATTTATATTTTAGCTTTTATCTTTGGGGTTGTAGCAGTATTTTTAACCTATTTTATTTCAAGTTTAGGAAAGACAAATATGATTATGATGATGGTCTTATCAGGCATAGTGGTGGGATCATTATTTAATGCTTTCATTTCAATTTTAAAATACTTAGCTGATCCCTATGATCAACTACCTGGTATTGTATTTTGGCTAATGGGTGGTTTTAGCCGTTCCGGTTGGGATGAATTAAAGTTTGCTGCTCCTTTTATAATAATTGGTGTCATTATTTTATTATTAATCCGCTGGAATTTAAATGTGATGTCAATGGGGGAAGAAGAAGCTATTTCAATGGGCATTAATGTTAGATGGACCCGTAATATAATGGTCCTTTTCAGTACATTAATGGTCGCCGCTTCCGTAGCAACGGTTGGTCAGGTCAGTTGGGTTGGTTTAGTTGTACCTCATATTGCTAGATTTATCGTGGGGGCTGACCATAGATATATGGTACCTGCTTCAGGACTTTTAGGGGCAAGTTTTTTGCTTTTAATGGATGATATTGCTCGTTCCTTAATTGGTGCCGAAATACCAATAAGTATTATCACAGCTTTACTCGGAGCCCCGTTTTTTGCATACCTGTTAATTTCTCAAAAAGAAAGTGGTTGGAATAGATAATTTTATAAGAAAGGGTGAAAATTTTGGTAAAAGTAGCATTACTTACAATTAGAGATAGCAATCATGATAGTGAAACAGAAGAAGAAACAAGGAAGACAGTCAGGAATTTAGCCTCCAAAATTAAAGGAGAAAAAGTCTATTTTAAATCCATAGATAACAAATATGAAAAAACAAAAGAAGAGCTCTTTGATTTAAGTGTAAATAGAGAAGCTGATTTGATTTTAACCACCGGAGGGACCGGTCTTTCTCCTAAAGATTTAGTACCAGAAGCAACTAAAGATGTAATTGAAAAGGAAGTTCCGGGTATTCCCGAAAAAATGAGACGTGTGGTATCTGAATATCGACCAAGCGCCTGTATTTTTAGGGGAACAGCCGGTATCAATAAAGAAAGTCTGATCATTAACCTTCCGGGTGATGCCAAGCTTGTTAAAGACTGTTTGAATTCAATTATTAAGGTAATACCAAGAGGTATTAGTATGTTACAAAAAGGCTAAGGGGGTTTATTTATGTTAACTTACCATAAAATGAAAACTGAAAAAGAACCTCTATATGACTATGAACCATGGAGAATTACAGAAAAAGAATTTAAGATTGAAAACAACCATCACAATGAGACGATTTTTTCCATCGGAAATGGTTATATGGGTCTTAGAGGAACCTTAGAAGAAGACTATAGTGGACCCCAAGACACTTCCACACCAGGTTTTTATATAAACGGAATTTATGAAACAGAAGAAATCATCTATGGAGAGTTTGCACCTAAACAGCCCCAGAATTATCAGACCATGATTAATCTGATGGACTGGACTTCTATTAACTTATTTATTGAAGATGAAAAATTTGATATGTTAAAAGGAACAATCAGAAACTATGAAAGGTATTTGGATTTTAAAAATGGTCTGCTAAAACGGAATCTAATATGGATTTCACCCCAAGGGAAAAAGATTGAAATTGAAATTGAAAGATTGATTTCATTTAAATACAAACATATCGGAGCAATAAATTATAAAGTAACACCTTTAAATTTTTCAGGCAAAATTCGATTTGAGAGCGACTTGTCAGGTGATGTACAAAATTCACATCATTTAAGAGAAAAATCTCCTCTGAAAATAGATCAAAAAGGGATTAAAGACGAGTTTGCTTATCTTATGGTAAGCACAAAAAATTCTGATATATCTATTGGCAGCACTGTATTTAATAAATTATCCGGTATGGATGAGCAATCATTAACTAGAAGGGAAAATGCAATAGATAAGAAAATAAAAGAAACATATGAGATAGATGTAAAAGAAAATAAAACTTATAATTTAACTAAATTCGCTGCTTTTTATACCACTAGAGATGAAGTGAAAAAAGAAGCGATCTTATCTAAATGTCTTGAAAAAGTTAAAGAGGCCAAAGATATGGGCTTTGTTAAGCTTAAAAATGCCCAAAGATCATATTTAGATGATTATTGGGATTATTCTGATGTGCAAATTGAGGGTGACAAAGCTTTACAGCAGGCTTTTAGATTTAACGCTTTACAGATTTTACAGTCTACCGGGAAAGATGGTAAAACAAATATTGCAGCAAAAGGTTTAACTGGTGAGTATTATGAAGGACATTATTTTTGGGACACTGAAACATATATAATTCCCTTTTTCTTATATAGTCAGCCTGATATTGCCAAACAGCTCTTAAATTACCGTTATGAAATACTGGATTCAGCTCGCGAAAATGCTGAAAGGATGAAGCTAGATGGCGCTTTATATCCCTGGAGAACTATTAATGGGAAAGAGGCATCTGGCAACTTTTTGGGTTCAACAGTTCAGTATCATATCAATGCCGATATTGCTTTTGCTATTAAAAATTATATAGATGCAACCGATAACAAAGAATTTCTCTATAATAAGGGAGCTGAAATACTTTTCGAAACTGCCCGGATGTGGGCCAGCCTAGGTCATTATGAAAAGCTAAAAGATGGACAATTCTGTATAAATGAAGCCTGTGGACCTGATGAGTACAAGCCAGCTGTAAATAACAACTGTTATACAAATTATATGGCTAAATTTAATTTAAAATATGCTGTTGAGGTTTATGAAAAACTGAAAGATAAAGCACCAGAAAGATTACAGGAGATTGAAAAGAAAATTGATCTCAGGCTTATAGAGATAAAAGATTGGTCTAATGCAGCTGAAAAAATGTATTTACCATATAATGAACAACTTGAAATTAATCCCCAAGATGATTCATTTTTATACAAGGAAGAGATTGATATTGAATCAATACCTATTGAAGAACTGCCTTTAGTCCAAAATTGGCATCCTCTTACTATCTGGAAATATCAGATTTTAAAACAAGCAGATGTTATCTTACTTATGCTCTTTATGGGAGATAAATTTAGTAAAGAGTTAAAGAAAAGAAACTATGATTATTATGAACCTAAAACAACTCATGATTCTTCTTTATCTCCTTCTATATATAGTATTATTGCTTCTGAAATTGGTTATCATGAAGATGCTTATAACTACTTTATATAGAAAGATCGGAAGAGCGTCGTGTAGGGAAAGAGTGTTCAGAGCCGTGTAGAT
>CAZXRH010000210.1:0-3430 GCA_964642575.1 uncultured Halanaerobiales bacterium
TTATATAATTACCTTCAGTTCCCTGAAGTTTTTTAACTAATTCATCTCTCTCGAGTGTTACATCAATTTCAATTAAATCTGCATTTTCTAAAGAAAATTGGTTGTCTGACATAAATATAAAACCAGATTTTCTTTTTTAAAGATTATTACACTCTCAGTATCTCCGATATTTATAAATGACTATGGAGGCATCCATAGTTCTTTTATTTCAACAAGCTTAAAATAATCTTCTGTTTCTTTTAGATATCCTTTAAATGTGTAACTCTTGTCAAGATTTTCAATTCTCCATAATATGACCAACAACATTCCAATGAGATGATAGAAGTATCTTATCATCATATGTTTGCTTTTGCTTTTTATCCTTGCTTCGTCATGAATCCTGAAACCTGTTTCAATGTTCCATCTCTGAGAATATCTCGAGACAAGCAATAGTGAAGGCTTTTGGTTTGTTGCATAACACCAGCAAACATCTTCATCAATCCTCCTGCATATGATTTTTGTTTTAGTTTTCCAGCTAGTCTGATCTTTTTTGTACTTTATTTCATGTTCAAAGTATCTTAAATTAATGGTTTGCTCTGCAAACTCTTTTATCTTTCCTTTTTTTGGAACAAGCATTAAATAAGGAAAAGGCTTTCTGCCTTTTCTATTTTCAAGAAAGTCTATTAAATGACCGTGATAAAATCCTCTATCAAAAAGATAAAGATCGACGACAAAAGGAAGTCTTCGAGTATATTCTAAAAGGTCGATAACCAAATCATCAAGATTTCTTATTTGTGTGTAAGAGATACTCATTAATGGAATAAAATAAGGACAGACTATAGCTACATTGAGATATTGCCAGCTGTTTATATGATGTTCTTTTGAAGAGGCTCTTAGATTGTAGTTGTTTTTGCACCAGGTTTTATCTTCAGTGACATCAAAAGCTATCCTGACTTTTTTACCTTTTAACCCAAGTCTTGCTATAGCGAACCTTGTAACCTGTTCAAATTCATGAATAAACCTCTTTTCATCTGAGTTTTTTATTGAGAGATGAAGTTTGTCTGCTTTGTTGCTGATTGTTTCAATATATCCTATGGTTCGCCCTGCTTCTATAAGATCCTGGATAAGTTTATTGTTCCATCCCTCTCCCATATATGAGACCGAAAGACATTTATTCACAAAAGTCTTTATTTTACCTCTCATGTGTTGAGATAAGTAGGGCTCAGCCCTACTTTTATTTTTCTATTAATTGTTTAGTAAAGAATTTCCATCGGAGATACTTAAAAAATTTAGAAAATAACTAATGAATTAACTTACCATTTCAGCACATTTTATAGCACTTGGAGGAGCTCCGTCATACCAACGATCTCTTTTTAATCCAACCATTACATATCCCTCAGGACATTCAGCCCAAACATTATATTTAGGACTGTCAGGATCTTCAGGAAAAGAGACTGTTATTTCTGAACCAAGCGAAACACCTGAACTAATACTACTTATTTCATTATCAACATAACTTGTTGTAGCATAATTGTTATCAACATAACTTGTTGTAGCAAAATTATTATCAATCTCTGAACTAGAATAACTCTCTGAAGTGTCATAAAAATTATTATCCACCCAATTAGTGCTAGCAAAATCATTTGCATAATTCATTAAGCTGTTTCCTCCTAAATTCAAATCAGAATTTGCTTGTCCATCACTAAAATCAATTTGTCCTAAAGGATGATAAGGTAAACTTATGTCTAAAGCATTACCTAATAAAACAAGCCCAAAAATCCCTATAAAAGCAAATAAGATTATCAGATGCTGTTTTTTTATATGAATATTTATATTTATCATTTTCCTCTTTTTTGTTTAGATTATTATAATTATAAAGAAAATGTATATAAAAATGTTTTGGTCTGGATGGTGTGTTGCATGATCCTTAATTTAGACAAAGCTCTTGCTATCTAATCTTTTTCTATGCTATTTCTTGAAGTTTATTATAAGCCCAAAATTTTAGTTTAACTTCCTGATACATGTTTCTTTTTTTGGTTGCTCTTACAGATTCTCCTAAAATTCTTTTGTTAGCAGAGAAGATTCCTTCTGAAGCAGGCCATCTCATTCCATACCCTTTTTCTCTGACCCAATTATTATGTCCTAGTTTTTGATATTCAACAACAGCTTCTCTTCTTTTTGGAGATCCTTTTGACCTTGTTCTTGCGTTTTTTCTAATCTTTATCACTGGATCTATTTTTCTTTTTTCACAAACATTAAATGTATCCTTACAATCATGTAGACCATCCATGATTACCTTATTGATTTTAGAGTTATTGTTTCTCAACATACCTCTAGCAGCTTTTCTTTCATCAAGCTTTTCATTTCCAACTCTTATATCAACTATCTTTCCTTCAGGAGTTCCCATTATCACTACTTTTATCCAACCTCTTCTTACTTTCCATTTTTGCCTTATCCATTCTCCTCTATTGCTGACCTTTTCTCCAGAACCATCAATTGCAACAACTAAATCATCTTCATCAATATCAAATGAAATGTCAAGATTATTAACCCGACGACAAATTTGAGTATAACTTATTACTGGAAAACTAAAATTCATTTCTGAAAAAACCCTCATAATACCTTCAAGAGCTCTATAATCAAAATTTTTTGCATGCAAAACAGCTAGAAATTTTATCATAGAATCAGGATAAAGATAGGGCTCTCCTATCTTGCCAGCATTCATCTCCTTTATCTCATCTAACCACGTATCAAGGAATCTTGGATTTAAGTAGAACTCTCCTCTTTTTATTAGCTTTTCATTATAGGCTTTCCAATCTCTTTTTACTGTATTCATATACTGTATTAGTATACAGTAATATTTAAATATTACTGTTCATAGTTATCCGTATGAAATACCTGCTGGTTTATGGGTTTGATTCTATAGATCCTAAGAAAAGACTTGAATTTAATAGAAAACTCTATGGATATAAGGATTATTCTAATTTTGGAACTTATTCTTATTTTAGAGAAGGTGTTCTCAAACAAAACACCTTTGAGAAATTAGCAAAAGGGGTTGTTTTAATGAAAACTAAACCTAAAAATATGATAAAATTGTTAAAAGACTATAATGCTAGGTATAGAATATTTAAAATTGTTACCTAATCGTGCAACAATCCATATTCTTTGGCAGATTTAAAATTTTTCCCATATCGTTGTTTATTAATCTTGAATATTTATATAATTTTTCTTTTTTAGCCCTCTTTTTCGATTGAGTTTAACAAGATGGTATCATAAGTTTATTTATGATATCACTCCAATAAAAGATACAAACACAAATTATTTAAATATTATAATATTTAAGACAAAATGTCTGAAGGATTGTTAATAAGATTTAAAAGAGAGTTAGAAATAAGAAATTTTTGAGGTTAATCTCAATTCAAGCTTTTCTTCCATCATAAGCCCAGTGTAA
>CAZXRH010000211.1:0-3427 GCA_964642575.1 uncultured Halanaerobiales bacterium
TGAGTTTTCAGATGTAACTCTTTTAAACCATATTAGTGAACACAATAATCTGGGAGTAACTAGAACTTTTTCCAAAGCATTTGGTCTGGCTGGTATTCGTTTAGGATACTTAGTTGGCAGTCGGGCATTAATAAGCCAGGTTAGTAAAGTTGTAAAACCATATAATATAAATTCAATAACTTCTCTAATTGGCAAAATTATCTTAAGAGAAGAAGATTTGATAGAAGAGAGAGTTAATAAAATAGTTTCGGAAAGAGAAAAGATGCATAAGATGTATTCAGAATATAAAAATTGGACTGTGTTTTCTTCATCTGCTAATTTTGTCTATATTGAAGGGTCAGATACTGTTAAGTTTAAGAAAATGCTTAATGAAAAAGGAATAAAGATTAGATCATTTAATCGCAAACCTGCTGCAATAAGAATTACAGTCGGTACACCAGCTGAGAACAAAGAGGTTGCCGCAGTCTTTAAAAAGTTTAAGGAGGAGAGAGGTTATGAGTGAAGAGCGTAGAGCCGTTCAAGAAAGAGAAACTTTTGAAACCAGTGTAAAAGTTGAATTAAATTTAGACGGTGAAGGTAAAGCAGACATTGATTCTGGTATTAAGTTTTTCGATCACATGCTTGACCAACTAGCCAAACACAGTGGTTTTGACCTAGTGGTTCAAGCAGATGGTGATTTAGAGATTGATGAACACCATACTGTTGAAGACATAGGTATTACCTTAGGTCAGGCTTTTAATGAAGCACTCGGTGATAAAAAAGGTATTGCCCGTTTTGCAGATAGTACTGTACCTCTCGATGAAACCTTAGTTAGAACAGCTATTGATATCAGTGGTAGACCTTATCTATATAATGACTTTGATTTCAGTCGAGATATGGTGGGGGACTTTCCCTCTGAACTTGTTTATGAATTTTTCAAGTCATTTGTTAACTATGCCAAAATTACTCTGCATACCGAGATTATCCGTGGGGATAACTGCCACCACCAGATAGAAGCAGTCTTTAAATGTCTGGCAGTTACTTTAAGAAAAGCAGTAAAGGTAGTTTCAGACCGGATGCCGTCGACCAAGGGGAAATTATAGATGATTGGTATAATAGATTATGGAGCCGGTAATTTAAACAGTATCTCTAAGGCATTTGAACATATCGGCTTTGCAACTGAAATAATAGAAGAAAAGACAGATACAGAGCAATATGATGCTTTAGTTTTACCCGGAGTGGGAGCTTTTCCAGGTGCTATGGATCGCTTAAGAGAAAACAACTTAGTTGAGTTTATAAAAGAATATATTAAAACTAATAAACCCATGTTAGGTGTTTGTCTTGGCATGCAGCTCTTATTTGAATGGGGTTATGAAGAAAAAAAGACAAAAGGTTTAGACCTTTTACCCGGGGAAGTTATTAAGATGGAAAACAATTTAAAGATTCCCCATATGGGTTGGAATGAATTAGAAATTATTAAAGATGATCCTCTCTTTAAGGGTTTACCCAAAAAACCTCATTATTATTTTGTCCATTCCTATAAATTAAAAGAAATTACAGAAGAGGTAATAGCGGTAACTGATTATGGAGGTAAAGTTCCTGCTGTTGTAAAAAAAGATAATATTATTGGCTTACAGTTTCACCCGGAAAAAAGTGGCGACAATGGTCTAAAACTATTAGAAAACTTCGGGGAGTTGATTTAAATGTTTATCTTACCTGCAATTGATATTAAAGATGGTAAAGTTGTGAGATTAAAACAGGGTGATTTTGATAAAGAAACCATTTATAGTGATAGTCCTGTTGAAGTTGCCTTGAAGTTTGCTCAGTTTGGTACAGACTGGCTGCATATAGTGGATTTAAATGGCGCCTCTTCCGGAACAAACCATAATTTAGAGATAATAAAAGAAATTGCCGCAAAAACCGGTTTCAATATACAGTGTGGAGGTGGCATCAGAAGTAAAGAAGATGTAGCCAAAATGCTTGAAGCTGGAATTGATCGAGTTATCATTGGAACTTTAGCAGTTAAACATCCTGATTTACTAGCTGAGATCTTAGATGAGTTTGACCATGAAAAAATCTTAATAAGTATTGATGCTCGCAAAGGTAAGGTAGCCACTTCAGGCTGGAAAGAAGAAAGTGATATTGAAGTTTTAGAGTTTGCCCATATGTTAGAAGATAAAGGAGTTAAATATATTCTGTATACTGATATTGCAAGAGACGGTATGTTAGTAGGACCTGATTTTAAAGGACTTATTAAATTAAAAGAAAATACCGATTTAAATATAATTGCTTCTGGTGGAATAAGTGCAATTGAAGAAATAGAAAGATTAGATGAATTAGACTTCTACGGAGTCATTATTGGACAGGCCCTTTATACGGGTAAATTTTCATTAAAAGAAGCATTAAGTAAGGTAGGTGGTTAAGATTCTAAAAAAGAGAATAATCCCCTGTCTTGATATTAAAGATGGACGGGTAGTTAAAGGTATAAATTTTTTAGATTTAGTTGATGCCGGTGATCCGGTTGCTTCAGCCAGTCGTTATAATGAAATGGGGGCTGATGAATTAGTCTTTTTAGATATTACAGCTACTAAAGAAAAAAGAAAGACTTTGGTAGGCTTAGTTGAGAAGGTGGCCAAAGAAGTCTTTATTCCTCTCACAGTAGGAGGGGGTATAAAATCAATTTCAGATATGCAGCATATCTTAAGAGCGGGAGCAGATAAGATTTCTGTTAACTCAGCTGCAGTTAAAAACCCACCACTGGTCAAAGAAGGAGCCCGTATCTTCGGTTCTCAGTGTATAGTTGGGGCTGTTGATGCTGCTTTAAGAGAAGATAAAAGTGGTTGGGATGTCTATATAAGTGGTGGTAGTAAAAAGACCGACCGCGACCTTATTGAATGGGTAAAAGAGTTAGAAGAGTTAGGAGCAGGAGAAATACTCTTAACTAGTATGAATAGAGATGGTACTAAAGAAGGCTTTGATATACCAATGCTTAAGGCTGTTACCGAAGCTGTGAACATTCCAGTGATAGCTTCTGGGGGAGCTGGACGTATTGAAGACTTTATTGAAGTATTTAATGAAACCGGTGCTGACGCTGCTTTAGCTGCTTCCATATTTCACTTTGGAGAAGTAAGTATGGCTGACTTAAAGCAGACCCTTTTTGAACATGAGATACCGGTTAGGATAGAAAAAGGTAGGGATCAAGTTGAATAATAATTTAAGATTATTAGAAGATGTTGAGTTGAAATTTGATGATAAAGGTTTAATACCTGCAGTTGTGCAGGATGCTGATACAAAAGAGGTCTTAATGGTCGCTTATATGAATCAGGAGTCTCTTGATTTAACAATACAGACCGGAGAAACAACTTTTTACAGCCGCAGCCGGCAGGAGTTATGGCATAAAGGTGAAACTTCTGGTAATACTCAGTCTGTTGAGGAAATTTATTATGAC
>CAZXRH010000212.1:0-3378 GCA_964642575.1 uncultured Halanaerobiales bacterium
GTGCTACGTTGACATCGTAGAGGCCAGTGGTTCGAATCCACTTACCCACACCATATATCACGTATTTAATCCCGGATTTCCGGGAATTTTTTAATTTAAGAGGAGATAAAAATGAATTACTACTACTTTTTGATTCCAATCATAGGGGCTATCATCGGTTATTTTACCAACTATATTGCTGTAAAAATGCTTTTTAGACCGATCCAGCCTATTAATATACCGTTAGTTCATATAAAGATTCAGGGACTTTTACCTTCCCGCCGGGATGAACTGGCGGAAAGTATTGCTGTTTCAATTGAAGAAAACCTTTTATCAATTGATAATATATTAGAAGAGTTTGATCATGATTTAATTAAAGAAGAACTAAACATTATCATCGAAGATACAATTAATAAAAAGATCAATGAAAACTTTAAATATGTAATGCCCAAGATGTTAAAAGATATTAGTCGTGAAATTATTGTAGATATTATTAAGGAAGAGGTTCATAATAACTTTGATGACTGGATGCAGACTCTCGGAGAAAGAATTAAAGAAGAGATTGATATTAAAGCAATGATCGAAGATAAGATAAAATCATTTCCCCTCATTACTTTAGAAGAATTAGTTTTAGATATTGCAGAGCGGGAACTAAAACACATTGAATATTTAGGGGGAGTAATTGGTTTTATCATTGGAATTGGTCAGCTAATTTTGATATTATTTATTTAAGAGTTAAAATATTTTTAAAGTTTGGATCCCGGGAGGAAACAAATGAAGTTTAAAACACTCTTCTTTTTAATCATATTTTTAATCTTAATTCCAATTATAAGTGGAATCTATTTCCCTGAGGAAGATAATATACCTGCTTTGGTCTTTGTTTATGACGATGGGTACAAAGAAGATGTAGAAATAGCCTTACCAATCCATCAAAAACATGATGTTCCAGCTGTTTCGGCAGTTAACTCATCTATGATCGGTAAGAATAACTTTCTAGACCAGGATGATTTATTATTACTTCAAAATAATGGTTGGGAAATAGCGAGTCATGGTAAATACCATACTGCTTTAATATACAGCAGTATCAATACTGATATTGAACCCGGAGACCAAGAGATAAATATTAACAATGCAAATATCATTGAAACCAGATATTCCTATTATATATATGATTATGCTCACAAAAAGGGTGAAGTAATTAATTTTAAAAAAAGAATCAAAAAAGAGGGGAATATTTACTTTAAACTAACTGAAAAAATGAAAAGTAAATATCAAAAAGAAACCACGTATGTAATGTTAACCAAGCAAGCCATGCAAAAAGAAATAGTTGAATCTAAAAGAAAACTTCAAGCAATGGGATTAGAGGTAAATAACTTTGTTTATCCCTATAATGGTTATACAGACCCGGCCCGTACTATTGTTAAAAAGAATTACACTTTTGCCCGGGGTGGACCTCAAAATGGTCAAGATTTTCCAAAACGTTTTATCAATCAATTCCCTTTAGCCCAATATAATTTAAAGGGAGTTGCTTTAGAAAACAATCAGATTAAGAGAAAACATATAGATCAAATCCTTATTAAAGGAACTAAAAATAAGTCACTACTCATCTTTTATGCCCATACTAGAAATCAAAACTTCAGTCCGAGTAGACTAGAATATATAATAAGAAAAGCAAAACAACTAGATTATAATATTACCACTTTTAATAAATTACTAGGGGAATAGTTATCCTATAGTTAGATAAATGTCATTTATAATTTCTTGACATCATAAATATAAAATAATATAATTAAGAAAAGTTAAAAAACAATCAAAAAAGGCTATGAAGAGGAGAGTAAGCTTTTTAAAGTTTTAAAGAGAATGATACCACAGGCTGAAAGTATCTAAACAGTTAAAAGGCTGAAGACCACCTCAGAGCTGATAGAAAGAAAAAATTAGTATTTCTATTCGGTCTAAAACCGTTAAAATTTTTTAAGTGGGTATAACCAATTAGAGTGGAACCGCGACTTAATTCGTCTCTAGAGTAGATGAGTTAAGTCTTTTTTTATTTTATCTATATTTTTAATATATTAACCCAAAAATATAAGGAGGGAATTAAGGTGAGCAAGATTAATGTTGAACTTCCGGATGGAAGTGTTTTAGAGTATGAAGAAGCGAAAACTGTCAAAGAAGTCGCCTTTTCCATCGGGACCGGCCTTGGTAAAGATGCAATCGGCGGGATAGTAGACGGTAAAGAAGTTGATGCTGATTACTTAATAGAAGATGATGTGAAGTTAAACATAATCACCATCGACTCTGAAAAAGGACTTGATATCTATCGCCATACCAGTTCTCATATCATGGCCCATGCTGTATTACGACTTTATCCAGATGCAAAACTGGCGATTGGACCAACTATTGAGGACGGCTTTTATTATGACATCGATATGGAAAAAGGCTTAAGCCCAGATGACTTAGAAGAAATCGAAGAGGAAATGAAAAAAATAATTGAAGAAGACCATGAAATTAAAAGAGAAGAAGTTCCAAAAGAAGAAGCCTTAAAGAAAATGAAAGAAGAAGGTGAAAGATACAAGGCTGAATTGATTGAAGAAGTAGAAGATGATTATGTAAGCTTCTATAAAGAGGGAGAATTTAAAGATCTCTGTCGTGGACCCCATTTACCTTCAACCGGTTGGTTGAATAAAGATGGCTTTAAACTTTTAAATACCGCTGGTGCCTACTGGCGGGGTGATGAAAACAATAAGATGTTACAGAGAATCTATGGTACTTCCTTTAGAAAAGAAAAAGAATTAGAAAAGCATCTTAAACAACTAGAAGAGGCAAAAAAACGTGACCATAATAAATTAGGGCGCGAGTTAGACCTCTTTATGACTTCAGATTTAGTTGGACAGGGTCTACCATTACTTAAGCCAAAAGGTGCCAAAGTAGTTCAGATCCTGCAGCGTTTTGTAGAAGATGAAGAAGAAAAGCGCGGTTATCAGATGACCAAAACACCCTTTATGGCAAAAAAAGATCTTTATGAAGTTTCTGGTCACTGGGATCACTATAAAGATGATATGTTTATCCTTGGTGATGAAGAAGATGAGGATGAGGTGCTTGCCTTAAGACCAATGACCTGTCCTCACCAGTTTACAATCTATAATTCTAAATTGAGAAGTTACCGTGATTTACCGATTAGATATTCAGAAACTTCAACTTTATTTAGAAATGAAGCCTCTGGTGAGATGCATGGTTTAATCAGGGTCAGACAGTTTACAATTTCTGAAGGACATTTAATTGTCCGTCCTGATCAACTAGAAGAAGAATTTAAAGGTGTTATTAACTTAATCGACTATATCATGGATACCTTAGGAATTAGAGAAGATATCTGGTTTAGATTTTCTAAATGGGATCCTAAAA
>CAZXRH010000213.1:0-3350 GCA_964642575.1 uncultured Halanaerobiales bacterium
TTTTCTTTTTGAATAGGAATAATATCTTTTATACTATCCTGATTAAAAATTAGATGGTAATTTTCCTTTGGCTTTATTTTCTTATCAATTGAATTTAATGCATATTTAGCTAGCTTTCCATTGGGGAAGACAAAGTGATAAGTATTATTAATTTTTTTATCTAAAAAAGCAGTCATGATTTGATACTTATTGTTGTTTTTATAATAAGCTAAGTTCCTATTTACATTCTCGTTTTCATTTTCATTTTGGCTATTTTTATTTATATCTTCACTTTTATTTGTTTTCTTATTTTTAATTTCGTTATCTGTTTTAACATTTTTTTCTTGTGCTTTTTCATTCTTTATCTTTTGTTTATCATTTTTAGGAACAATTTCAGCATTAACTTCTTCTTGGGACTTTTCACTTGTCTTATTATTTAGTTCAAAACTGATCTTTCTAATATATGCACCTTCTACAATTGTTTTCACCTTTGTAAGAGTATTGCGAGCTGAATTATAATTATCATAATTTCCTACAACTACATAATGACGGTTATCTTCTTGATAATTAAATACTTCTAGACCCACCTCGGCTAGTTTTTGAGATAGATTTTGCGCATTGGAAGGTTGACTGAAATAACCGGTTTGGATAGTATAATTTACTGCACCTACCCCAGTTGTAGCTATTATAATGATAAATGTTGTTATTAAAAATACTTTAAAGTTAATACTGATCACCTTCTTTATCTCTTAAAATCTTGCTTATTTTTTTAAATACTCTTTAACTTCTTCTTTGGTGGGTAATTTAGACATTGCCCCCTGTTTTTGTACTACTAAGGCTGAACAGTAATTAGCAAATTCACAGATTTTTTCAATCTGAGCATCGGTCATCTCATCTATACTAATATCACTTTTATCAACCCTATTTAAAAAGGCTGACATAAAAGCATCTCCTGCTCCTGTGGTATCAACAGCCTCTACCTTTTTAGCAGGAATATGAACAAGTTTATTTCTATAAAAATAAACACCATTATCTCCATCAGTTATTAAAACAATACTAATTTCATTTTTGTTTTTCAGTTGTTCAGCTCCTTCAGCAATTCCAGCAAAACCGGTTAGAAAGTCCAGTTCTTCTTTAGAAACTTTCAAAATATCTACCTGACCCAAGACTGATTTCATTATCTTCTTGGCTTTATCAAGATCAGACCAGAGTGATTCTCTCAAATTGGGATCATAAGAAACATACATTTCTCTTTTTTGAGCTAAATCAAGGGCATACTTAGTAGCCTGACGGGAAATTTCATTTATCATTGAAATAGAGCCAAAATGATAGATTTTAAAGTCGCCAAAAAATTCTTCATCAACTTCTTCTTTACTTAAGAGACGATCCGCACTTTCTTCTCCAAAAAAATCAAAACTTCTATCCCCATCTTCATCTAAGGTTACTATCGTTAAAGCAGTTTTAGCTTCTTTGGTTAATATCATATTATTTAAAATAATATCTTCATCAGCTAAGGTATCGTATAAAAATCTGCCTAAAGAATCATCTCCTACCTTTCCAATAAAGGCAGTTCTACTTCCGAGTCGAGCCAGTCCTACCGCTACATTTGCGGGAGCTCCCCCGGGATTTTTTTCAAATAATTTATTCTTTTTATCTACCGGAATAAAATCTATTAATGCTTCACCAAGTGTAATAACACCATCCATAACTTAAAAACCTCCTAAACTACATATTTTGCTCGTTATTATTATTATTATACAAAAAGTGATAAAAGTCCTACATGAAAATAATAATATTTTTTTATAAAAGAGGATTTCGAGTAAGTCTATTTAATATATTAACAAGATAAGAATTATTAAAAAGGGAGAGGTGAGTTAATATTGAGTGAAGATTTAGTTGGAAAACCAATTAAGAGATTTGATAGTAAAGATAAAACAACTGGAAATCAGATGTACTTAGATGATTATAAAATAACCGGTCTTTTATATTCAGCTATTCTAACAAGTCCTCATGCACATGCCAAAATCAAAAGTATTGATGTTAAAGAGGCACAAAAGTCAAGAGGTGTTAAGAAAGTTGTAACCGGTAAGGACTATCCGACAACTTTAGGACTTTATCTTGGAGATAAACCACCCTTAGCTGTAGATAAGGTTCGTCATTACGGGGAACCGGTTGCAGCGGTAATTGCTCAAACTAAAAAAGAAGCACAAGAAGCAGTTAAAAAAATTAAGGTAGATTATGAAAGATTAGAAATTGTAGATTCTCCAAAAGAGGCGATGGATGATTCTGCACCTATTTTACATGATAATTTAGAAGATTATAATCATATTGATGATGTTTATCCAAAGCCTGGCACTAATGTAGCAAACCACACCAAGATCAGAAAAGGTGATTATGAAAAAGCCTTTGAACAGGCTGAGTTTACTATAGAAGAGTCTTATTCCTTTTCACCTAGTGATCATGTAGCAATGGAACCTAGATCTTCTATTGCTCAAATTAAAGCCAATGGTGATGTGATTATGCACTCCACCACTCAGGCTCCATTTACGGTTAAGGAACTACTTTCCTTTAACTTTGACATTCCAGCCGGTAAGATTAATGTAATTGCCCATCCGATTGGTGGTGGTTTTGGCGGTAAGGCCGGTCTCCAACTAGAAAGCCTTGCCTACATTCTTTCAAAGGCTGTAGACGGACGTCCGGTCAAAGTAGTTAATACTCGTGAAGATGATATGGTTGCTTCACCTGGGCATATCGGTCTAGAAGCAGATGTAAAAATTGCCAGTGACAAAGATGGTAATATTGTAGGTATGGATCTTCAGTATTACTTTGATGCTGGAGCATATTCCGATTATGCGGTTAATATCAGTAGGGCAGCTGCAATTTCTTCTACAGGACCATATCAAGTAGAAAATGTCCGCTGTGACTCCTACTGTATGTATACTAACCATCCATTTGCTACTGCCTTTAGAGGTTTTGGCCATATTGAGTTGTGTTATGTCATCGAAAGAAGTATTGATATTTTAGCAAAAGAAATGGATATAGATCCTGTTGAATTAAGATTAAAAAATGCAATTCAAGAAGGAGATACAACTCCTACCCAAAGTCTATTGGCTGAAAATACGGGAGATCTCAAAAAATGTATTAGAAAAACAGCTGATATGATAGATTGGGAAGAAGGTGCCTACCGTAAAAAAGATGAAAATACTGTTATTGCAAAAGGTATGGGACTTTTATGGAAATCACCAGCCATGCCAACTAGTACAGATGCGGGTGCCATATTAACCTTTAATGAAGATGGCAGTATTAATTTAAATAATGCAATTGTTGAAATCGGTCAGGGCACAAAAACTGGTTTAGCTCAAATTGTAGCC
>CAZXRH010000214.1:0-3187 GCA_964642575.1 uncultured Halanaerobiales bacterium
TGGAAGATTTCTAAAAGATGATCGATGGTCATATTCTTTTTGGTGCTACCGTTGACATCTAATATTATTTCACCGCGGTTCATCATCAGCATTCTATTGCCAAAACGTAAAGCATCTTTCATATCATGGGTAATCATTAAAGTGGTTATCTTATGATTTGAAATAATTTTTTCAGTTAAATCTTTTATTTTAATTGCTGTAGCAGGGTCTAATGCTGCAGTATGTTCATCTAAAAGCAGTATCTCAGGTTCAATAATGGTAGCCATTAAAAGTGTCAGAGCTTGTCTTTGACCACCTGAGAGCAGCTTTACTTTTGTATTTAATCGATCTTCAAGACCTAGGTTTATTTCAGATAAATGTTCTTTAATAATTTTTCTTTTTTTCTTATTTACTGCCCATTTTAAGGAAAGTTTAGAGTTTTTATTTAGAGCCATTGATAAATTTTCTTCAATTGTCATTTCAGGTGAGGTACCCATTAAAGGGTCTTGAAATACTCGTCCGATAAAATTAGCCCGTTTATATTCAGGCATATCTGTAATATTTTTTTTGGACAGTATTATGTTGCCTTCTGTAAGACCAAAAACACCTGCAATACTGTTTAGCAAAGTAGATTTTCCTGCCCCATTACCTCCCACAATTGTGATAAAATCGCTATCCTTAACTTCCAAATTTATATCAATTAAGGCTTTGGTTTCATTACATGTATTTATATTAAATGTTTTGCTTACATTAATTAGTCGTAACATTTAGCTTACCTCCCACCATTTTTTTAATTCGTGGAGCTGAAAGAAAGATAATAACAATTAAAGCTGTTAATAATTTAAGATCAGAAGCGGCAAAACCACTCATTAAAGCAAAAGAAATACTGGCTCGATATAATATAGAGCCTATTATGATTCCAGGGATGATAAAACTTAAACTATCTTTTCCAATTACCACTTCACCGATAATAACTGAAGCAAGACCAGCTATAATAGTACCAATTCCCATACTAATATCTGAAAAATTTTGATATTGAGCAATTAAAGAACCAGAAAGAGCTACAAAACTATTAGCTAAGATCAAACCAATCATCTTAATGTTTTCAGTGTTAATAGCCATACTTCTCACCATTGTCGGGTTATCGCCTGTAGCCCTTAAAGCATAACCAAGACGAGTTTTCATAAATAAAATTAAAGTAATTAAGACCGCAACAACTACTAATAAGATTAATATTAACTCTTCATAGTTTGCAACAGTAAAGGGGACTTTAAATAAATCAAATATAGTATTATCAGACAAGAGCGGTATATTAGGACGCCCCATTATTCTTAAATTTATTGACCAAAGACAGGTCATTGTTAAGATGCCTGATAATAAGGGGGCGATTTTTAATCTTGTATTTAAAAAACCGGTTACCGAACCTGATATCCCACCGGCCAGTGTTGCAAAAATTATAGTTAAAAAAGGATTGTAACCTAAGACAATCAGACGGGAGGAGACAGCAGCCCCTAAAGTGAGGCTGCCATCAACAGTTAAGTCTGCAAAGTCAAGTATTCTGAACGTTATATAAACTCCAATAGCCATAATCCCATAAATAAGTCCCTGTTCCATAGAAGTAATTAAAAAGCCGATATCCATAATATAACCTCCAATGCCTTATCCTGTTTTATTCAATTAGTATATCAATTTCGTCTTCTAAGTTAGCTGGTATTTCTAAATTAAAGTCCTGAACTGATTGCTTATTTACGATAAGTTGTAAGTTTTGGGAACCTGTTATTGGGATTGAGGCTGGATCTTCGCCATTTAAAACTCGAGCAGCAATTTTACCTGTCTCTTTACCCAAAGTAAAATAATCTATTCCTCGGGTAGCGATAGCACCATTTTCAACCTGTCCTTTTTCTGCAGCAAAGACTGGCACATCATTTTCACCTGCAATTTTCATAATTGAGGGCACGGCAGAAGCTATAGTGTTATCGGTTGGTAAATAAATAGCATCAACTTTACCTACAACAGAAGAAGCAGCAAGTGTAACTTCACTTGTATTAGTTACTGTACCTTCTACAATATTTAAACCCATTTCAGAGGCTGCTTTTTTAGCAATATCTACCTGTACAACAGAATTTACTTCTCCACTGTTATAAAGGATACCTATGTTTTGAGCCTCAGGTACAAATTCTTTTATTAGCTCTAGTTGTTTAGCAACTGGATTCATATCAGTTGTCCCAGTAATTGGTTTACTTTTATCAACCAGATCTTCTACCAAACCAGCTGCTACTGGGTCAGTTACGGCTGTAATAACTAGAGGGGTATCAGTTAAAACTCCGGCCGCAGATTGGGCATTAGGAGTTGCAATTGCTAATACTAAATCTAAATTTTGTCCTTTGAATTTTTGAGCGATAGTTTGGGTTGTTGAGAAATCAGCCTGAGCATTTTCAAGGTTTACCTCTAAATTTTCGCCAACGACAAAGCCTTCCTCACTTAACCCTTCAAGAAAGCCTTCGCGAGCTGAATCTAAAGCTGGATGTTCGACAAATTGAGATATACCTATTTTAAATACCTTGTCTTGAGCCTGAGCTGACATGTGAAATGAAAACATAAAAAGTAAAGTTAATGAAATGAAAATAGATACTACCATTAGAGATTTCTTACCATTGATTACCATTTTACATCTCTCCTTATTTTGTTTTTTGGTGTTAGGTTTTTGGAAAGAGAAATAAAAAAACACTCCTGGGAGGAGTGTTTAAAGACATAGAAATACATAAAGATTTCCTATTATTTTCTCCTACCATACTACCATATTACCAGTTTTTAATTTTTTTCATTATACACATAAATTGAACAATTGTCAAGAAAATATAAAATAAATAAAATTAATTAATAGTTCTGTGACTTAAACCTACTGCAACTTCATTTAAATTCAACATTCCGACTCCAAAAAAGATAGCGACAACCAGATGATCTTCTTTACGGGCAATACCAATTTTACCACCAATATTTAGACCAACTGCACTACCCATAATTTGCTTTAAAGCTTCGTGGGTAGCTCCTGCAACTGCACCCTGGTTAGAATGGGTTTCATTTATAAGATTTTCACGGCGGGCTGCAATGACAGCATTTTCAATAATTTTTTTAACAGATTTATTATATTCACCACCAAAATCGATAGCTGCAGTTTTGATCCCCTTATTATCACGATACTCTTTTT
>CAZXRH010000215.1:0-3147 GCA_964642575.1 uncultured Halanaerobiales bacterium
AAATCACCTTTTGGTGATAAATATATTAATATGCAGGAAGGTAAATTACAGATTGAAGCTTTAGATGCAACTGCAACTGATGCCAAAAATTCTGATGATCAATTAAACTTTAAAGCCAGTTGGAAAGATGAAGCAGGCAACACCTACTCTGTAAGGGCTAGTAAGTTGATTACAAAAGGATTAGAATATCCTACCTTTGGTGGAGTAGTTACTAATCATATTTTACACGGCTCTTCTAGAATCGGTACATCTCTAATGCCTACCCAGTATGCATACTTTGCTTTTTGGGCGATGGGAGAAGTAAGAAAAAACGGTGAAGTACTTGATAAACCTAGAATTGTGCATGGAATGTTAACTGAATATGTAAGAACTGAAGATTATGAATTAGCCTTTGATGAAGAAGTAAATCCTGCCGGTAGACACTTTCACCTAATGGTTGCACCCTTTATGCCTAATAAAGAGACACAATCATTTGAACCTAAACCAGTTAATACCGGTTTTAAACTTCCAAACGATAAAACACTACCTTTCTGGCATGTAATGTTTGAATCCATTGAAATTAATTCTGGCAGTAAAACTGCTGCTGGTAATACTGGAGAAATGTCTGTAAATACAGATGCTATGGATAATAATGAATCAGTTCAAATTACAGCAAAAAATAATAGATTTAATAAAGAGCAAATTACTGTTAAAGCAGGTGCAGAAGTAAAATTAGTATTTAAAAATCAGGATAACGGTATTCCTCATAACGTAGCCGCTTATGAAAGTAATTCAGCTGAAAATGTGATATTTAAAGGGGAAGTATTTGAAGGAGTAAATACAATGACCTATACATTTACAGCACCTGAAGAACCAGGTGAATACTTCTTCCGTTGTGATGTTCACCCCGCAACAATGACAGGAACTTTAGTTGTTGAAGAATAAAAGTTAAAAAAAGAAGATACTTTAAACTATCAGGGTTGTAATAGACCCTGATAGTTTTTTTGGGATTAAATACTTTAAAACTTATTACTAAATTTAATATTTTTTTAATTAAAGAAGATTATATCATATTAATTACAATAAAATATAAAAAATTCATTTTTAACACACCCGGTTAGCTTTATTATATAAGTAGTGTTCTTGTTTTACCTATATTTATCTGTTATAATTAACAAAAATAGTCAGGATATAATGCTCATCTATGGAGGTGTTCACATGGGTGATAATAAAGTTAGGAAGCATATATACATTTCGGGACGTGTTCAAGGAGTTGGATTTCGTGCTAATGCCAGGCAAAAAGCACAAAGTATAGGTGTTAAAGGCTGGATAAAAAATCTCTTTGATGGCAGAGTTGAAGCAGTTGTAGAAGGTGAAAAAGACTCAGTAAGTCAAATGATGAAGTTTTTAAAAAGAGGTCCTAGTTTTGCAAATGTAACCGATGTTGAAATTGAAAATGAAAATTATTCAGGAGGCTTTAATAATTTTACAGTTAAATACTAAGGGGGCTTATGATAATGAGTAATAGTGCCTTATTAGTTGTAGATGTGCAAAATGACTTTTATCCAGGTGGTGCTTTAGCTGTACCGGAAGCTGATACTATTAATAACAAGATCAATTCTTTAATGGACAGTGGCCGTTATAAAAAAATAATTGGTACTCAGGATTGGCATCCTAAAAATCATAAAAGTTTTGCCAGTACCCATAATATGAAACCGTTTACTGAATTTGAGGCAGAAGGATTAGGACCAGTCCTATGGCCAGACCATTGTGTACAAAAAACAAAAGGAGCTGAATTTCATCCTGATATCAAAACCAGTAAATTTAATTTGATTTTAAGAAAAGGCTATAATTATAAAATAGACAGTTATTCAGCCTTCCAGGAAAATGATGGTACAGATTTAGGTTTAGCTGATTATTTAAAAGGTTTAGGTATCGAAAAAGTATTTATTGTAGGACTTGCTTTAGATGTTTGTGTTAAATATACTGCAGAAGATGCAGTTAAAAATGGTTTTGAAACCACGATAATATTAGATGGTTCAAAAGCAATTGAGCAGGATAAAGATAAATTACAAAAAATGCTTAATAAGATGGAAGATAAAGGCATAAATTTTAAATAACAAAAATGAGGTGATGAGATGGCGCGTATATACGGAAAAAAGATAATGTTAAGAGAATATCAAGAAGATGATTTAGATCACATGATGGATTGGATCAATGATCCTAATATAGTAAAATTCTTATCAGATCGTTTTCTATACCCTCAATCAAGGTCTCAGGTTAAGGATTTTTTAAATAATACAATGAATGGTAACTGGGCTGGTTTTGTTATCTCTGACCTTGAAACAGATGATTATCTCGGTCAAATTGATTTTGTTAATGTAGACAAAAAGAATGGTTGTGCAGAAGTTGCGCTTGTTATTGGTGACACTAATGATGCTAATAAAGGTATTGGAACAGAAGCAATGCAGCTTATGATGGAATTTGGTTTCAATAATTTACGCTTAAAAAGAATTGAACTGTCCTGTTGGGACTATAATGAAAAAGCTATCAATTTATATAATAAGTTAGGATTTACAGAAGAAGGACGTAAAAGAAAAAATAGATACTTTGAAGGTGAATACCACGACGAAGTATTTTTTGGTATCTTAAGAGAGGAATGGAAAGAAATAGATGACACAGTATAATCTCACAGCAACCACCACCTTCGGAATGGAAGGTATTGTAAAAGAAGAAGTACAAGATCTAGGTTTTGACGATATTGATGTTTCAAACGGCAAAGTAGAATTTCAAGGTAATGAAAAAGATATTTGTAGAGCTAATTTATGGCTGCGTTCCGCTGAAAGAGTTCAAATCAAAGTAGGTGAATTTTCAGCAACCGACTTTGATCAACTTTATGAAAAAACAAAAGATCTTCCTTGGGATTGGTTTTTAACTAAAAATGCTCATTTCCCTGTTTCAGGTAAATCGGTTAAATCACAATTACACCATGTTCCAACCTGTCAATCGATTGTTAAAAAAGCAGTGGTAGATAGTTTAAAAGAAAGATATAATACTGAATGGTTTGAAGAAGAGGGGCCAACATATCAGATTGAAGTTGCTCTATATAAAGATACTGCTACCCTGACTTTAGATACAAGTGGTCAGGGTTTACATAAGAGAGGGTAT
>CAZXRH010000216.1:0-3142 GCA_964642575.1 uncultured Halanaerobiales bacterium
GAAAAACAATAAGCGGTTTAAAACCGATATTTTGGATATAGATGATGGACTAACGATAAGCAGCAGGAGGAATAAATAATGGATAGAGTTGAACTACTGGCTCCGGCCGGTAATTTGGAAAAACTAAAAGTAGCAGCCCTTTATGGGGCAGATGCAGTTTACTGTGGTGGTTTTAGTTATGGACTGCGGGAAGGTGCCGATAATTTCAGTTATGATGAACTAAAAGAAGGTACTGATTTCTTACATGCAAGAGATAAACAAATCTATGTAACGGTTAATATGATTCCACATAATGAAGACTTAGAAAATTTACCAGAATACTTACACCAGTTAGAAGAAATTGGCGTTGATGCCCTCATTATTTCCGATCCTGGTGTTTTAAATATTATCAGAGAAGAAGATATAGATCTTGATTTACATCTAAGTACCCAAGCTAATGCAGTAAATTATGCCAGTGTTAACTTCTGGCATAAGTTGGGATTAGAAAGGGTCATTTTAGCAAGAGAACTAAGTAAAGAAGAGATCAAAGAAATTAGAGAGAACACGGATATTTCCTTAGAGATGTTTATTCACGGGGCAATGTGTATTTCTTATTCAGGCCGCTGTCTTTTAAGCAACTATTTTGTTAATAGAGATGCCAATCGCGGTCAGTGTGCCCATTCCTGCCGCTGGAAGTACTATCTCATGGAAGAAGAAAGACCGGGTGAGTATTACCCTGTCTTTGAAGACAAAAATGGTACTCATATCATGAATTCAAAGGATTTATGTTTAATTGAATATATTCCAGAAGTACTTGCAACCGGAGTAGATAGTTTAAAGATTGAAGGACGGATGAAAGGTATGCACTATGTAGCTAATGTGGTATCTACTTACAAAAAAGCTTTAGATGAGTATTATGAAGATCCCAAAAACTATGAGTTTAAACAAGAATGGTTTCAAGATTTAAGAAAGGTCAGCCACAGAGGTTATACAACCGGTTTTTTCTTACATCCTCCGACTGAAGATGATCAAAACTATGAATCTTCAGCTTATAAAAGGACTTATGACTTTATGGGAGTAATCAGAGGTTATGACTCTGAAAACAAGGAAGCTCTAATTGAGGTTAGGCATAAGTTCTTTAAGGGAGACAAAATAGAGATTTTAAAACACAATGGTGATGTACAGACTGAGTCTGTTGATTATATTATAAATGAAGAGGGAGTTAAGGTAGAAGATGCTCCCCATCCGAAAGAAATTATTAGAGTTCCAGTCGAAAATGAATATGAAGAGCTGGAAGTTGTCAGGAGAGAGGTTAGAAGTTAATGGAAAAGAACACACATCGGATAGTAGCTAAGGTTCCGCAGGAAGAAATTGTTTTTGTAGACATGATTTTTAAGTCGTTTGAAGGTATTGCAATGCTTACGGTTAGTAAGGAAGAACCGGGCGAGATATACCTTGATGTCACTGATGGGACAGAGCAGTTGGTACTTGATATTTTAGAGGACTTAGACGATGAATTCCCTGTTCAGATAATAAGTACTTGAAATATTTGACAAGAGATACTTAATTAGTTATGATTACTTTACAAGTTATCAATTTCGGGGGCTAGAGTATTGAAAAAATTATATCCAGACATCTACTATGAAAGCATATTTGATATAGAAGTTGAGGACTTACAAGACTATGATATAAAAGGTGTTATTGTTGATGTAGATAATACCATTGTACCCTGG
Source organism: uncultured Halanaerobiales bacterium (assembly GCA_964642575.1). Taxonomy (GTDB): domain Bacteria; phylum Bacillota; class Halanaerobiia; order Halanaerobiales; family M55B127; genus M55B127. Next base: position 1,713 of record CAZXRH010000216.1, read on the forward strand.
AATGATAAAGAAATTAGTAATGAAGTATTTAACTGGTTTAACAACTTAATTGAGAAAGGGTTTAGATTATGCCTTATATCTAACGGAATGAATAAAAGAGTTGAGTACTTCAGTAATCAATTGGACATCCCAGCCATAAGTAAGGCTGTGAAACCCAGAAAAAAAGCTTTCCGTCAGGCTCTTAAAATATTAGGAGTTAAAAAGGAAAGGGTTGCAGTAATCGGTGATCAAATCTTTACCGATGTTCTGGGGGGAAACAGGATGGGTTTTACTACCATTTTGGTAGACCCATTAAATAAACAAGAATTTATAACAACAAAATTGATGAGATTATTAGAAAAGTTTGTTATAAAAAGAGGGATGTACCATGATTGATTTTTGGAGGGATAATTATGATTTATCGAAGTTTAAAAAAGATGCTTGCGATTATGGTAATAGCATTGTTCATATTAATAAGTTATGTGAGTGTATTGAAAGCAGAAGACTTTAATGACTTAGGCAGTAGAGTACTGCAGTATGGTGACGAAGGTTCCGATGTTGCGATTTTACAGCAGAGACTGACTGATTTAGGTTTTTATACAGGCAAGATTGATGGAATATATGGTGAAAAGACCTCAGAAGCCGTAGAACGGCTCCAAAAAAATTATGGATTAACCGTAGATGGAATTGCGGGTGACTCCACTTTTAAGCAGCTACCAAAGCTTAATATCTATCAAAGTATGGATATTTCCAGAGATTCAATAATTCTTTTGGCAAGAGTTATTCACGGGGAAGCTCGGGGAGAAAGCTTTGAAGGTAAGGTAGCAGTTGGAGCTGTTATATTAAACAGAGTTGATGATGAACAGTTTCCCAGTACAATTAGAGAAGTTATTTTACAGAGAGGCCAGTTCAGCAGTTTAATAGATGGACAGGCTAACTTGTTTCCGGATCAAAAATCTATAAATGCTGCCCGTGCAGCTTTAGTTGGTTATGATCCAACTTTTGAATCTATTTATTTTTACAATCCAGATGTAGCAACTAATATAAGCTGGATATCTCAAAGACCGGTAACATTAAAAATTGGAGATCATGTATTTGCAAGATAAACACAAAAAAAGTAGCACCCTGTTTGAGATATATCAGGTGCTACTTTTTTATATTTTACTCATCTGCTTTTTCTTTCATTTTGTCCATGCATTCTTGACAAATTGTTCTGCCCTTGTATTCAAAAGTATTATCAGCACTACCACAAAAAATACAAGCGGGCTCATATTTTTTCAAAATAATCTTGTCATCTTCAACAAAGATTTCCATGGGATCTTTTTTATTTATATTCATTGTTTTACGGAGTTCGATCGGAATCACCATTCTACCAAGGTCATCTATCTTTCTCACAATACCAGTAGATTTCAAATTCCCACCTCCTTAATAATGAAAACATTATTTTATTT
>CAZXRH010000217.1:0-3140 GCA_964642575.1 uncultured Halanaerobiales bacterium
GTTTGTTTATGTTCTACTTTAATAATTTCACTATTATATTTCAAATTCCTGCAACCACACCTATTTTTTTCTTATTTCTGCCTCATACTCGGTTTTAAGGTTTTTAACAATCTGATTAAATACTTCATTTACCTCTTCATCAGTTAAGGTACGATCGGGTGCTTGGAACAATAGTTTGAAGGCAATTGATTTTTGTCCAGTTGGAATTTGTTCACCTTTATAGATATCAAATAGTTCAGTTTCTTTTAAGATTTGATCATCAGTATTGTTAATTAGATTTAATACTTCCATAACTGGAATTTCTTCTTTGATTAAAACTGCTAGATCACGAGCAACAGCGGGATACTTAGGCAGCATCTCAAAGAGGTAATCTCCAATATCTACTTCATCATATATTTTAGATAGATCGATTTCACAAACTGCGGTCCTTTCCTTTAAGTCATAAGTATCTATTACTTTCGGTTTAAGTTCACCGATAATTCCAATCTTTTCATTATTGAAAAGTATTTCAGCTGACCGACCGGGATGCATAAATACTTCATTACCTCTCACAAATTGAACTTTTTTATCAATATCTAATCTTTGAAAAAGTTCTTCTAGAGCTCCTTTGAGATAATAGAAGTCAGGGGCATCTAATTCCCAGATGTCTTCTCCTGCTCCCATTGAGCCGGCTGCTAGTTTAGTTTTTTCTAAAGGACGTTCCTGATGTCCCTGATTGAAAAAGGTCCGACCGATTTCAAAGTATTTAACCTGATCGATCTGTCTTTTAGCATTTAGAGCAATTGAGTCAATCAAGTTAGGTATTAAGGAAGTTCTTAAAAGACCAAATGCTTCATTAAGTGGGTTTTTAATACTAACCCATTTTTTATAACGGTGGTCATTTGGTAATTCAAGATCTTTATAATCCTCTGGTCCGGTCAAACTGAAGGTAATAATTTCATCTAGACCAGCTGCATTCATGATATTTTTAACTTCTTTTTCGATCTTTTGTTTTCTGGTTCTTTTTCCTACCTCATTAGTCTTAGGAACGGTTGAAGGAATATTATTATAGCCATATATACGAGCGATCTCTTCAATAATATCAGCATCCTGTTCTACATCATTACGATAGGAAGGTACCTTTACTTTGAAATAGTCATCTTGTTTTTCAACTACCTCTATTTCTAATCTTTTTAACATCTCTGCTATTTCATCTTTATTTAGTTCTATTCCAAGTAGACGGTTAACCTTTGCTAGCTCTACACTAATTATCTTTTCTTCATAAGGTATGGGATAATTATCAATTACACCTTCTGCTACTTTACCTTCCGCATATTCCTGCATAAGGTAAGCTGCACGGTTACCGGCTTCGATGACTCGCTCAATATCTACACCACGTTCAAAACGGTGAGATGCTTCACTGGGTAGTCCTAATTTACGGGCCGTTTTTCTGATACTGGTGGGTTCAAAATAGGCCGCCTCTAGGAATATATCAGTAGTTTCTTGGGTTACCTCACTGTTGGCAGCACCCATAACTCCCGCAACTGCAATTATTTTTTCAGGGTCAGTTATGACTAAAGTTTCTGAATCAAGAGTCCGTTTAACATCATCTAAAGTATAAACCTCTTCGTTTTCTTCAGCTCTTCTTACAATTACTTCCCCATCTTTAATTTTGTTTAAATCAAAAGCGTGTAAAGGCTGGTTGTATTCTAAAAGAATATAGTTCGTAATATCAACGATATTATTAATCGGTCTTATACCAGCTGCTTTTAACCTATCCTGCATCCATTTAGGAGATGGTTTAATCTCTACATCTCTAATCACTCGCCCTGCATAACGTGGACAAAGATCTTCATCTTCTATTTTAATTGAAGCTAATTTTTCTATATCAATACTGTCATCATCTTGAATATTAATTTGAGGCCAGTTAATCTCTTCACCACTTTTTTCCATTGCCTTGACTTCACGGGCAATACCTAACATTCCTAAACAGCGGGCATAGTTAGGGGTTAGATCAAGATGGAATACATGTTCATCTAAACCTTGAAAATCAACAAACTTTTGACCTATTTCAGCCGTATCAGGTAAGATCATGATTCCTTCCGCTCTTTCTTCCTGTAAGCCTAATTCATCTTTAGAACAGATCATACCTTCTGAGACTTCGCCTCTTAACTTTGTTTTTTCAATCTCCATTCCGGTCGGCAGGGTTACTCCTACCTCAGCAACCGGTACTTTGATGTCGGCTCTTACATTGGGAGCACCAGTTATCATCTGAAGGGTTTCGCTTCCTATATCTACCTCACAGATTTTTAATTTATCAGCATTAGGATGATTATTTATTGATTTAATCTCTCCCACTATAATATCTTCAATTCCTTCACCTAAGTACTCAACATCCTCTACCTCAAGACCTGCCATTGTTAATTTATGGGACAGCTCTTTAGGGGTATAGGGAAAATCTATATATGTTTTCAACCAATTATATGGTACCTGCACTTTTTATTCACACTCCTTTGTTAAAATTGATGGATAAATCTTTTGTCATTTTCATAAAGTACGCGGATATCATCTATATCATATTTTAACATTGCTATCCGGTCCCAACCCATACCAAAGGCAAAACCACTGTATACATCAGGATCTAAACCTGACATTCTCAATACATTAGGATGGACCATACCTGAACCTAATACTTCTACCCAACCGGTATAAGAACAAAATGAACAGCCGGCTCCTTTACAAACATTACAGGAAACATCTACTTCTGCACTGGGTTCTGTAAATGGGAAATAGCTTGGTCTAAATCTGATCTGTCTTTCTTCTCCATAGATTTCATGAACAAATTCTCTAATTGTTCCTTTTAAATCACTAAAGGAAATATCTTTATCAATTACAAGTCCTTCAATTTGATGGAAGTTCGGGGAGTGAGAAGCATCTAATTCATCTGAACGATAAACTCGCCCCGGTGCAATAATCCTAATCGGGGGGTCCTGTTTTTCCATAGTTCTTATCTGAACTGGAGAAGTATGAGTTCTTAATAGATATTCATCATCGATATAGAGGGTATCCTGTAAGTCGCGGGCAGGATGGTCCTCTGGAATATTGAGTGCTTCAAAGTTATAGTACTCATTTTCTACTTCCGGTCCTTCTTCGATAGAAAA
>CAZXRH010000218.1:0-3073 GCA_964642575.1 uncultured Halanaerobiales bacterium
GGGCCAAAACCTATACAGGGAATTCCATGCCTTCCCATTATTGAAACCCCATTAGTGGAAAAAGTCCACTTGTCAACCAGAGGTTCATCATCAAATAACTTTTCATAGGAGTCAACCAGTGTTGTACAAACTGGATGATCTTCTTCTATAACCCAGGTTGGGAAGTATGATTCAATTGGATAACTATGACCTGTATATGAAGGTCTTTCATATTCATACATCTCAACATCAGCTTCAGCCTCTTTAACTGAAGGTAGGTTTCTGATCTGCTGTAAAGCAAACTCCCAGCTTTCTCCTGCGGTAAGTCTTCTGTCAATTGAGATTGAACAACCATCTGCAACCGCACAGCGCGATGGTGAACTAAAGAAAATTTCAGAAACAGTTAAAGTACCCTTTCCTAAAAACTCATCATACTTTAAATTTTCGTTAAGAGCTTTTAATTCATTAATAATTGGAGCCATCTTATATATAGCATTTTCTCCTCGACTTGGAGCAGAACCATGACAGCTTACACCATGAGTAGTAACCTTAATTTCCATTCTACCACGATGACCTCTGTAAATATTACAAGAAGATGGTTCTGTAATTACAACAAATTCAGGTCTAATATCTTCTTCTTCGATCATGTAATGCCAGCAGAGTCCGTCACAATCTTCTTCCTGGACGGTACCGGTAATAACTAAGGTATAGTCATCTTCTAAACCTAAATCCTTAATTATCTTACCAGCATAAACCATAGAAGCCATCCCGCCTTCCTGGTCACTGGCACCTCTACCGCCGACAACTTCATCGTCTTCATAACCTTCTAAAGGATCAAAATCCCAAAGTTCTTCATCTCCTAAACCAACAGTATCAATATGGGCATCCATTGCGATTAAATGGTCACCATGACCTATGTAACCTAATACATTACCCATCTCATCGATTTCGACTTTATCAAATCCTACCTTTTCCATCTCTTCTTTTATTCTTAAAATTACATCTTTTTCCTGACAGCTTTCACTGGGAATTGCTATCATGTCTCTTAAAAATTTTGAAATATCAGGACGGTATTTTTCAGCCTGTTTTAAAATTTCTGAAAAATCTTTCATCTTTTATCCCTCCATTGTTATTAGTCATTATATTTAGAAATTAGGTGGTGTGATTGCTGAAATGAAGATTAGTTCTTTTTCACCAACACTCGTTATCTTATGGGGTAAATTAGCATTATAATAAATGCTGTCCCCTTCTTTTAGTTCATATCTTTCACTACCAATTGTGATCTCCATCTCACCCTGGATTACAATACTAACTTCTTCACCATTATGTGATAAAGGTTTGTCTAAGGTACTGGCTCCAGGTTCTAATTTAGCCTCAATCATTTCAATATCATGTTCTAAGTCAGGTGAGATAAGTTCAAATGTTAAATGAGAGCCTGGAAAACTAAGAACTTTACGATCTTCTTTTCTTACTACAGCATTGTGTTTTTGATCTTCAATTAAAAAATAGAAAATCGGTACATTCAAAGCTTTTGATATGGATCTCAAGGCAGTTATTGAGGGTTCAGCCAGGCCTCTTTCGACCTGACTTAAGTAACTGGAGGTTTTGCCAATCTTTTCAGCTAAGGCTGATAAACTTAAGCCCTGGGTTTTGCGAATGTTTCTTATCTTTTCGCCCATTTTCATATTGGCTTCAACCATTAAATTACCCCCTTGTCTTCAAAAATTTTCGCCAATTTATCTATATCTGCTTCAATTTCAATTAAATCATCAACAGCTTTCCTTGCATTATCAATGTCTTTAAGACCATTACCAGTAATTACAACTCCTACACTGTCTTCTTTGCTAATTATACTTTCTTTAACCGCTTTTTTAATCCCGGCAAGACCAGTTACTCCGGCTGGTTCACCGAAAATACCGGTAGTACTACCTAAGATCTTAATCATATTTAGAATTTCTTTGTCAGAGACATTAATATATTCTCCTTTTGAATTCTTAACAGCATTAATTGCTTTTCTGTAATTACGGGGACTACCCACCGCAATACTGTCTGCAATTGTATTTTCATCTGTTACTTCCAGATCTTGACCTGTTCTAAAGGACTTAGTAATCGGAGCACAACCTTCAGCCTGGACACCTAAAAGTTTTGGAACTTTATCAATAAATCCAATCTGTTTGAGATCATAAAATCCTTTATAGGCTCCAGCAATTGTACAGCCGTCTCCTACAGAAAAGACAACCCAGTCTGGTATTTCCCAGTTAAGTTGTTCTGCCATTTCAATAACAGCAGTTTTTTTACCTTCCACTTGATAAGGATTAATGGCAGCATTTCTATTATACCAGCCCCATTTTTTAATAGCTTCATCTGATAAATAGTAGGCTGCTTCATAGCTATCCTGCACAGAAACTACTTCTGCACCATATACTAAAAGCTGAGCTACTTTACCCAAAGGAGCTCGTTCCGGCACAAATATTATGGCCTGCATATCGTCTTCCATAGCTGCAATATTGCCTGCTAAAGAAGATGCAGCATTACCGGTTGAAGAACAAGCAACTGTTTTAGCACCGGCTTCTTTAGCCTTAACAGCAGCCATAGCAGATGCTCTATCTTTTAAGGATCCAGTTGGATTTAAGCCATCATCTTTAATAATTACCTCTTTTAAGCCTAACTCTTTTCCCATCTTAGTTGAATGGTAAATGGGAGTATTGCCGATCCTCAAATTGGGTTTGGGAGTATCTGCTTCCATTGGTAATAATGGCATATATCTCCATATCGAACTTTCTGGATTATTTTGCAGCTCTTCTTTACTCCACTCTTTTTTTATTTTGTCATATTTATACTTTACATCTAAAAGGCCTTTGTCACCACATTTATCACATAAATACCTTTCTGGCTTAGCCTCATAAGTTTTACCACAGTTAGTACATTTTAGATTTTTTACATACTTCATAATTTACACCTTCTTAAACTTTATTAGAGTTCTTCTAAAAGACCAACTCTTCCATTGAACTCTTTAATAAGTTCATCTATTTTATCTGCCATGTTATGGATCTCGCCCCAGTAGTTTTCATAGTCATACCACTGTGCATTTAAT
>CAZXRH010000219.1:0-3063 GCA_964642575.1 uncultured Halanaerobiales bacterium
GTCAGTTGGCAGTCATAAAGGTGGCTATACTTCCTTTAAATTTGATATCACAGATTATGTTAAGTTTGAGGAAAATAATTTAATTGCTGTTAAGGTTGATTCCCGCTGTCGGACAGATATTCCACCAGAGGGAAATAAAGTAGATTATTTGCTTTTCGGGGGTATCTACCGAAGAGTACAGATGATAGTGACCGGTAAGGTTAATATAGACTGGACATTCTTTGAAATAGATAAGTGTAGTGAACAAAAAGCAGTTCTTAAACCTCAATTTAAGATCTTAAATTCAAAACAGGCAGGCAATTATAGTTTACAAATCGAGTTTACAAAGGAAGGCCAGCTCGTCAAAAATACAAAATATGATATCAATTTAAATAGGGATGAAAATGAACTAGACTTAGATAATATTGTTATTTCTGATCCGAAACTTTGGTATCCTGATAATCCAGAATTATATACAGTAAATACAAAGTTATTAGATGAAGAAGAAAATGTTTTAGATAGTTATCAGGCAAATTTAGGTATTAGAAAGGTTGAATTTAAAGATGATGGACTTTTTTATATCAATGATGAAAAACTTAAGTTAAGAGGCCTAAATCGACATCAATTGTATCCTTATGTAGGTAATGCAATGCCTGATAAAGGACAGGAAAAAGATGCTGAATTTTTAAAAGAAGAACTTGGTTTAAACTTTGTCCGTTCTTCCCATTATCCAGCTGATCCTGCCTTTTTAGATCGCTGTGATGAAATCGGCTTATTGGTCTTTGAAGAAATTCCAGGTTGGCAGCATATCGGTGGTGAGGATTGGAAAGAAGTAGCAGTCCAAAACTTAAAAGAAATGATTATTAGAGACCGCAACCATCCTTCAATTTTTATCTGGGGAGTTCGGATCAATGAATCTCAGGATGATCATCAATTTTACAAAAAGACCAATCAAATAGCCCATCAACTTGATTCTTCCAGACCAACCGGTGGGGTGCGTAATTTTAGAGACAGTGAATTTTTAGAAGATGTCTTTACTTATAATGATTTTGAAGGTAATTTAGAGGGAGAAATAAAAGAACCTCATTACAAACCTTATATGATCTGTGAATATATGGGTCATATGTATCCTACTAAATCCTATGATAGTGTTGAACGACAGATCAAGCATGCTGTAAAACATATGAAGATTCAAGATAAACAATATCAAGATGAAAATATAGCAGGAGCAAGTGGTTGGTGTGCCTTTGATTATAACACTCATGCTGACTTTGGTTCTGGTGATAGAATCTGTTATCACGGAGTTTGTGATATGTTCAGAACCAAAAAGATGGCAGCTTTTGGTTACGAAAGCCAACAAAACCCATCTAATAAGCCGGTAATTCATATCGCCCGTTATTTAACTCCCAGCTTTAATGAAGATTATGGGGACAAAATAATTGTATTTAGCAACTGTGATCAGGTAAAATTATTTGTTAATGATAAATTAGAAAAAACAGCTGAACCGGCTTCAGACAAATATCCGGGTCTACCACATCCACCTTTTGTATTTGAAGACTGCAAATGGTGGGAATGGGGAGCCAGTACAATTGGAAGTCTCAAAGCAGTTGGCTTTATTGAGGGAGAAAAGGTTTGTGAACATACCATCTATCCCTTTACAGAACCCGAAAAGATAGTTCTAAAAGCAGATCATAATGAGTTAAAAGCAGATGGGTCTGATTTAACAAGATTAGAGATCAGACTGGTTGATAAAAATGAACAGACATTAATTTTAGCTCATAATCCGATCTTCTTTAAATTAGAGGGTCCAGCTGAGATTGTTGGTGAAACTCCTTTAAGCTTAGAAGGAGGCCGAGGAGCCGTCTATATTAAAAGTAAAAGAGAACCTGGTGTTATTAAAATAAAAGCTAAGTCACCTCATTATGAGAGTGAGGTTATTGAAATTGAAAGTAAAGAATTAAAAGAAAAAATTGTTCCAGTTACAAATTAAGAAATTCAACTCCATTTCCCCTAAAAAAGGGAATGGAGTTTTTTTATTTAAATTATAATAGTGGATAAAGTTCAATGGTTCTTAATATGTTGCTATTTAACCCAATATATTATAAAATTATAAGGTAAAGTCAAACAAAGTAGTTAAAAATTAACATCTATTTGGAGTTGATATTATGAGTGGTTCAAAACAGGAGATAAATAGAGTGCTCTTAATTGTTTTAGATAGTGTGGGTATTGGAGCTCTACCTGATGCTGAAGAGTATGGAGATAAAGGAGCAAATACTCTAGTCCATACAGCCGAAGAGATTGGCGGTTTTAATTTACCCAATCTTGAGAAGCTTGGTCTAGGCAAAATTGCTGACATTAAAGGTATTGATAGTAATATAAAAGCCGAAGGTGTTTATACTAAGATGAAAGAAAAATCAATTGGAAAAGATACGACAACCGGCCACTGGGAGTTAGCCGGTTTGGTCTCTGAAAGACCTTTTCCGGTTTATCCCGATGGTTTTCCAGACGAAGTCATTAAACCCTTCGAAGAAAAAATAGGTAAAAAAGTATTGGGCAATAAACCTGCTTCCGGTACTGTTATTATAGAAGAGTTAGGCAGAGAACATCTGGACAGTGGTCGCCCGATTGTCTATACTTCGGCGGACAGTGTTTTTCAAATTGCTGCCCATGAAGAAGTAATTTCGGTTGATGAGTTATATGAAATGTGTAAGATTGCCCGTGATATTTTACAGGGAGAACATGGGGTAGCCCGTGTAATTGCCCGACCGTTTATCGGTAAACCGGGTAGTTTTACTCGTACTGATCGTAGAAAAGACTTTTCATTAGCTCCACCACAAGCTACAGTTTTAGATAAATTAAAAGATAAGGGTATTTCTGTGATGGCTGTTGGTAAGATAGAAGATATATTTTCCAATCAAGGAATCACTGATTCCAACCATACTGTTGATAATATGGATTCGTTTGATGCAGTACTTGATTTTCTAAAAGAAGATAAAAAATCTTTTATCTTTGCAAACTTAGTAGAATTTGATATGGTTTATGGTCACAGGCGTAATCCGAAAGGATATGCACAAGCTTTAAAAG
>CAZXRH010000220.1:0-3050 GCA_964642575.1 uncultured Halanaerobiales bacterium
ATCAAGAGAATGCCAGAAAATGAAAAGTTAATTAAAGAGATTATGCAAAACTGGAAGCAATATCTAACTCCGATCAATGAAAATGTTGAAGTATTAAATAATTTAGCTCAAAAACCAATTAACTTATATGTACTATCTAACTTTCACAAGGAAGCATTTGAAGAAGTATATGAAAAATATGATTTTTTTAATCACTTTGATGGTTTGATTATTTCTTATCGAGAAAAAACAGTGAAACCAGAAAAAGAGATTTATGAAAAACTAATTACACGTTTTAATTTAAAACCGAAATCAACACTATTTATAGATGACAGTCAAAGAAATATTGAAGCTGCTCAAAAAATGGGTTTTAAAACTATCCATTTTAATGATAATATAAAGTTAAGCAACTCAATCACTGACTATATCAAAAGTTGAAAAAGGGAGTGATTCGATGAGTAAAGTATTAATACCATTAGCAGAAGGCTTTGAAGAAATCGAAGCCGTAACCAATATTGATGTGTTAAGAAGAGCAAGTATAGATGTTGTTACTGTCAGTCTTAATTCACTAGATGTAATGGGAGATCATGATATTCCAATAATTGCCGATAAAAGAATAGATGAAGTAAATATTGATGAATTTGATGCAATTGTACTACCCGGTGGAATGCCCGGTGCGGGTAATTTAAGAGACAATGCAAAAGTATTGGAATTTGTGAGAAGGATAAACGATAAAGGCGGCTTAGTGGCCGCGATCTGTGCTGCTCCCATGGTCTTAGAAGCAGCTGATCTATTAGAAGGCAAAGATGCCACCAGTTATCCTGGTTTTGCCAAAGAGATGCAGTCTTGTAACTACAAAGAAGAAAGAGTTGTAAAAGACGGTAATATTATTACAGCTCGCGGACCTGGAGTTGCGATGGAATTTGCGTTAACCATTGTTGAGTATTTAAAGGATAAAGAATATGCAGATGATTTAAGAGATTCAATGATTGTTGAAAAGACCAAAAAGAAAAACAAATAATTCAAATTATAAATAAATGAAAAAGGAGGCCAGGGGCGATTGAATACTGACAATACACCACTTAGTTATAACATTTTAATAAAATTCTTTTTACCCCTGGCCATTTTTCCTATTCTAGTAGCTTTATCTCATACTATTATTAATAGTGCTTTAGCTCGCATGCCGCTGCCGGAATTAAATATAGCTATTTTTACTGTGGTCAAAAGTGTTACCAATATTGTCAATGGGCCTACGATTATGACCAGACAGCTTTTTACTTCTATTATTGAAGATGAAAGAAGTTATTATCTTTCCCGCAACTTTGCTTTTGGTTTAATGTTTTTACTTTTCGGTATTTTAATGTTACTTGGTATCACACCACTGGGAGGTTTTGTTTTTAAAAATATTATAGGTCTGCAGTCCCAAAAAGAAGTTGAACTAGCTACCTCAGCTATGATGGTGACTGCCTTTTTACCCATTTCAGTTGTATTAAGAAATGCCTATCAGGGTATTGCTACCGGATTAAAGAAGACTATGTTAATAGTTCCGGGGGTAGTACTGAGAGTTGTAGGTATTTCGATTTTTTTATTGTGGGTAGTAAAAACCAACAGCATCGAGGGGGTAATAGCCGGCTGTTTAGCCTATGTAATTGGAATTGCCTTAGAAGGTATCTTTATATTAGGCGGATTAAAGTTTAGTTTGGGTAGTATTATAAAAGCTGTAAAAAAGATGCCGCCTTCTGACTTTGATAAAGAGAACCTTAATTATTATAAGATATTTAAGTTCTTTTTACCCCTGGCTTTTACGATGATGATTACGATGTTAATCCAACCTGTTATCCAAAGTGGTTTAGCACGCAGTAGTTCACCGGTTAGATCTTTAGCAGCATACGGTGTTTCCTGGACCCTGGTTACTTTAATAGCAGGTCCGCTAAGAATGTTACACCAAAATTCATTAGTTTATCAAAATAGTGAGGAAAACATGAGAAAGATCAAGATATTTAATTTAACGATGGGGGCAGTTACTTCTGTTATTGTAGTTGTTTTTGCATTAACTCCGATTGGATATTATGTCTTACATAATTTAATTGCAGTTTCACATGATATTACCCTATTGGCGCAAAAAGTAATTTTAGCATTCGCAGTTTTTCCTTTTGCCCGTTCGTTTCGCGAAACTTACTGGGGAATGATGATGAAAAAAAGATCAACCCCTGTTATTGCTAAAGCAAAGGGATTAAACCTTTTTGCAGTTATCCTTTCATTATTTATTTTATTAGGTTTAGTCAATATATACTTCAATATTGAACCAGCTGTCTTAGGAGCAATAGGATTTACCGTGGGAGAATTTTTAGAATCATTTATAATTAAAAGAAACAGTAAAAATCTAGTTGAAGCAGCTTAAATATATGTTAAAGAGAAAAAAAGAAAATATGTTATTAAAATAATTAATTCCCATCCGGTTGGATGGGAATTTCCTTTTTATTATAATATTTTTTAAACTGTACTGTTTTCAGGAGTTCGATTTTTCATCTCATACATAGAATTCTTTATAGTTCCATAAAGCCAGGTTACCATAATTACAAAACTTATTGATTCTCCAATTGGAAATGCGAGCCAGGTGGCTCCTAAACCAAAGAACTGTCCTAATAAATACATGCCAGGAACTAAAAAGATAGCCTGTCTTAAAAATGTAATTACTAGGCTGGGCATACCTTTTCCGATGGCCTGGAAGGTTGAAACACCTGTAATATTTAAGACCATAAAGAAGTATGACATACTGACTTTTCTTAAAGCGGGAACTCCAATTCCTAATAATTTAGGATCACTGTTAAATAAGGTAATGATTGTTTCCGGGAAAAACTGAAATACAAGGAAGCCGAGTGTCCCAAATGATAACGCTGCTGCATTACCAATTAAGATTGTTCTTTTCATCCGGTCTGGATTATTATGTCCATAGTTATAACCGACTAAGGGTAAGTAACCTTGATTTAAACCAAAGACCATCATGAGGAAAAAGGACTGCATTCTAAAGATTAAACCCATGACAGCAATTGCAGTTGAATTAAAAGCCC
>CAZXRH010000221.1:0-3037 GCA_964642575.1 uncultured Halanaerobiales bacterium
ATAAAAATAATTGACATTATCATCAAATCTATAATGCTCATATGAAAATCTACTCCTATGATATTTTTAATTAAATAACAAAAGGATTTTAGACCTATTTGCTGAATATTATATATAATGATTAGGGAGGTTTTACTATTGGATTTACAAAATCTATATAATGTAATTAAAGAATATGTAATGAATTTTTTAAATAAATATTTGCTCTCATATTATAATTTAGCACAAATTGTATTTCTCCTTCTTTTATTTGGAATTAGTAAATATTTGGCAAAAAAATATAAAGAAAGACTAATCAATCTAATTCCAGATCGGTTTAAACTAAAAGAAGTTGTAGGAGATTTGTTTAATTTAATTATATATTCGCTTCTGCTCTGGATATATATATTAATAAATTCAGTACTGGGTTTTCCCTACTATACAGTTATAATCGTAGCCAACCTTTTAACAGCCTGGATTGTAATCAATTTATTAACAGAACTAATTAAAAATGAACTCTTATCCAAAATATTTTCCATTTTGATCTGGACTGTTGCTGCACTCCATGTAATTGGTATCTATAATGAAGTAGTAAATATTCTCAATAAAATCTCATTTAGCAGTGGTAATATTAACATATCATTACTGATGGTCATTAAGGGAATTATAACTCTATTTGTATTCTTTTGGATTGCAATGAAATTGTCCTCTTATTCAGAAAAGAAAATCAAAAAACTATCTACCTTAACACCTTCTATTCGGGTTTTATTAACTAAAATCTTCAAATTTATAATCTTTACTGCTGTAATTTTAATAACAATGAGTAGTCTCGGTATAGATCTAACCGCCTTAGCTGTTGTTGGTGGTGCTGTCGGTGTTGGGGTTGGCTTTGGTTTACAAAAAATTGTTTCAAATTTCATTAGTGGAATCATAATTCTTTTAGATAAATCAGTTAAACCGGGTGATGTAATTGAAATAGATAATGTTTATGGCCAGATAAAATCTATTGGTTTAAGATATATTTCAGTTTTAACACTAGAAGGTAAAGAATATATTATCCCCAATGAAGACCTCATTACAAAAAAAGTAATAAACTGGTCATATTCAAATAATTTGGTGAGAACCAGTGTTTCGGTCGGTGTATCTTATAATAGTAATGTAGAAAAAGCAATGGAATTACTAGAAGAATCAATTGATAAAATAGACCGGATTTTAAGTAACCCACCACCCAAAATATTTTTAAATGAATTTGGTGATAGTTCTGTAAATATCGAGGTTAAATTCTGGATTAGAGATCCCGAAAACGGTATTAATAATATTAAAAGTGAAGTAAACAAAAACATCTGGAAACTATTTAAAGAAAATAATATTGAAATACCCTTCCCACAACAAGATATTCACTTTAAGTCTTTAAGCCCTCAAGTAAAAGATTTTTTTAAGCAGGAAAATAATAATAATAAATGAAAAATATTCTAAAAGATATTTAAAAAAAGCCTCTCTTATTGATTTTAAGAGAGGCTTTTTTATATCTATTCATATTATATTCTTTATTCCTGTTCAAGAAGATGACAGGCTGCGTAATGTCCGTCTCCATAATCCTTAAACTCTGGTTCAATTTCACTACATACATCCATCGCATATGGACAACGCGGATGGAATCTACAACCAGAGGGTGGATCTACCGGTGAAGGTACATCTCCTTCCAGGATTATTCTCTCCTTCTCATAAGTCGGATCTGCTACTGGAATCGCTGAGAGTAGTGACTGTGTATAAGGATGTTTCGGATCATCAAACAGTTCCTTTTTATCGGCTAACTCTACTAATTTACCCAAATACATAACAGCTACTCGATCACTAATATGTTTAACAACACTTAAGTCATGGGCAATAAATAGATAGGTTAAATCAAAATCAGTCTGTAAGTCCTGCAGTAAGTTAATAACCTGGGCCTGTATTGATACGTCAAGCGCAGATACTGGCTCATCAGCAATGATTAAAGAAGGGTCTACTGCTAGAGCCCTTGCAACACCAATACGCTGTCTCTGTCCACCACTGAACTCATGTGGGTATCTTTTCATATATTCTGGTCCTAAACCAACTGTATCAAGTATTTCGGCCACCCTGTCATTACGTTCTTTTTTGGATGAAGCCAAATTATGAATATCTATTGGTTCCCCTACTATATCAGCTACGGTCATCCGGGGATTTAAAGAAGCATAAGGATCCTGAAAGATAATCTGCATCTCTTTTCTCATTTCCCTTAATTCTTTTTTATCTAAGTCCAATAGGTTTTTGCCTTCAAACCAGATTTCTCCTTCTGTCGCTTCCAGGAGGCGAAGGATGGTACGCCCTGCTGTGGACTTACCACAACCAGACTCACCTACTAACCCTAAGGTCTCTCCTCTTTTTATGAAAAAACTTATATCATCTACCGCTTTTACATGAGCAACCGTTTTGCGGAAGACCCCTTCTTTTACAGGGAAGTATTTCTTTAAGTTCTTTATCTCAAGTAATTTTTCTTGCTCTTCTGCCAATTCTTTTCACCTCCGTTAAGCACTTTTCTCTTCTGCTTTTTTAGCTTCTAGTTTATCAACATGCCAACACGCTGAATAGTGTCCTTCTTCTACTTCTTCGAGTTCTGGCTCATCTACACGACATTTGTCAGTGGCAAAAGGACATCTGGTATTATACTTACATCCTTCCGGGAAGTTCAGTGGATTTGGCACATTACCCGGGATTGCTTCTAATCTATCTAAATCCTTTTCAATGTGAGGAATAGAATGCATAAGTCCCCAGGCATATGGATGTTTAGGATCTGCATATAATGTTTCTACATCAGTATATTCCACTATCTTTCCAGCATACATAACTGCCACTCTATCAGAAACCTCAGCAATAACACCAAGGTCGTGAGTAATCATCATAATTGCCATATCAAACTGTCTTTTTAAACTATTCATAAGTTCCAGAATCTGAGCCTGAATTGTAACATCAAGTGCAGTAGTTGGCTCATCGGCAATTAGTAGTTGAGGGTCACAGGATAATGCCATTGCAATCA
>CAZXRH010000222.1:0-3024 GCA_964642575.1 uncultured Halanaerobiales bacterium
ATATAGTTGGTTGTAAATTTGACAATTTGTAAAAATATTGGATATACCGGCCATATTGTGCCACTCATATCGGGCATATTGTGCCAGATAAAATAGCTGTAATTTCTTGGCCAAAATTATACATTATTTTGTTTTAAAAATACACATTAATTTATTTCATTTTTGTCCTTTAGTTTGTTTTTTCTCATTGACTCGCCTTTGAGTTGAATACGGTGAGAAGAATGAACAATACGATCCAAAATTGCATCAGCAATCGTAGGCTCACCAATCAGGTCATGCCAACCCGTTACCGGTATTTGTGTGCTGATAATAATGGAACTTCTATCATATTTTCGCTCCACGATATCCATTAACCCCTGCCTATCTTGGTTATCCAGTGCTGTTAGCCCAAAGTCGTCCAGGATCAATAAATCTGCTTTTTCAAGTAATGCCATCGTTTTTGAGTAAGTTCCTTCCAGCCTTGCGAGTTTCAAATGACTCATAAGCCGGGTTGTATTGAAGTAGAGCGTTTTCATCAGCGAGATACAGGCCTGATGCCCTAATGCCTGCGCCAGGTAGCTTTTCCCGGTTCCGGTAGCTCCGGTGATGATAAGGTTTTCATGATTGCGAACAAAGTCCAGTAATGCCAATCGTTCAAATGTGTTTTTGTCCAACTGTCGATCAGCCGAGTAGTCAATATCGCGGATACTGGCCGGATAACGGAAACGGGCATTTTTAATCAGGTTTTTTATTTTCCGGTTTTGTCGGTTTTCCCACTCCTGATCCACCAACATCGCAATATACTGATCAATAGTACAGTCCATATTCAAGTTGTTGGATATATTGTTATAATGCAACTGTGCCATACCTGACAGGCGCATCTGTTTCATCTTTTCTATGGTTTGATTATTCATGTTTTTTCTTTTTAGTTATAGGTTGCTCTGATGTTTTCGTGTTTGTTAATATGCGGCTTTGAGGCTATATTGGGTTCTCTTATATCCATTTTGTTGACAAGGATATTGCGGATGATATGATAACCGTATCGTGGCTGATCTATGGCCATCAGGCAAGCTTTATCCAGTCGTTCAAGGGGATGTTCCTTTTTTAGATTGATGATCCCCAGGCACTGCTTATAGGCAATTTCAGGATAGTCTGCTTGTTGCAATAGTTTTTCAAGATAGGCCTTTACATTAACCCCACATTTAGCCGCCCAGCTTAAAAAGAAGTCGGGACTCCAGCCTTCATAAAATTTATGAGCACTGCTTAAATGGTCTTCCTTTTTCGTGTAGGCTCCCCTGCGATAATTCCTCTTGTGAAAAGCTATACGTTTGTGTTTATGGTAGATCTCCACATAATCATTGTCGTACTGCACTTCTACCTTTTGACCTATATACCGGAATGGGACACTGTAGTAGTTCTTGTCATCATGTATATAGATAAAGCCCATTTTCTGAACCTTGGCTTTTCGATACTCTTTAAGCTGATATGGTTCTGAAGGTAAATATGAGAGATAGGGCTTTTCGATGTCCAGAAATTGTTTTTCCCGACTTGTTTCAAGTACTTTCATGGTGTAATTGTTGTACTTGACCAACTGTTCGGCTATAGCTTTATTCAGACTTTCCAGATTAAAAAATGTCATCTTGCTGAGCGGGTAAAAAATACGTTGGTAAACAAGATTTACGGCTCCTTCAACTAAAGCCTTATCCTGTGGTGAATAGGCCCGTGTTGGGTTGAGGCTGGTCCCATAATGTAAAGCCAGGGATTTAAGACTTTTGATTAAGACAGCTTCATATTTGCTGGCTTTATTTATCGCTGATTTTAAATTATCAGTTACTATGGTTTTGGGAACACCACCAAAATGAAACAAACAGTTGTTCAGTGAAGTTATAAAGTCTTCTTTTTTCTGACTCCAACTGGCTTCTACATAAGTAAACTGACTGGCCGGAAGCATCGCTACAAAAACCTCCACTGCTTTTAGCTCTCCGGTTTCTTTATCTGTAATATGAAGCTTTTTCCCGGTGTAATCCACGTACACTTTATCGCCTGCTTTATGCGTGAGTTTTCCGCTTACTTTTACCTTATTCCGCCAGCGAGCAAAATGTTCATTAAACTGAGTGTAGCTATATCCATCAGGATGCTTTTGATAATAGTCTTGCCATAACGTTTCCCGGGTACAGCCTGGTTTCTTTAGCTCTTGTTCAAAATAAGTGAATTTAGACGATAGAATTCTATATCGCTCTGTGTTCAATGGTTGACGTGAAGGAAACAATTCTGATAGTTCCCGCTCATCCATACTTAAAAGATGCTCGTAGTCGAATCCACTTGCCCGAAATAAACGAACATAATGGTTAATGGTATTGCGATGAATACCAAGGTGCTGCTCACAAGAGCGGTTGCTCTCGCCTTTTTGTTTTAACAAAATCAATTGTCGGATTTCCATAATATCTACCTGTTTTGCGGCCATAATCTTTGGGTTTATTTTTTCAAAGATTATACGGTAGAAATTACAACTAAGTCGAAAAAAGTGGCACAATTTACTCCGGTTTGAGTGGCACAACTTGCTCCGGTATAAGTGGCACATTTTGCTCCGGTATAGGTGGCACAACTTCAACCGGTATGGCTGGCACAATTACTCCGGTTTAGGTGGCACAGCTTGCTCCGTTTTATCCAATCTTAAGTACTGCATGTCCTTTCATAGCATAGTTTAGTGCAGTGTCTTTGATATTAAAAGAATTGGTATCCTCATTTTGAATTTCCTGATAAAAAAATGTAGGATATGAAAAATCAATTCCTTTATAAATTAAGAAAATTATAATTGTAAAGCTAAAGAATGTATTCTTCATAAAATATTGAATTATAATGGATAAAAATCTTTAATTAAGCTATTCTACAGTTTTCTTAGGGTTTTATAAAGCTATTATTCATCAAAAAATAAAACATTCTTCATTAGTTCCTTATTCATTTTTTTTGTCTTTTTATTTCCTTCTGCAAATTTTATAAAATAAGTGCTGTCAGTAACTTCTCCTAACCAGCCTACTGATTGGA
>CAZXRH010000223.1:0-3012 GCA_964642575.1 uncultured Halanaerobiales bacterium
TAAAAAGAAATATATGTCTTTTTTTAAGCATTAAGATCATTCCTTTTAATCAATTTCTAATTATATCTTTCTTGGTTTTAAATCAGATACCTTTAAATTAAAAATATAATTTAAAATTAAGAAAACCGCTGATCATCTAATTATGATAACCAGCGGTTTGTTTTCTTATCTATTTTAAATTAAGGGGGGTTAATTTTATGGTACTAAAACACTATCAATTAAATGAATTACACCATTTTTAGTCTCTATATCAGTTACTATCACTTTCGAATTATCAATAAATACACTTCCACCCTGAATACTTATTTCAACATCTTTACCTAAAAGTGTATTTACTGATGCTCCATCCATTTCTAATACATCAGCTGCCATTACCTTGCCTTCAATCACGTGATATTTGAGATAACTAGCTAGTACACCTTTGTCTTTTAAAAGATGTTCAATATATAAGTCTGGTAGTTTAGCAAAGGCTGAATCAATTGGGGCAAAAACTGTAAAGGGCCCATCACTTTTTAAGGCTCCTGCTAGATCTGCTTCTACAACGGCGGTAACTAGAGTATCAAGTGATTGGATTCTAATTGCTGTATCTACAATATCCATTAAGTCATCATATGGTACTAATACTGAATCTATTACATGGATTACTCCATTGGTTGCTTCAATATCAGTTGTAATAACTTGGGTTTCATTGATAAATACTTGTCCATCTGCTATATTAATATTCACTTCTTCTCCGTTCAATGTTTCCACACTTGTTCCATTTAATCCTACAACATCTTCTGCCATCACTTTACCTTCTACTACATGGTAGAGTAAAATTTCTGTTAGAAGATCAGGATTTGCTAAGAGATTTTCTAGAGTTCCTTCTGGTAGTTCAGAGAATGCTTTATCAGTAGGTGCAAAGACTGTAAAGGGCCCTTCACCTTTTAATGCATTAACAAGTCCTGCCTCTTGAACTGCGGTTACTAGTGTATCAAAATTATCAGCTTTAACAGCTGTATCAACAATATCCATCAATTCTGCTGAAGGTACTAATACAGTATCAATTACATGAATTACACCATTACTGGTTTCAATATCAGTGGTTACTACCTGAGCATCATTGATGTAAACTTTTCCATCCATGATACCGATTTCTATGGTATTACCTAATAAGGTTTCTACTTCTGCTCCATCCATACCTAATACATCTTCTGCCATTACTTTACCCTCTACTACGTGGTATAATAATACATCTCGAAGTTGGTCAGGATTGGCTAAAAGAGCGTCTAAAGTCCCTTCAGGTAAGGCTGCAAAAGCAGCATCGGTAGGAGCAAATACTGTAAATGGTCCTTCTGACTTTAAGGCTTCTACTAAACCAGCTTCTTGAACTGCTGTTACTAATGTATTAAAGTCATCTGCTGCAATAGCAGTGTCAACAATATCCATCTCACCATGATTGTCAGCTAAGCCAACATTAATAAAACTGAAAGTAAACACCAAGGCCAATACTAAAGATAAAACACCCATTTTATAATTAAAAACCTTTGTACTCATTCAAATTTCCTCCTCTAATTTTTTATTGTTAAATTAATATTAACACAAAATGTGTAGTAAATATGTATCGCATTATA
This sequence comes from uncultured Halanaerobiales bacterium, assembly GCA_964642575.1. GTDB lineage: Bacteria > Bacillota > Halanaerobiia > Halanaerobiales > M55B127 > M55B127. The sequence goes on from CAZXRH010000223.1 coordinate 1,614, forward strand.
CATTTTATTATTTTTTGTAATATTATTATTACTCATTGTGTTTAGAGGGCATTTTTATTACAATAAAAATACCCGAAGCAGTAAGTAGCACACTCACTGCCCCGGGCGATAAATTAAAGGAGGTCTTTTGTTATTTCCTATTTTATTTCAAATTGAAACCTTTCACCGTCATAATCAATTAATACTTTGGCGTTTTCTTTTATTTCATCTTCTAACATCTTCATCGCAAGTGGATCTTTTAAATACCTCTGGATAGTTCTATTGATCGGCCTTGCTCCATAAGTTGGATCATATCCTAGTTCCATGATTTCTTCTTTTGCCTTTTTGGTTACTTCAATATCAAGATTTCTTTCTGCTAACTTATCTCTTAGGTCATCTAACTTGATATCAACAATATCAAGTAGGTTTTCTTTGCTTAAAGAATGGAAGATAATTTTTTCATCTACTCTGTTTAAAAATTCCGGCCTAAAATTACCCTTTAGTGCTTCCGTCACTCTTTTTCTCATCTCTTCTTCATCATCTAAGTCCTGTATATAATCAGAACCAATATTAGAAGTCATTATGATCACAGTATTTTTAAAGTTAACTTCATTACCCTGACTATCAGTTAGAATACCATCATCAAGAATTTGTAATAAGATATTGAAGACATCTTGATGAGCTTTTTCGATCTCATCTAGAAGGATAACCGAATAGGGTTGTCTTCTAATCCTTTCTGTCAATTGTCCTCCCTCTTCAAATCCAACATAACCCGGGGGAGAACCAATTAATTTAGCTACAGCATGTCGTTCCATATACTCAGACATATCTAACCTAACCAGGTTCTTTTCATCATCAAATAGATAAGCGGCCAATGTTTTAGCAAGTTCTGTTTTACCTACTCCGGTCGGTCCCATGAAGATAAAGGAACCTAAAGGTCGATCTACATCCTGTAGTCCGGTTCTCGATCTGCGAATTGCATTACTCACTGCAGTAATTGCTTCATCTTGACCCACAACTCTTTTGGATAGTTCATCTTCAAGATGTACAAGCTTGGCTCTTTCATCTTCCATGAGTTCCTGAACCGGAATATCTGTCCAGGAAGATACAATTTCTGCAATATCTTCTGCTGTCACTTCTTCTTTTAAGACATTAAAGTCTCCTTCAATATTTTCTATCTTTTCTTTGGTTTCCTTTAATTCTTTCTCAAGATCATTTAATTCTCCATATCTTAGACGAGCAGCTTCTTCATAGTTAGCTTCCCGTTCAGCATTTTCTGCTTTAACCTTAACCTTTTCAATATCTTCATTAAGTCTCTGTCTTTTTTGGATAAGATCTTTTTCGCGATCCCAGCGGGCTAAAAGGGGATCTCTCTTTTCTTTAAGATCCTGTATTTTTTCACCCAACTCTGCTAATCTTT
>CAZXRH010000224.1:0-2976 GCA_964642575.1 uncultured Halanaerobiales bacterium
ATAAAGGATTTTTATATGGAATCGAGAATATATTTCTTGGAGGTAGAGTAATGACCAGAACACCCAAATTTTCCAGAGTGTTATTAAAATTAAGCGGAGCTGCCTTGGCTGGTGATCGGGAATATGGAATTGATCCTTTAACCATCCAGAGTGTTGCAGGCAAGATTAATGAAATTGTCAGCGATACTGATGTAGAAATTGCTATTGTTGTCGGTGGTGGCAACATATTTAGAGGAGTAGCAGGCTCTGCAAAAGGTATGGATCGTGGTACAGCTGACTATATGGGTATGTTAGCGACAGTAATTAATGCATTAGCCCTACAGGATGCTATTGAGAAATATGGCCTGGAAACCAGGGTACAATCAGCTATTGAGATGAGACAAATTGCTGAACCCTATATTAGAAGAAGGGCTATTAGACATCTTGAAAAAGGGAGAGTAGTAATCTTTGCAGCTGGAACTGGAAACCCATTTTTTACTACTGATACCACAGCAGCTCTTAGAGCAGCTGAAATTTCAGCAGAAGCTATCTTAATGGCTAAAAATGTCGACGGAGTCTATGATGAGGACCCACTTAAAAATGATAACGCGGTTAAATATAAAGAATTAACCTATATCGAAGTACTCAACAAATCACTAAAAGTTATGGATTCAACAGCTATTTCACTTTGTATGGACAACAATATCCCATTAATTGTTTTTGGACTTGATGATTATGACAATATTGAAAAAGCAATTATTGGTGAAAATGTGGGAACTGTTGTTAAATAAATCTATTGCATTAAGGGGGAAGTTAAATGATTGGTAAAATAACCAAGAAAGCAGAAAACAAAATGGAGAAGTCTTTTCAATCTACAAAAGAAGACTTAAACACAGTTAGGACTGGTAGGGCAAGACCATCCTTAGTTGAGAACATTATTGTTGACTATTATGGTTCTCGCACTCCTATTCAGCAGATGGCGAAGGTGGTAGCACCTGAACCCAGACAGTTAGTTATCGAACCATGGGATAAAAATGCTATTGAAAATATTGAAAAAGCTATTATGAAAGAAAATCTTGGTTTAACTCCAAATAATGATGGGAATGTAATTAGAATCAATATTCCCAAGTTGACTGAGGAAAGAAGAAAAGAACTAGTTAATATCTTACATGAAAAGGCTGAAAAGGGTAAGGTGAATATTAGGAATATAAGACATAATATAAAAGAAGAACTTGAAGGTCTCGAAGATGATGGTGAAATTTCCGAAGATAATTTTTACCGTGCTCTGGATAACCTTCAGGAACTCACTGATGAATACACTAAAAAAATAGATGATTATATAGAGAAAAAAGAAGAAATAATCATGGAAGTATAATGAGCCAATTTGATTACTACCTTCTAGAAAGCCCGGAATATTATATTAAACAGTTGCCAGAAAACAAAGATTATGAATTGAATGAATATCAGCCACCACATGATAAAGTTGGTAGAGGGAATAAAATTATTTTAAAGATTATTAAACAAGAGGATAAGGATATAATTATATATTCTTATGAAGAGTATGAGTGATCCCCCTCTATAAAATTTATAGAGGGGTTATTAATTTTTAAGGAGGTCGAAAATGCAGAATTTACCTTCTCATATAGCAATAATAATGGACGGCAATGGTCGTTGGGCACAAAACAAAAATATGCCCCGTACCTATGGACACAAACAAGGGGTGGAAACCTTAAAAGATATTGTTGAAGCATTTATTAAAAAAGGTATCCCAAGTTTGACTGTCTATGCTTTTTCAACTGAAAATTGGAAAAGACCTCCCAAAGAAGTTAAGTATTTAATGACTCTTTTTAGAAGAACTATTGAAAATGAAGCTGATGAGCTTGATGAACAGGATGTAAAGATCAATATTTTGGGCAGAAGAGATAATCTTGATGATAAGTTACTGAAGAAAATAGAATGGATTGAGGATTTAACAAAAGATAATAAAAAGCTCGAACTTAATATTGCTTTTAATTACGGAGGTCGAGCTGAAATAATTGATGCTGTTAAAAAAATGATAAAGGATCCTGATTTGAGTGCAGATGATATTGATGAAAAATTGTTCAATCAAAATCTTTATAATCCCAATATCTCAAATGTAGAATATATTATAAGAACCGGAGGCGAAAAAAGAATTAGTAATTTCTTGCTCTGGGAATCTGCTTATGCAGAACTTTATTTTACTAAAAAATATTGGCCAGATTTTGATGAAGAGGAGTTAGATAAAGCTTTAGAAGATTTTTCTAAAAGAAAAAGAAAATTTGGTGCACTTGATAATGGAGCTGATCAATAATATGTTATTAACAAGAGTAATAAGCAGTGTAATAGGTCTTTTAATCTTTATTGGAATAATAAGCTGGGGTCATTTTCCTTTTTTTATACTTATGACTTTAATAACCGCTGTCGGGTTAAAAGAATTTAATAACATTACAGAGCATGATAATTTTCATGCTTTATTAACATCCGGTTTACTTTTTTTAATAGTTTCTTATTTAAATTTAATATTTAAGATTGACTTTCCGGTGGAATATTTATTTATAATAGTATTATTGATGTTCTTTTATGATAGTTTTCGTAAAAATGATTTAGATAATATCATTCATACTACTTCTTTTAACTTACTTGCTATTATATATATTGTTTTTGGTTTAATATATTTTATATACTTAAGAAATATTGACTTTAAATTTGGTTTATGGATTGCATTAGTTGGTACCTGGTTAACAGACATTGGGGCCTATTTTGTGGGAAAATATTATGGAAAGATCAAACTTGCACCTCGTATTAGTCCCAATAAAACAGTTGAAGGGGCTCTTGGAGGTATTACGGTGTCGTTTATCTTTGTAATAACCATTACCCTTTACATAAATGTTTTTAACGGACTATGGTTGATTTATGCTGTATTATTACCATTTGTCGCTATAGTAGGTGATTTATTTGAGTCTGCAATTAAAAGAG
>CAZXRH010000225.1:0-2964 GCA_964642575.1 uncultured Halanaerobiales bacterium
GAAGAGGCATACCAGTATCCTTTTCTTAAAACAGCTTCTTTAAGAATCTCCATTGCTTGTTCAGTTTTACCAGCTTTACAGGCCAAGGTATATTTGAAGTTATATAACTGAGCCTGATTACCATCTACCTGGTCCATATGTTCAGATAGAAATTCATATCCTTTTTTGTATTCTTTTTTAAAATAATATTTTAAAGTTTTATTTAATAGCTTAATATATGTCATTTCTGTCATAATTCATCTCCTAATTATATTATTTATCTTGCAAAGATCTTAATCCAGGGATAATCTATATCATATGATTTAAAACCTGTTTTTTTATAGAAATTATAGCGATTGGCCCCATAGGATTCAACATAAGCTTGCTTGGCACCTATATTTTTTAATCTCCTCAAACCCTCAATTATTAACTGTTTACCAAGTCCCTTACGCGTATAATCAGGATGAGTTCCTACCGGTTCAAACATACCAATCTCATTATTCTCATCAAACCAAATCACACAGGAAGAAGCAAAATTTCCATTCTGATCTTCTATGATTAAATCTAAATCCGGTCTATACATGGGAGCTTTGACCATTTTCATGAAGGAATCTGGTACTTCGTTTATAAAATCGTCTTCCGGATGAAACGATTTATTCAATACATTATATCTTTTAACAAAACTTATCTCTTCATCCATGGATCTGAATTGATAACCTGATGGTAATATTGGATTAAATTCTTCATCTAAATTTATTCTGTTAAGATAACAACCTTCTTCACCCTTTTTATAATTTCGTTCTTTTAAAAGCTCCTGCCGATAATTATCACTTTCATTAACCCAGATGACAAGTTTTGACTTAGAATCATCAACAGGTTTTGTAATTGTTTCTTCAGCCCAATCTATCATATCAGGTTCCAATTCTCTATAATCAGGTCTTACCTGTAAAAACGCATTAAAAGTTTCTTCTGGATGAGATATACCAACTATCTTATTATCATTCTCCCATATTTTAATATATGGTTCCCAGTCATCATTACCTCGTTCTACATATAAAGGATTAACTAAGTGTTCTGCATATTCCCAGCGGGCAGGCAGCCAGCAGTGCTGATTTTTATTTTTTTGATGCATTTCAGTTAAAAAATTCATGATCCTTTTGTAATCTGATTTTTCATATATTTTAGTTTTTATCAATTAAATCACCCTTAGCTTAATTCATTCTTTTTTATTTTACTACTGTTTTAGTAAGTGTTTCTCCACCATATATTTTTAATAATACAAATACAACTGCCCAGGTTACTAAAGCCGGAAGAATGCCCATGACAGGATTTGTTATTGTGATTTCTCCTAAGATAAAAGTGGTTGATGTATTTAACCAGGCATGTAAAAGGATCGATATAAATAGGCTTTTAGTATTATTGTAAAACCAGACCATAATAAAGGTCTGGCCGATTATAGCCATGGTAAAACCTGCCAGTGAGAAGATTAAAGGAATGAGACCACCCTGAATATAAAGTGATATTACATAAGGGTAATGCCATATTGCCCAAATCAAACCTAATATCCAGGCTGTCTTCTCGGCTGTATAGTTATTTTGCAGTTTTTCTAAAGCAAAACCCCGCCAGCCTGGTTCTTCTAAACCACTGGTCAATATTTCATATATAAAAAATATTAATATGTAATTTAAGGGTACACTACTTTTAAAAAATGAGTTTAACTCAATACCTATAATTAAACCAATAAGAACCACTATTAGATTTATCGTTATGGGTAATAAAAAAAGGTATAAGTACCACTTAATATTAACCTTTACTTTAAATATTTTCTTTACTAGCTCTTTTAAACCTCTTTTTTTAGAAATCATAAAGGTTGTAATCAAAGCACCAATCAGAGGTCCATATACCCCTATTCGAAAGATCAAATGGGTATAAACCTGTTCTTGATTAGCAAAGTTCCAGTTGATATACCTTAAAAACGGAATATCCTGATAGCCCATTACTAAAGCAGCAATCCAGAACAACCAAGTAAAAATAAAAGTAACTAAGGTATAAACTATTAATGCCTTTTTATCTTCACTTTTCACTGCTTCTCCTTCTTTCTCTTAAGAATTTAAACACAGTTAAATCTTAATATCTTGCTCATAAAGAATTATTGCTTCTGCCTCTTTATACTGATTATTCATAGCCTCTGTTTCCAGATAGGTCATAAAAATATCGCTTACTGGAACTGTTAATTTAACTAGATAGGAATTTCTATATTTACTATCACGTTCTAAACAACAAAAGGCTTCTGCTACTTCCGCATTACAGGTACAGGACAAAAAGGTTCTTTCTTTATCTAACCAACCCTGTTCAGTACTCATCCCTCTATATAAGACAAGCTCTTTGATATCTAATAGTTCAAAAAGGGCTCTCATAAAGGCTAAACGGTTAATTAAGTATTTGCGCCTTAAAAGCTTACTTCCTTTGCCCTTAAATATACTATTAGTTCTAGTAACTTTTCCCTTATAATCAACTAGACCAAGTTCAGCTAGCATGATTTTTAAGCCTTTAATCCATTCTCCTGAACTCGGATTTAAGACAAAATACTTTTGAGTTAAGGCTTCTTGTTCAGCCAAATCTTCTGATTCCATATAATTAAGAATATCCTGAGCCAGGCTTTCATAACCATTCACCTTATCAAAATCAATCTTCTCATTTTCTTTTAAGAACTGGGAGTTGTTTTTTAGCCAACGTTTGATTTGTTCCTTTGTTGCATTAATAATTTCTTCTGTTTTCTTTTTGTTGGCTTCAGTTGCTTTAATTGACATCTCTTTATCATATTGCTTTACAGCCGCTTTAATTTTTTTTACTTCAGTTGGACTTAACCGCTCTGATTCTTTTTCAAATTGAAACCTTTCTATCTCTTCAGCCGACAGGTCCCAGTGCTTACCTTTGTCTTCATATTTAGTTATTTTCCATCTAAACATGCCACTGTTTTCAAAA
>CAZXRH010000226.1:0-2956 GCA_964642575.1 uncultured Halanaerobiales bacterium
TAATACCGAACTGAATAGGTGGCACTCCCACACTGACCGCTAGTGGGTGTAAGATTGGTCCTAAAATAACTAGTGCAGCGGCTATGTCCATAAACATTCCGACAATTAACATTAATATATTGATCATAAGTAAGATAACTAACTTGTTATTACTAATACTCATAAATAAATTAGCAATCTGTTCCGGCACTCTTTCTGAGGCTAAAAGCCAACCTAAAATTGAGGCAGAAGCTATTATTAAAAAGACAACTCCCGTTGTCCGGGCTGTTTCATTTAATAGTTCTGGAATATCTTTTAACTTAAGCGATTTAAAAATAAATTTCCCAACTATAAAAGCATAAAATACTGCTATGGCAGCTGCTTCAGTAGGAGTAAATACTCCCGATAAAATACCTCCTAGAATTATTACCGGCATTAAAAGTGCCAAAAAAGCATCTTTAAAAGCAATTAACATTTCTTTAATAGTTGCCCTGGTTTCTTTTTTGGGATATCCTCTTTTTTTAGATATATATCCGGACAAAATCATTAACATTCCGCCCAGTAAGATACCTGGTATAAAACCAGCAGCAAATAAACCTGCAATTGAAACCCCCATTAAAGAACCATAAATAACCATCATATTACTGGGGGGTATTGTAGGCCCGATAATAGAGGATGAAGCTGTTACTGCAGCTGAAAAGTCTTTATCATAACCATCTTCAACCATAGCTGGAATTAACATTGTACCAATTGCGGCTGTATCAGATACTGCAGCCCCGGTCATTCCAGCAAAAAAGATACTGGCAATAATATTGGCATGCGCTAATCCACCTCTTAAGTGACCTACCAATACATTAGCAAAGTTTACTAACTTATGAGTAATACCTGATTTATTCATAATCTGACCGGCAAGAATAAAAAAGGGCATCGCCATTAGAGTAAACATATCCAATCCAGCAAAAAATCTCTGTGGCACCATGTTAAAAAGAAGCGGCATATCCATCTGATAGAGGACAATTAAGGCTGTTGAGCCCAGTGCAAAACCAATCGGCATTCCCGCAAACAACATAACTAAAAAAGCTATTCCCATGGTTGCTATCATGTATTTTCACTCCCCACTGGTTGATTATCTCCATTATCCACTGCTCCAACTTCCTGGAGAGCTTCTTCTACTTCTGTGTGCCCTAAAATGTCTCCATATGTATTATCAGGATTAAAAATATCAATAATTAATATAAGCTGTTGTATAATTGCTAAAGCACCAGAAATCGGAATAGCCATCAACGGCCAAAACATACTTATACCTAAAGCCAAAGATAACTGTCTAAATCCTTTGACAGCCATCGAGTATCCCCGGACAGTTAAAACTAATAAAAAGATCATCACCATTATATTAACTAAAAGTATTATAACCCTACCCAGTTTAAGAGGAAGTTTTTTTACTAAAAGCTGAATACCGACATGTTCTCTTTTTCTAATACCCACACTAACAGCCAGTAAAGCTGCCCAGATCATCAAATACCGGGCCAACTCTTCTGTCCAACCCAAAGGGTCACGTATTACATATCTAAATAATACACCTGTTAATACTGTTACTACCATTAAAGCAGTTAAAAACATTACTACATACATTGTTATGGTTACTAATATATCAGCAAAGCTATCAAGTTTTTCAAAAATATTCTTATTTTTCAATCAGTGCACCCCCTGCTCTATACTTTAAGGTAAGAGATGGGCTAAAATAGCCCATCTCTTTTTATTATTTATTTATTCTAATTCCATTTCTTGTCTGGCTGACTCAATTGCGTTTAAGTAATTATCAGCCATTTCTGCACCTTCTTCTCCATATTTCTCTTCAATAAACTCCATTGCGGCAGGGATAGCGGCATCTCTAAATGCTTGCATCTCTTCTGGTGTAGGATTGTATACTTCCATCTTTTCTGCTAAATAAGGAATACCTTCATCAGAAGATTCAATCAATCTATTAACACCTCTACCAGCTACATTAGCAACACGAGCTGCTTCTTCAATTACCATTTGTTCTTTTGCACTTAAGCTGTTAAAGAAGTCAGGACTGATAACCCATACATAGGGAGTATACATGTGATTTGTAAGAGTCATATAATTTTGTACTTCTTCTAGTTTACCTATTTTGATAATAGGAGCAGGATTATGCTGTCCATCTACAACACCAGTCTGTAATGAAGTATATAGTTCAGCCCAGGCAATTGGAGTAGGAGAAGCACCTAAAGAACGCATGAATTCCATATGAATAGGAATAGTCATAGTTCTAAACTTCAAACCTTCCATATCAGCAGGACTCTTAATAGGTCTTTTTGAATTAGTTAACTGGAAGAAACCGCCAGATTCACCAAACCCTAATACTTTAAAACCAGTTTTTTCTTCAATGTCTTGAGACATCATTTCACCAAACTCACCATCATAAACTTCATATGCTACACTATAGTTTGAAATGGAAAATGGGATATTTACAATTGAGAATAAGGGATAAAATGTGGACATTCCTCCACCAGATGCTATATAACTTTGAGTAACACCTGAAAGAACCTGTTCCATAGTCTCTCTTTCATTACCCAAAACTCCATTAGGATAAATCTCTACAGTAACCGATCCATTTGTACCACTATCTACCATAGACTTAAATACCTGAGCCATGGCTGCTGTAGCTATTTCTTTAGGTTGTTGTGGATTTAAGTGGGCTAACTTTAATACCTTGGAATCCTGGGCCATCCCTACTACACTAATCGATAAAACTAACATCAAAGTAACTAATACTACTAAATACTTTTTCAATTGTCTTCCCCCTTAAGGAATTTTATTATTTTTTAATCCTCTTTTAAAATGAACTGGTATTAATAAATGGATTTAATTATATCGATCTATCCCCTCCTTAGTAATTATTTACCGCCCATGGTAAGTGCCATTACCGCTTTGGCGGTGTGAAGTCTGTTTTCTG
>CAZXRH010000227.1:0-2953 GCA_964642575.1 uncultured Halanaerobiales bacterium
CATCTAGCAGACGACATTTGTTGCCGGGTACAATCAAATCTAATTCCCCTTTAATAAAATCTTCATCTGGCCTCATCTCTTCATCATACTCATGAACTGTCATTAATATCATCCACCCCTAATTTTTATAACTTAAAGTATAATATACGGTGTGCTTTTTTAGCTGACTTAAACAAACCGGCTGTTTTAAAAGCCACTCTATAAGCAGCTGATAATTTATCAAAATGCTCATAATCAGTAAAATACCATTCCTCCTGCAAATTAAACTTATCATTCCAATCTTCAATCTCATGGGGATCATCAATACCCCAATATATATCTGCTTCTGTTTTTTGAATTGAGGAATGTTTATTAATATTTTTAGCAGTAAAACTGCTGTAGGCATCAAATACAAGATGAACCTTAGGAAAACTGTTACTTAATTTATTGAAAAGTTTTTTAACATTTTCTTCAGTTAGATACATCAGCAGTCCTTCAGCTACAATTATTACCCTACCTTCAGTCTTAATCTCCTCAAGCCAGGCATAGTCAGTAACTGAAGAAGCAAGAAAATGGTAATGGTCAGTTTCTTGATAAAAATTTTTCTTTAGTTCAATTACTTCTTTATAGTCAAGATCATAGAATTGAATGTTTTTATTTTTCAACCGACCATACCGATTGTCTAAACCACAGCCTAAATGAATAACTGTTGCATTAGGATATTTTTGTATAAAAGATTGCACATAATCATCAATTTTATGGGCTCTTATATTAAGTGTAACACATGTCTTTTTAGGTACATTCAATTCTTTAAAATCATACTCAATTTGACTTATGATTTCTTTTGCCTTATCATCTTTAATGATGGGCTTATAATTTGAAACTTCTTTTGCCTTACAATAAAGAGGTACTAAGAGAGTTTCTTTTTCTTTGCTTAACCTTATTTTCTTTTTAGACAACAAAATTCCCCCTATTCAACGCAATATTTTTTTATTTTATTTTATTTTGAAATTTTAACATTCTATTAAAACAATCTTAATTTAACTTTAATATTCATTGTTTATAATTATATTAAGTAAAATAATTCTTAAAAAGAGAAAGGAGGTAAACTATATGTATAATATTAAAGCAGATTTACACATGCACACTGTCAACAGCGGACACGGCTATTCTACTGTTGATGAATTAGCTAAAACAGCATCTTTTAAAGGAATACAAATGATAGCAGTAACTGAACACGGTCCTAACATGCCGGGTGGACCGCATAAGTATTTTTTCAGCAATATGAGTATCATTCCAGAAGAAATGTATGGTGTGAAGATCTTAAAAGGTATAGAAGCAAATATCTTAGATGATGGTCAGCTAGATTTAAGTGAAGATAGACTAAAAACACTTGATTTTATTGCGGCTGGTCTACATTATGATACCGGCCATAATCTAAAAAACAAAAAAGACTATACAAATGCAACCATTGAAGCAATTAAAAATCCGATGGTTAATATGATTACTCATCCGGCCAGTATTTACTATCCAATCGATATTGAGAAGGTAGTGCAAGCAGCCAGTATGAATGATGTAATCTTAGAAGTTAATGCTAGTTCCTATCATCCTAAAAAGGAAGGAACAAGAGGCAGTAAGAAAATGACAATTAAGCTCTGTAAAATGGCTAAAAAATATGGTGTTGAGTTAAGTCTCAACAGTGATGCTCATATCCATACTCAGGTAGGAGAAGTACACCACCTATTTGATATCTTAAAAGAAGCTGGAGTGAAAGAAAGTGATTTAATTAATACATCTATTGGTCAAATCGAAACATTCTTAGACAGTAATACTTTAAGAAAAATCAGTGTCTAGATTAAAAAGATAATATGATATAAATACCGAATAAGGTATTTATATTATCTCCATTATCTTTTTAATTCTTGCCTGGTTGAATTTCTCCTTCTCAAATTGTACTTCGTTTTTATCTTCTCATTACTTTTGTCCTCACACTTATTCATTTCACTTGATTAAACTATCCAAATGAATATTACTTACATATTTTTGAACTAAAAATAAAAAACCCCTGCCATCCTTAATTAAAGATGCAGAGGTCTCAATTCATATATTATTTTCTTTTCTTATATTTGGACTAAAGTATAATCAAATTCGATGCTTTCATTTACAGGATTACTGTCTGCAGTTTCTTTAGCAACTAACTTTATATCGAAACTGAGCAGGTGATTACCATTTTCGCCGTTGATCATAACTGCCCCATTGGATACATCCTTCCACTCTGAGCTCCCTTTCAATCTAACCATTAATTCATAGTTAGAGAGCAGGGTCCTATTATTTAACTCTAACTTCCAAGGAGCATTACTTTTGATACGAACCTGTCCGGCTTCACTGATAATCACATGCTCATTATTTAAATCATTATCAAACTTATCATTTACATTTCTAATATATATGGGGTCAATGACTTCCATTTCCTGATAGGCTGGTATATGAGCTACTACCTTTATTGTTTCACTGGCTAATTCCTCTGAAGCATTGATTACATTAACATTAAAACTAACAACAAAAAGTACTGCCACCAAGATTACAGTTAGCTTTTTATACATTTAATATTCCTCCTCATGCAGCCGGCTGTCTTAATCTTTAAGATCCATGGCTTTGTGTCCTTATCTCACGATAAGTTTACCCCTGAAAAGAAGGCAAATAAAAAAACCTGTCCTAAGTTCAGAGACAGGTAAGATTCAACCACCTTAGGTAGTTTCACAACCATTACTAAACAAGTTTTAGGTTGAAACTTTGCGCCTTAATCTTTTCAGATTAAGTGGCCCTTCTCTGTTTGGGTGAATATTTATTCTATATTTGTAATTATTATATCAAGTTATCCATAAATTAGCAAGAATTTTTTTAAAAATTATACTTAATACCTGCCAGGTAATTATTCATTTTATCTTGATCTCCTTTAACAGATATTAATAGA
>CAZXRH010000228.1:0-2931 GCA_964642575.1 uncultured Halanaerobiales bacterium
ATGTTAATATAATACCTCCAACTACTGCTATATAGAATGGTAAGTTTAATTGAACACTTAAAGCATATGTGAAATACATACCCATCATGGCGACAAATCCGTGTGAAAAATTAACAAATCTCAATATGGAATAGATCATAGAATAACCAACAGCTATAAGTCCATAAATGCCACCAGTTATTATAGAATTTAACAGTACCTGCATATAATACTCCATATATATTTTTTCCTCCCTCCAGTAGAGCTTTCTTTAGTAAGAATGTTATTAATATCAAAAAGAATAATTTAACAACTATCTATAAAATATTATATGAATTGCTTAGTTAAATAATATAATTACATATATTATTTTTGTAAAATTTATACTGCGGAAAGTGGTTGACCAGATTTTTTTAAGTGAAAACAATTATGTATAGTGATATAAATAACTCTCCGCAGCATAAACTTAAATAATCAGTTTCTAGGTTTTTTAGAAATTATCTAAGTGAATTTCTGATATCTATTTTAATTTGCCTGCCAATCCCAGTATACAAATTCTCCATCTTCTACAGCATAGAAAGAGTAAGCAGCTGTAACAATACCAGCTTCATCAAAAGTCTTAGTACCCGAAACCCCGCGATAGCCTTCAACATTTCTAAGATATCTTCTTATGCCATCAGCTGTATACCCTTCTTCTTCAATACCTTTGGCAACTAACATAAATGCATCATATGCAAAATCAGACCAAATGGTAGGCTTGGTTCCATATGTCTCCATGAAGTTTTCACTAAACTCTTTGTATTCTGGAGATTCAGGGTCACCCGGGACTAATGCATAGAAATTACGACTTCCTTCACCTGCAGTTTCAATAACTGCTTCTGTAGATAAGGTGGCATCACCATAAATAGGTACTTCAATACCCATTTCTCTTGCCTGTTTAAGAATAATTCCTCCTTCTTTAGCATATGCTATTAAGAAAATAGCTTTAGGATTTTGTGATCTAATTTTGAGTAGTTCACTTCTATAATCAGTTCTACCACCATTAAAAATCTCTGAACCAACTATATCGCCCTTATAATATTCAGAGAAAGTTTCTAAGTTTCCTATGCCATAATCATTGTTTATAACCATAATAGCTACATCTTCAATACCCCTATCATGTGCAAAATTAGCTAGATACCTTCCCTGAACTTCATCAGTAGGCATCATACCGAAATAAGTTTCAGTATATTGTCTTAATGATGGGTGAGTAGAAGCAGGAGATATTACTAAAGTATTCGCTTCCTTACAAAGTGGTAGCATAGCCAATGTACTACTGCTCGCTCCAGAACCAATAATAGCTGGTACTTCATCAGTATCAATAAGTTTTCTGGCTGCAGTTACGGCACCAGCAGCTCCACCCCGGTCATCTTCATAAATAACTTCAACAGGAGTACCATTAATACCACCATTTTCATTAATCTTTTTAACCCCTAATTCAATACCATTACGTTTACTTTCACCATATAAAGCTAAATCTCCAGTCAGGTGATTAACAAATCCAATTTTATAAACTTCTACATCCTCTTCTGCTCTTATGATTGGTCCAGTGAACATAGTTAAAAATAACCCCATTAAGACACATACAATAATTAAGCTTCTCGTTTTACTTAGCATACTTCATCCTCCTAATAATTATTTTTTAACCACCCAGATATTCACTTGCAATATCTGTATTTCTTAGTTCCTGCACACCACCTTCAAATACAATTCTGCCTTCTTTCATACAATATCCTCGATCAGCTATTTGAATGGCTACATTGGCATTTTGTTCTATCAAAAATATTGTTATATCCTCTTTTTTATTCAGTTCTTCAATTTTTTCAAAGATTTGATCAATCAATACTGGTGCAATCCCCATCGAAGGTTCATCAAGAAGTAAAATCTTCGGCTGCATCATTAAAGCGCGACCAATAGCAAGCATCTGTTGTTCACCACCACTTAATGTTGCACCTTCCTGATGAAGTCTTTCCTTAAGTCTTGGAAATAAAGAAAAAATCAGTTCTTTACTCTCTGCAATATCATCCCCCTTTTTTCCTTTATCAATTGTAAATGCTCCCATATTCAAATTTTCCTCTACAGTTAAACTGCCAAAAATTCTTCTCCCTTCTGGTACATGGGCTATCCCTTGTGAAGCTATCAAGTGAGGTGCTACACTTGTGATATCCTCATCTTCATATAGAACTTTACCCTTTCTTGGTTTTACTAAGCCTGAAATAGTCATAAGTGTCGTACTCTTACCGGCCCCATTAGCACCAAGTAAAGTTACAATCTCTCCTTTTTCAATATATAGGGATACATCAAAAAGTGCTTGTGCATTACCATAATAAGAATCTATGTCTTCTAGTTCCATAAGTTTCATACTGGGTCACAACTCCTCTCTTAAAATATTACTGAAAAGGTTTTGTCTATTTTTAGAATTAAAATATTTCAACCATACTTAATATTATTATCAAGAAATATGTATTACTATTATGAATATTTTTAATATTAAAAATATAACTAATGTATTATATTGATCAGTCTAAACTCAAAAAAATATATGGTACCAGGCTAAATTCTTCCTAATTTAGCCTGGTACTAATCCTTATGCTTTTTAACCTTATATCGCCTCCCCATCTAAATATTTTTATCAATTATGGTTTGGGTACAAATAAATCTTCTGGACCCTGCTTAGATAATTTAATATTAGGATTATTCTCTTCAATTAAATTAATTACAAATTCAGCCCATTTAATTTTCTTACGCATGAGATCAATCTGATGATCCACATTCGCCCAGGGGGCATATCCATCAGATGAATCAGTTTCGGGTTCAAATTTAAAATAACAAGGTGCATATAACCTAGCCACATCAACAGCATCATAGAATCTATTGGTACCCCCAAAGGATCTAAAAGTCCAGATATAAAAA
>CAZXRH010000229.1:0-2899 GCA_964642575.1 uncultured Halanaerobiales bacterium
CACCTGCTACATTTTCTGGATTAAAGAATATGTAGGCACCTAAAATACCTTCAGTCGATGATGTGATTTCTTTTATAGTGGGATTCAAATTGGATTTATAGGAATTCATATATGCTTGTTCATCAATCTTTTCTGTATTTATTGTGCTTTTTACATATGATTTAATCGCAGCCACCTTACTATCTATTCGGTTTAAATCATTACTAAAGTCATTTGCATATTTACCTGCCATATTAGCTAATTTGTCATTGGCTTCATTTTTTATATTGTTTCCTGACATAAATATACTAAAAGAAACTAAAACAACTGACATAATAATTAGTATAATTGTTACCGGTAGAATTATTTTATAGCTTAACTTTTTAATCTTAATCAACCCCTCTTAAAATTTTAAAAACATTTTTGAATCTAACTTTCCTAGATGCATCTTCTTGATAAAATAATCTACTACAAAAAGCATTTTTATTTTAGACTCATATCATAGTGAATTTAAGAGAGTGTATTATATAAAATTGATTAAACAAGTGATTCTAAACTTAAGCCTACTTCAACTATTTCACCGTCATGGTCTTTAACCATAGCAAATTTATATAATTTGTTATCCTCTACCCTACGGTGGATAGGGGTTATTACCTGTTGGGCATTCTTTTCAACAAAGTCTCTTGCCCATTCATTGATTTCAAAGAGGTTTTCTCCTAAGATACTATCAATTGTGCTTTTAATAAATTCTCCTTCTTCACTGACTATATAGATTTCGTCAATATCAGACTCATTTTTGATTTCATGCAAGGTTTGGTTGGTAATTCCATCCTTTCTTTTTCTTTCCATGATCTTATCACAGAGGTTTAACATGGTTTCATCCATTGCTTTAGCTGCGAAGAAGTTTCTTAATTCTACAGCCATCTCATCTACAGTTTTAACTTTATCCTCTATATCAGAAAGCATGGACTGCTGGTTTTCAATGGAAGCAGTAACTTCCTCACTGTTTGCAGCAGTTTGTTGAGAAATAGATAGAATTTTACCAAATGACTTCTGGGTCTGATCAATTATTTCAGTAACTTCTTTTGTATCTTCTTTTAAACTATCTATCTTTTGATAATTTTTAGAAACAATTGAATGAAGATCAGATATTTTATCCCCTAAATTCTCTGTTCTTTCATCCTGTTCATTGATGATTTCTACATTTTCATCCATTCTATCAACCGTTTTATCAATTTGGTTGTTAACATTTTCCATTACTTCATTAATATTATTAACCAGTTTATCAACATCAAGTGAAAAGTCCCTGATTTCACGGGCTAATACTCCAAAACCTTTACCAGCATCACCGGCTCGGGCTGCCTCAATAGATGCATTTAAAGCAAGTAATGCAGTCTGGTTTGAAACCTTTTCAATAGAACCAACAATCTCAGTCATTTCTTCAAAATTTTCCTGTAATTTATTCATCTCAGTTTTGGTTTCTTCGATTATTCTCTTGTTTTTATTTGATTTATCAATTAACTCGTTTATAGATTGATTTCCGGTTTCAGCAATCTCAGCTGCTTTTTCAGAAGTATCAGCTACTTCCTTGGTATTTTCAAAGGTCTTATTCACAAAGTTCAAGATCTTTTCGATCTCGTCATTGGTGTTTTCTAAGTTCATGGACTGTTCTTCAGCTCCACGTGCAACTTCACTAACAGCTGAGTTAATCTCTTCTGTGGTCTGATAAACATCTTCGATTTCTTTACTTAACTCATTAACATCTTCTGATATTTCAACTGAAGTTTGGATTGAACTTTTGAAAAGTTTTCTAATATCAGTCATTATTCTGTTAAAGAGATCTCCTATCTCAAAGAATCTGCTTTGGGCTGACAGTTTAATCTTCTGTCTAAAATCTCCTTCAGCAATTAACTTTAGCTTTTCTAAAAGTTTTTTCTTACCCTTATCTCCCCCTAAATAATTTGTAATTACAAAGGCGGCTATCAAAATGAGAGTGATTGTCACCTCTGTGTAAAGATAGTTGAAATTGAGATAACTTTCTACAGATCTAGCTATCAATGGATTTAAAACAATTAGGATAAAGAATATTATGGTTGATGGTTGTAGTAATGACAAGTATTATCTCCCCTTTATAAATTTATTATTTTAATACTTATATTATATCTGCTGTTTAAAACAGCAGTCCTGCTCAACAGATTCTATTATTTCTGCACTTACTTTTTTATTCGTATTTATTAAATTATTATTAAGTATCTATTAATTCTTTTAAAGCTAATTAACTCTCTTATATTCACTTATTTTAGCTAATTCACCGTTAATTAATAAAATTTGTTTTTTCATAAAAAAATGATGATTATTATTCTTGTTTATTGCCCTTAATATTAGGGCGGAAAATTAAAAAAGGAAAATTTGGAGATATAAAGAATTATTACACACGGAGGTAAAAGATGAATAATCAATTGCTAAAAACACGACAACAATTTATTATAATATTAGCTTTAATCCTGCTTTCTTCCCTTTTAAGCTTTTATGATTTCAACCTATTTCATGTTACTGTCACAATCTATAGTATCATTATTTGTTTTATCGTGTTTATCATTATCTTAAATACACATCAGATTATCTCCAATAATTACTACATATTTTTAGGAATTGCCTTTGGCTTTGTAGGGGCATTCGAATTTATATATACATGTTACTATCAGGGTATTTCAGTAATACCATATATTACCTCTGCCAATGTAGGCCAGATTTGGTATTTAAGTAGGTTTACCCAGGCTCTTGCCCTTTTACTTTCCTTTTTATTTGTCAGTAAAAAATTAAAGATAAGAAATATAATTATTTCTTTTTCAATCTACACTGCTGCTTTATTTTCAGCAATTTTTTATTTAATAATGGAACGTTAGGAGGAAAAAAAATG
>CAZXRH010000230.1:0-2842 GCA_964642575.1 uncultured Halanaerobiales bacterium
AAAAATATAATAATGCCCACCTTTGAACAAATGAAAAATCCAGAATTAATACCAGATGAAATCAAAGAAAAACTAAAGAATATTGGTCTATGGGATATTAATTCTTACAACTTGTTTCGGATCACCTGGAAAAACGAACCAAAAAAAGAGGGTGGACTCTATGATGGTGTTAACTATTTAGAACTACCTTCAGAGTTAACAGGTGTTGACGCTAGAATTATTGGTGTAGTTGGCAAATGGTTCCCAACCGGTGCTCATAAGGTAGGAGCCACCTATGGTTGTCTGGCTCCGAGGTTAATCACCGGCCAGTTTGATCCTACCTACCATAATGCAATTTGGCCATCTACCGGTAATTACTGTAGAGGGGGAGCCTACAATTCACAACTTTTAGCTTGTGATTCAATTGCTATCTTACCGGAGGAAATGAGTAAGGAAAGATTTGAATGGCTTTCAGATGTAGCCGGAGAGGTAATAGCTACACCTGGTAGTGAAAGTAATGTAAAAGAGATCTTTGATAAGACCTGGGAATTAAAGGAAGAAAGAGATAATGTAATGGCCTTTAATCAGTTTGAAGAGTTCGGTAATCACTTATGGCACTATGAAGTAACCGGAAGTGCTTTAGAAGAAGTATTAGAAAATGAGCTAAAGGAAGGTCAAAATTACCGTGGTGTAACCTTAACTTCTGGTTCAGCTGGTACTTTAGGCTGTGGAGATTATCTAAAAGAGAAGTATCCTCAAAGTAAGATTGCAGTGGGAGAAGCTCTGCAGTGTCCTACTCTTTTAAATAATGGTTTTGGTGCACATAGGATCGAAGGTATTGGAGATAAACACGTACCCTGGATTCACAATGTAAAAAACACTGATATGGTAATTGCAGTTGATGATGAAGATACCATGAGCTTAGTTAGGCTATTTAATGAACCAGCTGGGCATGAATACTTAAGAGAAGAGTTAGGTTTAGAACAGGAATTTATTGATAAGTTAAAACTAATGGGTATATCATGTATTGCCAATATGATTATGGCCATCAAATTTGCCAAGTATTATGAGTTAGGTGAAGATGATGTAGTTTTAACTGTATTTACAGATTCCATGGAATTATATCAGTCCAGACTAGAGGAAATGGAAGAAAAATATGGAGAGTATACTAAGACTGATGCAGCTGTAGATTACAAAGCACACTTAGATAGATTATCAACAGATTATTTAGAAGAGTTAACTTATGAAAGCAGAAAGAGAATCCATAATCTCAAATACTATACCTGGATTGAACAGCAAGGTCGAGAAGTAGAAGAATTAAATGCACAGTGGTATGACTATGAAAACTACTGGGGCGAGATTCACAATATGACCAGTAAAATTGATAAGCTAATAGATGAATTTAATGAAAGAACCGGTTTGCTTTAAAAACTATAGTTCATCCAATGATCAATTGGTTAAAACAAACAGTCAATTTAATCAATAAATAACAATAGGAATATGAGAATTTGAATTACTGGAGGCATTTTAATGTTAAATCAAACTAGAGAAGAAGAACTAATTAAATTATGCCGAGATATGATAAAAACCGAGAGTATATCTGGTAATGAAAAGAAGATGGCTGATCTAGTAAAAGAAAATATGTGTGCTAATGGCTTTGATGAAGTTATAATAGATAAATATGGCAGTGTGATTGGTCATATTGCTGGTGAAAAGTCTGGTAAAAAGATATTATTTGATGCTCATATTGATACAGTAGGTGTAGATAGATCAGAATGGAATTATGATCCTTTTGGAGCTGAAATCGAAGATGGAAAAATATATGGGCGCGGTTCATCAGATATGAAAGGTTCTTTAGCTGCTATGATACAAGCAGCCAATGACTTTAAGGAAGATACTAATAAAAATTTTAAAGGAGATATCTATATTTCTGCCCCAGTACATGAAGAGTGTTTTGAAGGGGTAGCTGCACGAGAAATTAGTAAAAAAACAAAACCGGACTATGTTATTATTGGAGAGCCTTCCAGTTTAAACATTATGAGAGGACAGAGAGGTAGAGCTGAAATTGTCCTAGAAACTAAAGGAGAAAGTGCTCATTCAGCCAGTCCTGAAGTTGGGAAAAATGCAGTTTACAGTATGGTTAATTTAATTAAAAAAATAAGGAATATAAATTTAAAAGAACATAGTATATTAGGAAAAGGTATATTAGAATTAACTGATATTATTTCCTCACCTTATCCCGGTTCTTCTATAGTGCCCAATCACTGCAGGGCAACCTTTGATAGAAGAACCCTAGTTGGTGAGAGTCGGGACTCTATATTAGAACAAATTCAAGAAATCATAGAAGAAGCCAAAAAAGAAGATAATGAATTACAAGCAGAAGTCTATTATTCAGAAGGGTTTGAAGACTGCTGGACCGGCAATAAAATTAGAGCAGAAAGGTTTTTCCCAGCCTGGCTTTATGAAGAAAACAATGAATTTATACAAAGAATATATTCAACAGTAAATAATACTGAGATAACAAGTGAAATATCACATTATTCATTTTGTACAAATGGCAGCCATTATGCAGGTGAAAAAGATATCCCCACTTTAGGTTTTGGTCCTTCAGATGCCCATCTTGCTCATGTTAAAGATGAGTATATAGAGATAGAGCAGTTAAAGAAGGGATATGTGGGATACTATAAAATTATCGAAGAGTTATTAGTATAAAAATAATTAAGTTATAAGTAAAAAATAATATTAAATTTTTATAAACGATCACAACCCAAGTTAAATATTGGTTGAGATCGTTTATTTTTTTCTTTAATAAGATATCAATTGTTGAATTTGGTATATTAAAATGATATAGAATCTATCTAGT
>CAZXRH010000231.1:0-2777 GCA_964642575.1 uncultured Halanaerobiales bacterium
GAAAAAACTCAGAAACTAAATAATATAACAAAATATGACAAACATTTTCTTTTAAAAAAGTATAAAAAATTAGAAAATCCCCTGCCAAAAGCAGGGGATAGATAATTTAAATTGTTATTGCTGAACTCCAATATTTTCAACTAGTTTTTGATAGGCATTTTCTCCTTCGGGAGTTTTAACCATACTTAACCATTTTCTGACCTTTAAAATATTATTTTCAACCCATTCTTCTGCTACTTCCATCTCGTCTCTTTCATTATAGCCAATTTCATAAATCCACTGGTCATTATCTTCTACATCAACTTTAAACTGCTGTAAGAATCTATATACACCAGGATAGTCTTCTTGAAAGCCTTTTCTGGTAAGTGTATCAACCCAGGAATATGGGCTTTCCCATAATCTTTGTGGATCACTTAAGTATTTTAAGTCATGTTCAGCATTCATCCAGTGGGGTCGCCAGCCGACAAAAACAATCCATTCCTCTTCACTTATAGATTTTTTCATTTGTGCCATTAAAGCACTTTGGCTTGAATTAACTGCTGTCCAATCTCCCAGACCATAAATATCTTCATCGATTGCTTTGTTCAACTTTTTAGAAGAAGCCCAACCTGCTGGACCTACATACATCTTTTTATCAAATTTATCTGCAAACTCTTGTAAGTCTGCATGACTTTTGACACCAGCATCATATACATACTTAGGAACAGCCATTGTATAAAGGCCTTCTGTCATGTTCTGAGTTACATAATTAATATCCTCTTGGTATTTCTTCCTCATATCTATTATTTGAGGCATCCAGGAACCAACAAATACATCTATGTCACCTTGGGTTAAACCCTGATGAATGATAGGGTCTCTCGCTGTAGTTCTATCAACTTCATAGCCAATATTTTCTAAAATGTATTCAACAACAGAGTTTTTCGCTCTAATACCTGGCCAATCACCTTCACCTAAAGTTATCGGTTCATTAGACTGAGCAAGACCGGTTCCTGAAAAAATTCCTAAAATTAGTGTGAAAGATAAAACGAAAATTGCTAGTTTTTTCATTTGTATCCCCCTTCAAATTATATATTATATGGAAACCATTTTGCCCTTGTTCACAATGACCGTTATAAATTATAGAAAAATAAAGGTGGTATGTAAAACCTATAGAAAAATTATTCATTATTTAATATTTATTAATATGATTATATATTTTTTATTGGTTTATATTATAGGGATGACAGGGATTTAAAGAGGAATCAAATTATTTTTTTGTTTTTTCTATACACATCAATATATCTTATAATATAAAATAAACGACATTCTATGTTAACTGTTTGCACAGAAAAAAGCCCTTCTCTTACTTTAGAGAAGGGCTTAGAAGTACATCTTATCTTTTATACATTACTAAATGACTATTATTCTAAAAACTTAGAAACAAATGGTGAGTTTTTACCTTTGCGTTTAAAGTGTCCAGATGGACCCTCACCTAAGAATTCAGAGAACCAGGATTCATGTTGGATTTCTTCATTTAAAATAGCAGATGCTAATTCATAAGTTCTATGGTCTTTACCCTGGGTCATATTGCAAATTTCGGTATAACCCCTAACAGCACATCTCTCTGCTTCTACCAGAACTTTTAAGATTTCAGTTGCATCTTCGGGATTTTCGGGTAACTTTGCAGGTGGACAAGCTGAGATATCGTGAAATTCCTTCATATCATTAGGAATTGAACCACCTAATTCGTATATTCTAGGAACTAATGCTTCAAAGTGGTTAAGATCCTCAATACGAGCATCCTCAGCGATCTCTTTAATACCTTCACCTTCTAATCCAATTAAATTGACCCTCAGACTTGTATAGTAATAAAAAGTTGTTAGTTCAGCGGAAGCATTCTTTATTAGTAGATCCAATAATTTATCAACATCAACACCAGCGTCTTCAACCATTTGACGAGCTACTTTTGCCAAAATCAATCACTCCTTTCTTATTGGTTATTATTATTAATTAGACAAATGTCTATAAAATCCTTCTTTTTAATATCAATATATTCAAATATTTTGATATAATTGTAATAAATAATTTAGTTAGTTATTTGATTTATGGAATAGCTGCATAAAAAAATATTGGTCAGAAAAAGAAAACTTAAGAAAATATTTCTGGGTTATTAATATCATCTATTAGTTTATAAAGTATCCCATTATTTTTTTATATTTAATGAAAACAAGGTCTATAATTTGTGCAAATAGTATAATATTTTAATACTCAACAAAACTTAAGAAGGAATAATATAAAAAAATTTATAAATAGTCACTATTTTATAACTCCTATCAGCTCGGGAAATGACAGTTAAACATGTTTATATTAAAGGTGCTCTTCCTTTCTTATTCTAATTGACTTTAATTGAAGTTTTTGATATAAATATTATTGGTTAACCTTTGGGTTTAAGTTGTAAAGTTAAAGATACTGCTAAAGTTCTTACAATTTTAATAGCAAAATATAATAAAGATATTGAATACTACATACAATTTAATTATACAGAAAACTATCATTAAATATCACAATATTTGATTATATTTGTATCTCATTATCACAACTTAGACGCCAAAGTTTTTTGTTATACCCCTAATATGAAAAATTTATATTAAGTTTTTCCATGCAATAAATAGAATCTATTGCTAAAGTAGAAATGAGTATATTTTATCTAGTAGTTTATAAGTATATGAGGAAGATAGCAATTATAGAGAGTATTACAAGAAGAGACAATGATATAGTACATTAGTTGATATAATACT
>CAZXRH010000232.1:0-2768 GCA_964642575.1 uncultured Halanaerobiales bacterium
AAGGAATCCAAACTGCCTGCTCTACCAGATATTTATTGGCTTCATGCAGCAGTCTCAATCTTTCTTCCTGATCGACTGTTGTCCTAGTAGCGGTAATCATTTCATCTGCACCTTCATAGAAGGACCTATTAGCTCCTCCTAAGTTATCTGAATGAAGATTAGGATAAATCAATTCACTGCCATCACCTGTCAAATTTGACCAACCCAGTAAAAAGAGATCCTGTTCTCCTTTCTGAGTTGCAGTTAGGTAGCTGCCCCACTCGAGCAACTTGACATCAGCATCTATACCGATTTTTTTCAATTCAGCCTGCAGGATTTGGGCCATCCGCTGGTAATATGTATCATAGGATGTCGACCAAATTGTAGTTTCAAAGCCATCAGGATAACCGGCTTCTACCAGCAGTTCTTTGGCTTTTTCCAGATCATACTCAAATCCATACTCCTCAATCTCTTCTTTATATCCAAATACCTTGGGACCAATAATACCGTGAGAAGCATAACCTAATCCATTCAGGGTTGAAACTAAGGCTTCCTGATTAACTGCATGGGCGACTGCCTGTCTAAGTTTTAAATTATTAAAGACTTCTTTTTTAAAGTTAAATCCAAAGTATCTTATCGGACTGCCCTGAACCAGTTTTACCTCAATATCTGAATTGTTTTTTAGACGGTCTAAATGTTCAGGTGGTATTGTATCGAGGAAGTCAACTTCTCCGGTTTCTAACATAGCAATCCGGGTTGCTGCTTCTGGAACTATTTTAAATACCAGTTTATCGACATTGCCTGTCTTTCCCCAATAATCTTCATATTTCTTTAGGGTGATATGGTCACCTGAGACCCATTCATCCACTACATAAGGTCCGGTTCCTGCTTCATTCTGCATTAAATCTCCGTATTTTTCTACAGCAGTTGGACTTACAATAGAAGCATTGCTATGGGTCAGTGTAGCCAGGAAAGGTCCATAAGGATACTTGGTCTTCATTACCACGGTGTATTCATCACGTACTTCTATCGACTCAATCGGTTCAACCAAACTTGCCCGAGGTGAAGCCACTTCCGGATCTCCAATTCTTTCAAAAGTAAATTTTACTGCCTCTGCATTAAAGGGAGTTCCATCATGGAATGTTACTCCTTCTCTTAAATGTAAAATCCAGGTTTTCGAGTCCGGATTTTCATAACTTACCGCCAGACTTGGTTCCAATTCATTTGTATCCGGATTTCTGACAAACAAAGTATCATAAATTTGTGCTAAGACATCAGAAGTTACGTTATCATTTGTCAACACCGGAGAAAGACCAACTATTTCCGAACTAGTCGCAAAATTAAGTACCTTCTCCTGTGCCTGAGCACCTAAACTAAATAATAATAAAACCAGAGTGAATAAAACCACTAATTTTTTAAACATTTAAATTCTCCTCTCTACTCAATACTTTAATTTTTTTCTTGCATTTCATCTGATCTTGACTATTTTTAACTTCCAATTTACTCCTCGCTAATCGCCTCCTTTGCAAATTTTAAGTTAAGTTACTGGGATCAAATGCATCTCTTAACCCATCCCCAACCAGATTAAAGCTCAAGACTAGCATCATTATGGCCAGCCCCGGCACTATAATCATATGGGGGGCATTGTATATAAATGACCTGCCTGCACTTACCATTGCTCCCCATTCCGGAAGTGGTGGCTGTGCGCCCAGGCCTAGAAAACTTAATGCTGCTGCAGACAATATGGCAGAAGCTATCCTTAAGGTAGCATAGACTATAATGGGGCCAATACAGTTTGGCAAAATATGTTTTATCAAAATTACATGGTCTTTTACACCTAAAGCTTCTGCAGCTAAAACATATTCATATTCTTTAATCTGTAAGACCTGGCTTCTAACCAACCTGGTAAAGGTAGGTATAGACCAGATACTTATTGCAATGATAACATTTATAAGGCCGGGTCCTAACATGGCAATAATAGCCAGGGCCAATAATACACCTGGAAAGGATAACATAATATCAATAAGTCTCATGATTATATTATCCAATTTTTTATAATATCCAGCTATTAAACCTAAGGTAACCCCAATCAAAAGTCCAAACAAAACAGAACTAAGCCCCACAGTTAATGAAATACGGGAACCAAAAATCAAGCGGCTTAAAATATCACGCCCGAAATTATCAGTGCCCAAAAGATGACCTTCGGTTCCTACCGGTAAGGTCATTTTCATTAAGTTCTGTTCATAGGGGTCATAAGGAGCTAAAAAAGGTGCAAAGATTGCAATAAAGACCTGTAATAATATTAAAAATGAACCTAATAAGGCCATTTTATTCTTTTTAAAATTTGACCAGCGTTTACTCTGTATACTTATCTCTTTTTTCTCTCTTTTTTCCTTCACAATACTCACTCCTAACTAACTATAACTGATGCGCGGGTCAAGAAAAGCATATAAAATGTCAACTATTAAATTAATAAAAACAAATGTAAAAGCTATCATTAAAACACATCCTTGAACAACCGGAAAGTCCCTTGTATTAATAGCCCTTACCGCTAATCTGCCAATTCCGTTTATCCCAAATACGGATTCAGTGATAACTGTTCCGGCTAAGAGTCGACCAAAGTTAAGACCAATAACAGTTATTACAGGTATAAAAGCATTTTTTAAAATGTGTTTAAACACTATTCTCTTCCCTTTTACACCCTTGGCTTTAGCAGTACGAATATAGTCATTTTGCAGGATATCCAGGATACTTGACCTGGTCATTCTTGCTATTAAAGCAGCTGAATA
>CAZXRH010000233.1:0-2763 GCA_964642575.1 uncultured Halanaerobiales bacterium
TTTGCATAATATCCTAAAATAGTAGATAATTTTAATTATCAGATTTTAGGAGGAAAGATTATGCAAAAGAAACCATTACCAGAACTTATCAATGAATTGGAAAGAGAGATGTTAAGATTAGGTTATTCTGAAGGAACTATGAAATTTTATCGTAGACAATGGTGTAAAATTCTCAAATTTGCACAAGAGAGGGGTGAAACTTACTATTCTGAACAATTAGGATTTAATTTTTTAGAAAGTCATTATAATATCCTCAAAAAAGATTTTGAAAAAACACTCTCACAATCAGATGTTTACCAGATTAGAATTATTCGAATGTTAGGAGATTATCAGTTACATCAGACTGTTTTACGACGATACTACAAACATAAAGAAATTCTTAAAGATCCCTACTTTCTTGAAATCAGAGCTCGTTTCAAACAATATTGTATAGATAAAGATTATTCAACTGTTACCATTGACCATTATGTAAAACAATCCTCTCGGTTTATGGATTATCTAATTTCACAAAAAGTATATAATTGTCGAGACATTAACATGAATTTAATTAATGCATATATTAAGACACTTGCTGGGTATGCTTACAAAACTATCGAACAAGTTATTTGTTCTCTGCGAGCATTCTTTCGTTTTCTTTTGAATACTGAAGAAGTAAAAACTGATTTTGCTTCAAAAACCCCAATGGTACAGGCAAGAAAACAAACCCGCATTCCCTCAGTTTGGTCTAAAGAGGAATTAAAAAAACTAATAACTGCTATAGATAAAGGAAATCCTATGGGTAAAAGAGATTATGCAATAATATTGTTGGCCTGTCGTCTTGGTTTGCGTTGTACTGACATTAAGAATCTAAAAATGAAACATTTCTACTGGAAAGAAAAGAAATTAGTATTTAGACAATCTAAAACAAAAGAAAATTTAACTCTTCCCTTAACTAATGAAGTAGGCTGGGCTGTAATTAACTATCTGAAATATGGAAGGCCAAAAATTGATTGCCCTTATGTTTTTGTTAGACATATGGCTCCTTTTGGACCGTTTTCAAAAGAAGATCATTTAAATCAGATAATTAAAAAATATATGAGATTAGCACATCTTCCCACTTTGAAAAAAAGAAGGGGGATGCATTCACTTAGACATACGATGGCAAGTATGCTTCTTGAAAAAGACACACCACTTCCTGTTATTTCAGATATATTAGGTCATATTGACACTGATTCTACAGCAGTTTATCTAAAAGTTGATATTAATAAGCTTAAAGAATGTTCACTTGATTTTGATGAGATGACCACTCATGATTAAAAGAAATTATGAAGGCCCCTTTAAAGATTATATTAAAGACCATTTAGAATTAAAACAAGCAATAGGATACAAATATGATACCAATGCAGAACAACTGAAACATTTTGACAATTTCATCATGGAAAAATATCCAGATGCTACTAATCTAACTAAAGAAATAGTCTTAGATTGGTGTAGAAAAAAAGCCTATGAGAACCAGACAACTCAAAATTCACGGGCTTCAATAATACGACAGTTTGCAAAATATATGGACTCTATTGGTGTTAAAGCTTATATTATTCCAAAAGGTTATTATCCAACCGAACCACAATATATACCATATATTTTTTCGAATAAAGAACTAAAAGACTTTTTTGCTGAAAGCGATAAATGTCATTATAGTTGTGAGTCTCCCTATAGACATAAAATTATGCCAATTTTATTTCGTATGATTTATGTGTGTGGTTTAAGACCATTTGAAGGTAGACTTTTAAAAAATGGTAATGTTAATTTAAAAGATGGTATACTAACTATTGAAAAATCTAAAAAAGGCAACAGCAGATTGGTTCCTATGCCTGATTTTCTATCAAAAAGCTGTCAGGTTTATTCAAAAGCGGTACATCCATTTTCTGCAGATGATGATTATTTTTTCCCTGCTTTAGATGGTAAACCATTAACAGCTGGAAATTTATACAAAAACTTTCGTAAGTTTTTATGGCAAGCTGGCATCTCTCATGGTGGAAGAGGACATGGTCCTCGAATTTATGATTTTCGGCACAGTTTTGCTGTGCATTGTCTTAAGAAATGGGTTAAAGAAAGCAAAGATTTAGCTGCCTATCTTCCAGTATTAAAAACATATATGGGACATGATAGTTTTAGCGATACAGCATATTACCTTCGACTTACTGCTGATGTATTTCCTGAGATCACAATAAAACTTGAAACAAAATATCCCAATATCATACCTGAGGTGCTGGGTGATTACTATGAAACCAACTAATTTTGCAAAATATTTAACCCGCTTTCTTTCGGATTATTTGGTGTTTCAGAAAAATGCCAGTAAGAATACAATCTATTCTTATCGCGATACCTTTAAACTTTTAATTAGATATTGTCAGGATGTTGAAAATATTTCTATAGAACAAATGACTATGAGTGTGCTTTCAGATAATCTGATAATTGATTTTTTAAACTGGCTAGAAACAGAGAGAAAATGTTCGGTTTCTACTCGGAATCAAAGATTAGCAGCAATACATTCTTTTTATAGATACGTTCAAGCAGAAGATCCTATTGGGATATTATATTTTCAAAAAGTAATAGCTATTCCTCTTAAAAAAACAACTAAAAAGTCAGTTGAATACTTAACTGTAGAAGCTATGCAATTACTTTTAGAACAACCTGATAGACATACTCCTAAAGGCAGACGCGCACTTGCTCTAATGAGTTTGTTATATGATTCTGGTGCTCGTGTTCAAGAATTAATCGATC
>CAZXRH010000234.1:0-2743 GCA_964642575.1 uncultured Halanaerobiales bacterium
AGAACTCAAGGTGTTATTTACGCTCTAGAAGAAGCTGGATTAGAAGTCGACTATATGGAAATTTCAGCTGAAGTTGACAAAGATGCTTCTAATGGAATTCCGGTAATCACTGGCTATCTACAGTCTAATCCTGACTGTGATCTTGTAGTAACAGATCATGGTAATTTAACATCTTCTTTAAGAACATATTTTGAATCTGCTGGCTTCGGTCCTGATGAAATTCATGGGGCTGGTTTTGACCTTTCTGCTGCAACCGCTACAGGAATTGAATCTGGTTATATTGACTTAGTATTAGACCAACAGCCTTTCTTACAGGGATTCTTACCTATCTTCCAAATATACTTAACAGAAAAATGGAACTTCTCTGGTCTACACATTGATACAGGTGCTGGTTTAATCCATTCAGGTAATATTGATGTGATTGCTCCTCTAGCTAAAGAAGGTATTAGATAAAAAAATAAATAAGCTATTTTAAGAAGGGCGGGGCCCTCTGGGCCCCATCCTCTAATAAAAAAAGCAATCCAATCAATAAATCCACCTTTTAATTAGGAGGTTATTAACTATGAGTTGTGTTGTAATGAAAAATATACATAAGCACTATGGTGGTGTGACAGCTTTAAGAGATATTAACTTTGAAGTTGGCGATAATGAAGTTGTTGGGGTAATGGGAGACAATGGAGCTGGAAAATCAACTTTAATAAAGATAATTACTGGCCTACATCCCTTTGATAAAGGCGAGATGTATATAAAAGGTCAAGAAATTGATCCCAGAAAATATTCGGTTAAAAAAGCTCATGAAATAGGTATTGAAACCGTTTATCAGGAGCAAGCTTTGGCTGAAATGCAGTCTTTATGGCGTAATATATTTATTGGTCGACAAAAAACTAATAAGTTAGGATTTATTAAAGTTAAAGAAGAAAAGGAAGAAACCAATGAGATTATGCGAGAGATGATGGGTTTTACCGGTATTGGTGCTAACCCTGATTCGAATATTAAAACACTTTCAGGTGGCGAAAAACAGGGAGTTGCAATCGGTAGGGCAATGCACTTTGATGCTGACCTTGTTATTCTTGATGAGCCTACTATGGCTTTATCCTTACAAGAAGTAGAAAAGGTGTTAAACTTTATTCGGGATATTAAAAAGAGAGGTAAATCATGTATATATATTTCACACAATATTGCTAATGTTTATCCTGTTTCAGACCGGTTTGTGGTTTTAGATAGAGGCGAAATAGTTGGTAGATATGAAAGAGAAAAGATTTCTCTTGAAAATCTAAATAAAGAATTAGTCGAACTTACAAAAGTAGAAGGTTAGGTGATATAATGAATTCTGATTCTAAATTACTATCCAAAAAGACAATATCAAAGTATAGAACCCAGGCGGGACTTATAAGTATAGCTTTTATTGTTTTAATCCTGTTTATGATTACAAGTCCAGATGTATTTTTATCACCCCAAATATATAAGTCATTCCTTTCTACTGTTCCATTTGTCGGTGTAATGGCTTTAGGACTAACAATGATTCTGGCAATGGGAGAAATTGATCTATCATTTCCATCTGTTATGGCTTTATCTGGCTTTATATTTGCAATCACTTTTGAAACTACAGGTAGTATCTTTATTGCATTAATTGCAAGTATAATAACTGGAGGAATTGTCGGCCTCTTTAACGGACTTTTAGTTACTAAAATTGGTATTCCTTCCATAATTGTTACAATTGGTATGCAGTTTTTTATTAGAGGATTTTCAAATATCCTATCACAAGGTAGAGCTTATCCAATGGCCTTAAGTGATAGCTTCTTTTATAAAATCTTTGCAGGTGATATATTAGGACTTCCTTCCCAATCATATTGGTTTATCGGTTTAGGAATCTTACTCTGGTTTGTACTGTTTAGACATAAGTTTGGTGAACATATTCTCTTTACCGGTGATAACGAGGATGCCACCCAGATGATGGGGATTAATGTAGATAAAGTTAAAATTATGACTTTCATTTTAATGGCAGTAATGGCTTCATTTGCAGGAGTGCTTGATATTTTTAGAATGAGGACCTGGTGGCCTACTATGGGCGAAGGTTATCTTATGATGGTTGTAGCTACTGTATTTGTTGGAGGTACTTCCATGCATGGTGGAGACGCAACAATCTTAGGAACATTAATTGGTGCCTTTTTAATTGGTTCATTAGAAGCTGGTATTGTAGCTGCAGGACTATCCGGTTTTTGGACTAGATTTATTTATGGTCTTTTAATTATTGCTGCAGTAACACTTCATACCATACTTAAAAAGCAACGTTAAAAATATGAAAATTTATATTATTTAGCAAACATAATTTTAATAACTAACATATTTAGTGTAAAATGAAACGTGAAGGTGATTATATATGACAAACAACTACTTACCAAAATATATAAAAATTAAAAATGATATTGAAGATTTGATCAATGAAGGTGAAATAAAACCAGGTAATAAGTTACCAACCGAAAATCAATTAGCAAACAAGTATGAAGTAAGCAGACATACAGTTCGTAAAGCACTAAATATCTTAAGACAGGAAGGAATCTTATACCGCAAACAGGGTGTAGGTACTTTTTATAAGAGCAATCCTAATAAAACAACTAAAAATATTGGTTTTATTAGTATCAGTCTACATGCCTATATCTTTGCAGATATGTTAAGTTCTGTTGATAAAATCCTTTATGACAGGGGTTATCAAATCCTTTTAGGTAATTCGATGGATAACCAT
>CAZXRH010000235.1:0-2646 GCA_964642575.1 uncultured Halanaerobiales bacterium
GTGATAGATGGTGGTGAAGTTAGTGGCGGTAGTAGTACCGATGAAGAGAGCGATGATACCTCTCCGAGTGATGGTGGCGGTAGGACTGATGATGGAAATTCCAAAGATACGAGTAATAAAGATTGGAATTGCATTAGTGGGAATTATTACCAATGGTTTAAGATAAAGATTGAAGGAGTAGGAACAAAAACATTCTATCAAAATCCAAGAAGTTTTTATCTTAAATGTATTAAATTTGCTGATAATTCTAAATGTAGAAAAGTTGCATTAGAAGGGTGTTTTACATGTTGCACTGGTAGGGGGAGAGGTTGCACCTCTGAATGTACTGGTATTGATGCCTTTAGTTGCTTAAAGGAATGTCGGTCTAAATGGGAAAGATGTTATGATAGATGTTCAAGGTATTTTATACAAGGGACTGGTGGAGCTGGAATAACATAAAAAAATCATAAAGTGTTAATATGCTAAAATCAATTCGAAAAAAAATGAGATCAAAACCGCTGGTTATAATCATTTTAATTTTAATGGTAACGAGTATATTTTCCGCTGGAACAGCACTTTCTAGGGAAGCCGATTTTACTTTTAATCTAAATATCAATAACCCTGTCAAGAATTGGGAAAAATCAACCGTGGTTTCAACTCCTCATATCGGTTCTCCAGATGAATTAACCATTTGTAACGATCGGATATACGGTAGATCGACAGATGGTGGTATATTAGCTATGGATCTATCGGGAAATAAATTATGGGAATTTGAGGTGGAGAACGATAACGAAATACCTCCAAGCAACAAAATGATTGAGATATCCGCCCAAGAAGAACAAGTCTATTTCGGTCAGAACAGAAAAGTCTATTCTTTAGATAAGGACGGTAACAAATTGTGGGAATATGATGTATCCGGTTATCAAAACAATGATGATATAAATCCGATAACTATCGAAAGCACTGACAATAGAGTATTTGTTTCATACACATATTACAATTGGACAAAGGAAGAAAAAGTTGATGACGATTCATGGATATCGGAAAATCTATATGTATTGAACTCGAACGGTGAACTCCTTTGGAATAAATCAGGGATATCTGGATCGATTTCGGTATATGAGGAGGGAAATATTTTTGTGAATAAGTACGATAAGTTATTTTCAATTTTACCCAACGGTACGGTGGAATGGAACATCACACTCCCAGATACAACCGATATTCATGTTGGAACGGTTTACCCAGATGATAAGCCTACACTATCTAAAGACGGCATTTACGTGGTCAAGGGCGATATGTTGTTTAACATCAATTACGATGGAGATATTGTGTGGGAATACGAACTAAATACCGCATCACCACCGGTTTCGACAGATGAAATGGGAAATATTTACGCTATTGCAGCATATGGATATAGTAGCGAAAAATACCTGATATGTTTATCCAATCAAGGTAATTTAAGATGGAAATATAATTTAGGAACCACCCAAGATGATAGTTTTATCTACAAACCTTTGATCAGATCTGAATCGATAGTAGTTGGTTTTTATGATACTATATATTGTGTTTCTACAGATGGAGATAAGTTGTGGGATTACACCTTTGAAGAAGTCGGTTTAACCGATGGTTTGATAGAAGCTCCACCGGTAGATGGAAAAGAAAATAGGATCTATGTAAAATCGTATGGAAGGATAATTTCTATCGGAGAAGGAAGTGCATTAGATAAATACCTTGATTTGTATCTCTTATCTGGAGTTATCCTAGCAGTACTGGTAGTAATATATTTTTATATCAGATATAGAAGAAACACTGAGATATCTCCCGAAGAGGAGTTTAAGCTGGATAAAAAGGATAAAGACTATCTATAACCTTCAAATATCATACTTAAGTTGCTCTTCGGGTGTTATCGCTTTTAGATCTGCTATCCTATCAAAATGTTCGATATCTCTAGTGATAATCTCGTTTATGTTAAGAGATAAAGATGATGCTGCGATAAGACAATCATTGAGCTCTATCTGTTTACCTTTAGAGATCAATTCAGAATATATTTTACCCCCTTCTCTTGCTATGTTTTCGTTCATGTCTACAATATTGGCAAGGGAAAGAAGGTCGAATGTTTTATCCACTGCATTTTTCCTATCTGAACGATAAGCACCAACGGATAATTCTGCAACTGTGATAGCAGAAGTAAAAGCTTCTATATTCTCTTCATCTTCGATTTTCTTTAAGAGTATGAATGGGACCTAGGGCCGTTCGACCTTAGAACATCCACAAAGATAGAAGTGTCAATAAAGATCATGAAGATCGGTTCATCCTCTTAGATTTTCTCAGTTCTCTAACAAAATCAACGCTGTCAACATCATAACCCCATGCACCCCTTACGGATTTTACAATATCGATTTTCTTCTCTTTTTCATGCTCTATCATGTGAAGTATAGTATGTATCTCTTTATCCAATTCGATCAACTTTTTTTCTATCTTGGATGTTTTCATCTTATCCACTTCTTCATTTTAATAGATGTTCTGAATTTATTAAACTTTTTTCCTTTGATCGCAGTTATTATCCTATCCATCCCCCTCAAAAGTATAATCGTTTATATTGAGTGTACTATTGTGGATGACGAAGACTATAAAGAAAGCCATGACAGGGTTAAACCGTACATGTCA
>CAZXRH010000236.1:0-2642 GCA_964642575.1 uncultured Halanaerobiales bacterium
ACCTAAATCAAAGTCAAGATTTAGATGGAGTTTCCTTGCTACATTTTCGATGAAATTAGCAGAAAATGATATTAAGATATATATAATACTAGCCATAGGAGTTTTTATCATATCCTTTTCCGGTATTATAATAAAAGTAATAACTGCCCCGGCTTTAATCATAGCCTTTTACCGTGTATTTTTGGCATCTATATTTTTAACCCCCTTATTTTTGACTAAATACAGGGATTCTTTAAAATTCTTTTTTGATATTAGGCCAGCTATGGTTGGTTTTTTGTTAGCATTACACTTTTATGCCTGGATATCGGCAGTTCAGCTGACCAATGTAGCTAATGCAGTTATCTTTATAGCAATCCAACCCTTATTTACTCTTTTATTAGAATATTTCTTTGCTCGGGAAGATGTTAGAAAAGGTGCAGTAGCTGGTGTGGTATTTGCCCTGATTGGTAGTATTATTATCAGTTTTTCTGACCTTTATATAATATTAACCCGTTTTTATGGTGATATGCTTGCAATTTTAGCGGCCTTTTTGGCTGCCTGTTATCTCTTTTTAGGGCGCAGTTTTAGAAAGAAAATCGAATATATTCCCTATATCTATATTGTATATTCTTATTGTGCTTTCTTTTTATTCATTTTCGTCTTACTATCAGGACATTCTTTTACTGGGTATAGTAATATAAATTATATGTATATCTTGCTTTTAGCTTTAGGACCGACCTTAATTGGACATTCGGTTTTAAATCTTTCAATCAGATATGTACCAGCTACTATTGTTTCTCTGGCAATATTAGGAGAACCGATCATGACTACAGTTTTAGCGATGATTATTTTAAAAGAAACTTTAACTACTGCAACAATTATAGGTGGTAGTTTAATACTTTATGGTATATTTAAAGCAATTAATTCTAATCAAAGACAGAGTAAAAAGTTTGCAGGTGAGGAGACTTAAAAATGGATAAAGAAAAATTAAATATCTTTACAAATAAATATACGGTGGTATTATTGGCAGTTATGGCTTGTATTTTATGGGGGAGTGCATTTCCTTCTTTGAAAATCAGTTATTCTCTTTTAGAACTCAAAACAGCCGGTCCCTTTAATAAAATGCTGTTTGCGTCATATCGATTTATGCTTGCTTCCCTGATGTTAATCTTTTTTATCTTAATTAAATCTGGCTGGCAGAGATTCAAACTACAAAAAGAAAACTATATACATTTAATTATTCTAGGGTTGATTCAAACGAGTGGGCAGTATGCATTTTTTTATAATGGGCTTGCTAATACTACAGGAGTCAAGGCATCAATTCTTGTAACTTCCGGCATATTTTTTACAGTAATAGCTTCTCATTTTATTTACAAAAATGATAAGTTAAATAAATTGAAATCTTTTGGTTTGCTTTTAGGAATTACAGGTGTAATCATTATCAATGTAAGCCGAGGCAATTTAAACTTTGTATTTAATTTTACCGGTGAAGGATTCATTATTATGTCAGGAGTTATGAGCACAATTGCTATTCTTTATGTTAAGTATTTATCAGAAGATATAGATATAATGATAATAACTTCTTTTCAGATGTTTTTTGGTTCTGTCACACTCTTTTTTATAGCTTTAAGTGGGGCTGAAATGAATGCAATAACTTTTAATTTAAGGTCAGGCTTGCTCTTGGTTTATTTAGCCTTTATTTCGGCAGCAGCTTTCGGCTTGTGGTATACATTAATTAAATTTAATAAAGTGGGCTATATTACAATTTATAAATTTATCGTACCGGTGAGCGGAGTTTTTCTTTCCGCCTTTTTTATCATAACTGAGAGCATAAATATCAATGCTATAGCTGCTTTAATATTAGTATCAGCTGGTATAGTAATCATTAATATGCCGCAAGATTTTTTATATAAAAAAAGGGTAGAAGGGGGTAAGGTAAAATGAAAAAGTTTGTTTTTAACAAATCAAAGGAGTTGCAAAAGGATATTGATGAATATTTAGATACTGTAGAAGAAGCCTTATTAATATTTGAAAGAGATATTAATAGATATTTTGATGGTCATTACGATTTATTTGAAGAAAATTTAGAAGATATTTTGGATATTGAAAATAAGGCCGACAATATATTAAAAGATATAAAGTATAAACTTTATACCTATATGTTGATTCCTGAGGCTAGAGGTGATGTATTATCTTTACTGGAAGATATGGATAATGAAGTTGACCTATGTAAAAAGGTTTTAATGCAGTTTTCAATTGAAAAGCCTGATATTAAAGATTTTGTTTTGGCTGAATTTAAAGACCTTGCTAACCAATCTTTAAGTTCTTCTGAAGAATTAGTTAAAGGGGTAAGAACATATTTTGAAGAAATATCAATGGTTAATGATTATGTAAACAAAGTTCACTTTTATGAACATGAAGCAGATAAGATTGAAGAAAGAATTAAAAGAAAAGTTTTTTCGGATGATAATGAGATCGAAGATTTTTGTAAAAAAGTACATTTAAGACATTTCTCCGAAAGGATTTCTTATTTCTCAGATTTAGCTGAAGAAATTAGTGAAAAACTTTCAGTTGCAGCAATTAAAAGATCTATATAAAACAGATATAATTTAGGGGTATGGAGGATTGAGAATTATGGCAGTGTTACTTTTTATTTCAAGTGG
>CAZXRH010000237.1:0-2638 GCA_964642575.1 uncultured Halanaerobiales bacterium
GACAAATTATATTTATTTATCAATATAATCTCTCTTAACTAAACCAAACTTTTGTCATTCATAATAATTTTATTCTATTTACTTCAATCATTTTTTTACATCTTAATCATACTAACATATTTTCATTAATTTATGAAGCTCATTTACAAAATAATTTACAAAATTTCCTTTGTTCTCTTTTGTAATCATTTCACAATCAATCATTAACTTTTTAAATTTACCAAAAGTAGCTATAGTTAGACCATATTTTCTCCTTAAATCGGCAGGGTTAAATATGGGATTTTCCAATATAGCAGTTAGATATCTCTTTGTTTTTGCAGAATTTAATTCTTTATTCACATCACTAACTAAATTATTATAAAATTCCACGACATGTTTTACTATTTTAATTAATCTTATTAACTGCTCATCTAGCTTTTTTAAAAAATATTGGATCCATAATTCCCAATTATTATTATTAAATAATTCTGTTAGTACTTTATAAAAATCATCTCTATCTTTTCTAAAAATACCATTGAGATAAATTATATTATTATCTGTTAAACCGAAATTATTAAAAAGATATGGAATTATAAAAGAACAAGATCTAAAATTAGCATATCTAAATGGATGTATCATTAAGAGCTGTCCGTATATAACACCAATTTTTATTATTGAACTCAAATTATCTCTTATAGAAAAATCTTTTAAATCCTTCATTAAATTATTAATAATTTTTTGTTCTGGTTGATAATATAATCTTTTATCAAATTTCTTGGAATTTACTATCAACCAAGGATGTCTTTCAGATATTAATTTGCTTTTTCTAATACTTCTTTTTAATTTATGTTCAAAGAGATTTTTATTTATTGTTCTTAAGAAATCTAAAGAAAAAGGTTTTTTAGCTTCTCTTCTAATTAAATCATCAAATTTATTAATAAGATATCTAATTTCTACAAAATCATCAATAGGTAAACTGTTTTCAAATAATCTTTTTAAGTATTCTTCAAAATTATATTCTCTTTGATTTAAATAAGCAGATGATAAAACATCATCAGTTTTAATAAATGATCTAATAATCTTCTCATATTCATTGTATTCTATTATAGCATCCATCTTTCCAATGTTTAAACTAATTTTTGATATTAGATCTGAATATATTCTTTCATCAATATTAATATTCGCTAGTTTACTTGGATAATATGCATTACTGCCCATAATTGGTTTATTACATCCTTTATATTAAGTATTTCAACTATTAGGTTGATATACATATTATACTATATTTACCATAAGATGGCAATATGTGATTATTATAAAGAATGTAGTAAACTATTTATAAATAATTCTTTAATAAAATGATTGTAGCTTTTTGACATATAATATTCTAATGAACCATTTATTCACACATTTTTAACCTTAATAAAGATATTCTTTATACCATTTGAGTATGTTTTTTATGTCAGTAATATTATTTCTAATAAAACTCAACAACATATCATAATTTACATTCTGATATTTGTGAATAAGTATATTTCTGAATTGGATCATTTTAATATAATTATCTATATTTTCTTTAATAATATTATTTTCAGCCAATATTTTCATAGCTGTCTTATGAGATACTGGATTACCAAGTCGTTCATCACTTAGAATGTAATATCCAATAACAAGCATAGATTCTATTGTCATTTGTAAAGTTCTTTCTAAATATCGCAATAATATTTTATCAGATCTTAATTCTTCTAGTTTTAAATCGCTATATTCATCTAGATCATAAATATATTCTTCTAAATTAATTAACTTATCTCTTACTCTTTGTTTATATACCATAGTTAAAACTTCTTTCTTCAATTCTTTTCTTAAGGATCATCAATCTTATCATATTTTTTATAGCTTGTTATATATATTAAAAATCTATTTATTATCCCAAAGGATGTTTTTCCATATTATCAATTAATTCCTCATTAGTTAAGTGAGTATAAATCTCCGTTGTAGAGATATTTTCATGACCAGCTAGGTCTTTGATCACTCTAATATCAACCCCCTGTTTATATAACAAGGTAAAACAGGTATGTCTTAAACTATGGACTGCTAACCCTTCTCTATATATACCAGCAGCTTTATAGTATTTTTTTAAATTATTTCTTATACTATTATTACTTATAGGTTTACCATAAGTATTTAAGAATACTATATCTGTTTCAACAGTTGGTCTTCTCACTTTAATATATTCTTTTAAATAATCGATTGTAATATCTGTTAAAGGAATAATTCTCTCTTTATTACCTTTACCCTTTATTTTAATATATTTCTCTTTAAAGCTTAAATTTGAAAGTTTTAAGCTGGATACCTCAGATATTCTAGCCCCGGTCTGTAAGAATAGTTGATATAGAGCCAAATCTTTTTTAGGCTCATCACTTACTCCCGGTATAGTATCTAATAGTTTTTTACATTCATCCAAAGATAAATACTCTGGTAATTTCTTTTCTGTCTTTAACTTTTTGAAATCCTTGCTTGGATTATCTTTTATATCATACTCTCCAGTTCTTTTCAAGAACTTAAAGAATGTATGCAGAGCCACTATCTTTCTATTCATTGCTTCGGGGCTATTCTTTCTTTCCTTTTTTAAATATGCTAAAAAAGAGCGAATATGCCT
>CAZXRH010000238.1:0-2635 GCA_964642575.1 uncultured Halanaerobiales bacterium
ACCGGTAAATCTGCTATTGCAATTGATACAATTATCAATCAGAAAGACCAAGATGTACTTTGTATTTATGTAGCAATTGGACAAAAGGAATCAACAGTCGCTAGATTGGCTGAGGAGTTACAGGAACGTGGAGCTATGGAATATACTACTATTGTTAGTGCATCAGCTTCTAAACCTGCTCCGATTAGATATCTTGCTCCCTATGCTGGTTGTGCAATGGGAGAACATTTTATGTATGAAGAAGATAAAGATGTTTTAGTTGTTTATGATGATTTATCCAAACATGCGGTTGCTTATCGTGCAATGTCCTTACTTTTAAGAAGACCGCCGGGACGTGAAGCTTATCCAGGTGATGTTTTCTACTTACACTCTCGTCTACTGGAGAGAGCGGCCAAGCTAAGTGATGAAAGAGGTGCTGGTTCACTAACAGCCCTTCCTATCATTGAAACTCAGGCCGGTGATATATCTGCCTATATCCCAACTAATGTTATTTCAATTACGGATGGTCAGATTTATCTAGAAAGTGAGCTGTTTTTCTCAGGTGTTAGACCAGCTGTTAATGTTGGTACTTCAGTTTCTCGTGTTGGTGGTAATGCTCAAATTAAAGCGATGAAAGATATCGCTGGTACCTTAAGGTTAGACCTTTCACAGTATAGAGAGCTTGAGGCTTTTGCCCAGTTTGGTTCTGACCTTGATGAAGCTACCCAGCAGAAACTGGCTCGTGGTGAAAGAATTGTTGAGGCTTTAAAACAGCCCCAGTATTCACCAATGCCTATTGAGAAACAGATTATCATAATATATACGGTTGTTAATGGACATCTTGATGATATTCCGGTTAGCAATATTGAGAGGTTTGAAGATGAATTCTTAACTTATGTTGACAACAACCATGAATATCTAAAACAAAAAATCAAAAAAGAAGAAGAATTAACCGAAGAAATAGAAAATAAAATAGTCTCAGTAATTGAAGAATTCAAAGAGATTTTTGAAGTTAAAGAAGAAAGCATTGTTAAAACTGAAGATGAATTAATGGAAGATGAATCTGAAGAAGAAACCGAGGAAGTTGAAGAAGAATAACAGCAGACGTCCTTATAAAGATTGAGGTGAATGTTTATGGAAACGATGCGAGATATTAAGCGTCGTATAAGCAGTGTTAAAAACACAAAAAAGATTACCCGTGCTATGAAGATGGTTGCTGCAGCTAAGCTGCAGAATTCACAAAAATATGCTCGTGATGCTAAACCGTTTTTTACTAAAACCAGAAAGATACTTTCTGATGTATATAAGTTCTCTGGTATTAAAGATGAACATCCACTACTTAAAAAATCAGAAGGGGATAAGAAACTTCTGATTGTTATCAGTGGAGACCGAGGACTTTGTGGAGCATATAATGCTAAGGTAATCGAAGAAGCTGAAAATTTTATGGATGAACATCCCGAAACTGAGATATATGCTCTGGGAGCTAAAGCCAGAGATTATTTCAAAAGAAGAGATTATGACTTTATTAAAGAATATGAGCAGATTGATGATTATCCTAGCTTTTATTTTGCTCGTCAGTTAACTGATGAAATAATTGAGATTTTTAAAGGAACCAAATTTCATCAGATCAATGTAGTCTATACTCATTTTGAATCTGCCTTAACTCAGCAAGTGAAAAACATTACTCTGCTTCCTATTGACTCTGATGAGATTGATAAGGAACTTAGTGACAAAGGTGAAAAGGCCAGTGAAGAACATGTGGACTACATTTATGAACCATCTGCTAAAGAGATTTTAGATCTGCTTTTACCCAAATATGTTAATAATACAATGTATTCAATCCTGTTAGAATCAAAAG
This sequence comes from uncultured Halanaerobiales bacterium, assembly GCA_964642575.1. Classification (GTDB taxonomy): domain Bacteria; phylum Bacillota; class Halanaerobiia; order Halanaerobiales; family M55B127; genus M55B127. Next base: position 1,838 of record CAZXRH010000238.1, read on the forward strand.
CAAGTGAATTCGGTTCCAGAATGACAGCGATGGATAATGCTACGGAAAATGCAAATGAAATGATCGATGATTTAACGTTAGAATATAATAGAGCCCGTCAAGCTTCTATTACAAAAGAAATTACTGAAATAGTCGGCGGGGCTGAAGCATTGAAATAAAGGAGGAGTTTTCGTGAGTGACGACCAAAATTTAGGTAAAGTAGTTCAGGTTATCGGACCGGTTGTCGATGTTGAGTTTCCCAGTGGTAACCTACCTGAAATATATAATGCTGTAGAGATAATTAAAGATGAAGAAAATGATGATAGACTTGTAATCGAGGTTATGCAGCAGTTAGGTGACAATAGAGTACGCTGTGTTGCTATGGATTCAACTGATGGACTGGTAAGAGGTATGAAGGCTATTGATACAGAAGGCCCAATCAGTGTTCCCGTGGGCGAAGAAGTTCTAGGCCGCATGTTTAATGTGGTCGGTGATACCATAGATAATCAGGGAGAAGTTGGAAATGATGAAAGATGGCCCATACATAGAGAGGCCCCTGGTTATGAAGAACAGCAGACTTCTACTGAATTATTTGAAACTGGTATTAAGGTAATTGACTTACTGGCACCCTATACCCGTGGTGGTAAAGTTGGACTATTCGGAGGTGCTGGTGTTGGTAAAACCGTTTTAATTCAGGAGTTAATTAATAATATTGCGCTTGAGCACGGTGGTTATTCTGTATTCTCTGGTGTAGGAGAAAGAACCAGAGAGGGTAATGACCAGTGGCTTGAGTTTAAAGAAGAAGATATTATAGATAAA
>CAZXRH010000239.1:0-2583 GCA_964642575.1 uncultured Halanaerobiales bacterium
TGTTTTAGACATTTTATGACCTCACTTTGATAATTATAAAAAGCGTATCACGATAAATTGGTCCAGTCAATAATTTAATAAAATTCATATTGAACAGATTATAAACGAAATAAGGATTATGGAATTTAGAAGATATCTCGGAATATATAATAAATCAAAGAGAAAATATACAGGGACTTACAATGAATTTAACAGGTGTCCAATACTTAATGCATGATTTGAATCAAAATATGTTGAACAATCAAAGAAATACTCTACTTTTGGCATTTGTATTAGTTTTCTTTCTACTATTAATCTCTCTAAGAAAAGTAATTCCATCTATAATTTCAATTTTACCTATTGGTTTTACTGTAATTATCCTATTTGGATTTTTGGGTTTAAGTAATATCTCTTTAAATCTATTTACTGCAACTATTTTTAGTATCACGATCGGGGTTGGAATTGATTATGCTGTCCATTTCACTTCAGTCTGGATGAGCTTTAAAAAACAGGGTTATAATTCTAAAGATGCAGTTGAAAAAGCCTATGACTATACCTCACGGCCCATTATGGCTAATGCTTTTGGCTTAGCAGTGGGATTAAGTGCTTTGCTTCTATCCCCCTTGAGAATACACTTATATGTATCTACCCTAATGTGGGTTTCAATGGTTTCAGGAGTTTATTTAAGTCTGTCCTTTCTCCCTACCATTTTGAAAAAGCTTAAATAAGAAGGTTTATTCAATCAATTAGTTAATATATATAGTAAGAATCTAATTAAACACTAAAACAAGAGGTGATTTATGTGGATATTAACTTAAAGAAAGTCAATCTTCCTAATGGAGAAACTTTAGGCTATAGAGAAAGACCGGGTGGAGAGAAAATTCTGGTTTTAATACATGGAAATATGACATCTTCTAAACACTGGGATCTATTTTTAGAAAACTTTAATTCAGAATATACCTTAATTGCCCCAGACATGAGAGGATTTGGCATCTCTTCTTATAACAATACTGTAGATTCGATCGATGATTTTGCTGAAGATTTCAAATTATTTATTGAAAGATTGGACTTAAAAGAATTTTTCTTGATGGGATGGTCAACCGGAGGCTGTACAGCCATGAAATATACAGCCAATCATCAGGACCGTGTAAAGAAATTAATCCTCTTAGAATCTATAAGTTCCCGGGGAAATCCATTGTTTCAATTAGATGAAGATGGGAATGTAATACCAGATCAAAGGATTGAAACCAAAAAAGAAGTCGCCAATGATGATCACAATATCAAGCCCACTAAACAGGCTATTGAAAATGAAAATATAGCTTTTATGAAAAGTGTCTGGAATACTTTAATTTACAATAATAATCAACCCGATCCAGAACGTTATGATGAATATGTAGAAGATATGTTTACTCAAAGAAATTTAGTCGAAGTATACCATGCCTTAAACCATTTTAATATTAGCAATCAAAATAATGGTTTAAAAGAAGGAACTGGAGAGGCAGCGCAAATTGATGTTCCCACTCTTGTCTTCTACGGAGAAAATGATAATATCATACCAAGAAAAATGGCTGATGAAATAGTTGAAGATATCGGTGATAATGCTAAACTTGAAATATTAGAAAACTGTGGTCATTCTCCTTTAGTAGACGATCTTGATCAATTAATGAACAAGGTGGAAAATTTTTTTAACAGATAAATAGTTATTAAAGTATTTAATCTCCCGGGTGACCGGGAGATTTTTATATTCACCCTATATTTATTTTTTGGCAATCAAGAAAAACCTATGTTCTTTTACTTCGAAATAGTTGTTTTTTAAAATTGAATGATGTATTGCTTTTAATTCCTCTTTATACTTTTCAATAGAAAAACCACTCACCTGCCAGGGTACCGCCTTTAGATAATAAATTAAAGCCCCTATATCATAAAACCTTAAATCAGGATATTCCTGATAACTATCAATTATTTCAAAACCAATATCTTTTAGATTTTGAACTGCATTTTTTAAATACCAATCACCTAAACCCATATCTTCTTTAGTATTTAAAGCTCTATTGATATCTAAACAGTTTTCGCTTCCTACCTGCTGTGTAATGAATATACCACTTTTGTTTAATACCCTTTTGATTTCTTCAGCTAAATATGACTCATGACGATTAATTACTAAATCAAAAAAATTATCCTCAAAGTCAAGTTGGTCATTATCAACTCTCACCACATCAATTCCCAATGGTTTAAGCCGTTTTTTAGCAATTGGAATATTGGGTTCATATCCTTCGGTAGCAGATGTGTCTGGTGGATAGTTTATAAATTTTGCTAAAAACTCTCCCCCACCAGTACCCATATCAAGCATTGTCTCTACCTCATTTTTATAGATATATTTATTTACTTCAGCCATATAGCTAAAAGACAAAGGTGAACTCATCAAGCGGTCAGTCTTAGTTAGATAGGAAAAATCCCAACCTGAAAAGTTCTCTTTAGTATTTTTAATATAAAATTCAAATAAACTTTCTTCTTTCATTTTACTCAATCCTTTTTCTTAAAATAGGCCATATATAACATGCCAGATAATATCGGCCCAAAAATGAATACCAACCGCTGCTAAAA
>CAZXRH010000240.1:0-2554 GCA_964642575.1 uncultured Halanaerobiales bacterium
TCTAGTAAGTTTACTCTTTTTCATCATAGTCTCCTCTTAATGTTTTTACTAAGAAAGTAGCCACGTCATCACCGTGGGTACCGCGGCCGTATCCGGCATCTAAGCCAGCTTTTACAGCCATATCGTTGTTCACCTGAGTACCACCGGCAATTAAGATGACATCATCTCTAATACCTTTTTCAATACAAAGGTCATTTAGTTTTTTCATGTTTGTTCTGTGTACTTCATTGTGACTGATGATAGTACTAATTAAGATTGCATCAGCATTAGTTTCTATTGCGGCATCAACAACCTTCGAAATTGGTACTGAAGTTCCTAAGTAAGTTACATCTATACCATACTTTTCAATACCGCCGTGCTTGATATCAATAATTTCTCTCATACCCACTGAGTGTTCATCTTTACCAACAGTAGCTGCTACAACACTGAGTGGATTATCATCAACATATCCTCTAATTTCATCAAAAGGTAGTGATTCCTCTTTTTCAGGAATCTCTAAATCATTTTTATCAATTGAAAACTCAACTTTACCCTTAACTTCACAGAGGGTTCCTTCAGCGGGCTGCATAACTTCCTTATGAATAACTTCCGGATTATTTAGATTCATTTTCTTAGCAATTTCTAAAGCTGCATATTCTGCAATAGTTTCTTCCTCCGGAATAAACATAGTTACATTAACCCAGCCGTCTCCTAACCACTGAACCTCCGGTTTGATCTGATCATTTTCACGGAAGTCTTTGGTGTTTTCTAATCTTTTTTCAACATTATCTTCAGGATCTAATTCGTCAATAAAATCAATCTTTTCAGGAGTGTGTAATGTACAACCATCAATTAGATCACATGGTTTATCTAATCCCTCTGGTAAGTTATTTTCTCCAAAGTGATCACAAACAGGTGCCATGTAATCATCATCACGGGGTACTATGGAATTAGCTGCAACTCCACCATCAAGCTGTCTTACAATTCCGTCTCCATTTCTTTCAGGATATTCACCTGAATCAACAAAGAAACCTTCCGAAACGGCTTTAAAGTAGCCACCAACATCTAAAATTTCTTCCATAAATAAGACGGCTCTCTCTTTGAGTTCTCTTGACTTATCTTTTAGATAACCCTCATCAGTTTTAAGTTCTATTAGTTCTTTTAAACCATCCATACCGGCAAAAGCCTGTTTAGCAGTATCTACAGCCTGTACATTAAAGTAATGCCATGGTACATTTCTTCCTTCATCAGGAGTGATTGTACTTTGTAAGTCAGCTGAAGTTAGCTCTGATAAAAGTAAGTTTAATGTATGTGTTACAGTTGCTTCTCTAATTGATGATTCCATATATTTAGTATTCTGCTGTGCCCTAAATTTAAATTCATCAAAGAGTTCTCTAAGGGCAATCGCATATGGTAAGTTCATTCTTAAATCAGGTGCAGGTGAGGCAACTGGTGGTACTGTTGAAAGTGAAATCTTATCTTTTGGCATACCTGCTTTAACAGAAAACATGGAATTAATAGCATGCTGAACAAAAAGTTCAGGCATAACCTTCCAGGCTTTTCTAGCAGTTGCATTAGCATTGTGAGCACCATCAATTTGTAACATCCCAGTTGATGACATGATATTTTTAGCAACCGCTGCATCAACAAAGGATCTATACATATTTACATCTCTATATAACACATTATACTGAGGATCCTGATGAGCTCCATTAACTCCCTCTTCTGCAAAAAGGACAGCAATTTCTGCTCCAGCAACTCCACTTACATAAGAGTGGAAATTAATAGGACGGCCCACTTCATCTTCAATATAGTCTAAGGCTTTACGGGAAGCCCTAATCTGTTTTCTTGTAATTGGAATTCCGCCAACACCTTCAGGTGTTCCTTCAATTAAACCATCAAAGTGACTTTGACCAGCAGTTCTAATAACCATGATATGGTCAGCACCATGCCAGGCCGCCATTCTCATTCTTCTTATATCATCTTCAAAACGACCAGAAGCAATCTCGGTTGTAATTACCGGTTCCGGCTGGGGATCTATATTCCCAAAAGAACTTGCGGCCGGGAGTGGTACACTATTATTTAACTTTTCAGCAGTCTCCTTATATTCAAAAGGACCAATTTCCTGGTTTTCAACTTTATTACGCCAGGTCCAGCCTTTACGACGGGGTCTATAATTTTCTATGTCTTTTAATATTTCCTTAATATCAAGTTTTTCATCTGGTTTTAACTCCATTACTGGTCACCCCCGTCAAATAAGCTCTGTAAATCTTCTTTCGTATACTGTTCGTCACCAATCTCTAATCCTACTTCTTTATATGGTCTTCCTTCTCTTTCAGCCAATTTATATACAACATGACCTGCTCCTTTACCTAAAAGTTCTGCTTTAACTACCTGATTTACAATTGCCTTGGCATCAACACTGTTAAAGCCCATTCTTAATAGAACAGATCTTTCTATTGAAGCAGAGGTATGAGTTTGAGCTAAGTCAATTAATGGATCAACTATTTCTTCTGTTAATTCCCAAAATCTTTCTTTTAATTCTTCATCCGATAAATCTTTAAGATGACTGCGT
>CAZXRH010000241.1:0-338 GCA_964642575.1 uncultured Halanaerobiales bacterium
CGCAGATTTTTAAGTTGAAAATAGAAAAATTTAATAATAATGAAAACAATTATATAATGTTAAATTAATATGGTATAATAATTAATTAGGTGATTATAAAATGGCAGCTTCAATTTGGCGAGGACAAAAAGCAGATATCACGATAGAAGGCGACACAACTCTTACAGTCGGTATATTACAGGATGTAGAAGTATCACCATCAAAAGAAACTTCAGAGTTGTATGGTGCTGGTTCGATAAAAAGGCAGGATGTACAACAGACAGAATTTTCTGTCACGGTTTCAGGAACTTTAGCCGCATGGGACATGGAATCATATAAATCTCTAATAGATTATGACG
>CAZXRH010000241.1:348-2491 GCA_964642575.1 uncultured Halanaerobiales bacterium
GGAGCGAGCCTGACGCTGCTCTTCTCCATATTTGTACCTCAATTTACTGTAACGACTAACGTTACTAACAACTCAGGAACTGAATATAATATTAAAGTCAAGGATGCTTATTCCGAAGATATTCCTTTCTCTGGTTCGAGAGATGAATGGCTTGAGCTGGATATGGAATTTATCGGTTCAGATATAACTATAACTGAGGTAGTATGAATATTATTTCATTTATTTATTGATTCACTCTCATGACTGATAAAAAATATACGGAAGACGAACTGAAGGAATTATCTATCGAAGAAGCAAATACAGTATTGTCAGAAGAACAGTTTGAACACTGGGCAGAGTTACATAATAAGAAACTAGAAGAACAGGCGGAAGAAAACTGGAAAAATATACAGGAAGATAACGAGGAAGCTATCGATACGTTAGTTAAAGCATCGAAAGATGAACTGATAGAAGAAATCGAGGTGATGGGTGCTATATTAAAAATAAACGTGTCACTCAACAAGAAACAAAAAGAGTTGTTCAGTAAGATACAAAAATTACAGAAACGAGCAGATAAATCTAAAGATGACGAAACTAGATTAGCTAAGTTAGATGAGATGGAACAAAATATCTATGAGTTCTTAGGAGAAATATGCGTCGATTACTCAAGTGCTGATTGGCGATCTAGATTCGAAGATATCGGTCTAACAGCTATAATGCAAGTGACTAAGAAAATAATGGATGCATATTCAGAGAAAGTAAAAGATAAACAGGGGAAGGTAAAAAAGTTTCGCGAGTAGATCGTACAATATGATAGAAATCCTCAAAGTTACAGGATTCAAGACACCTTCAGAATATTACAGCGAATGTTCAGACTACGACAAACTATTTATATCTAGAGCTATGGAAAAATATAACGAAAAATATAATAAAAAGATAGGATAAAATGGCTGATGAATTAGGTAAAATACGTGTGGCGGTTGAATCGGAAGGTACTGAAGAAGCGAGTGAAAGAATTGAGGAAACAGGGGAATCTATGGAAGGTATGCAGATGCCAGGCATGGGTGGTGGTGATGTAGGTAAAGCTGCTGGTATGGGTGGTGCAATAGGTGGAGCTATTGGGAGTATTTTACAGGCGGTTATAGGTGACACGCTAGAAGGTTTGATGAAAATAGCTAAAACTATAATGACTATGGTAACCGCTCTAACGGGAAGTGTTGTAGGAATTCTAGGTATGGCGGCTTCATTAGAACCAGTTCAAGAGATGCTCGATGCACTCACTAAAGTTTTTCAAGCATATTTTGTACCGATGGCTATGATGTTATTAAAATTATTATCTCCTGTTCTTAGGTTCATGGTTAAACATCTACCAGACATGATGAATTTTTATGATAATCCAGGTGGATTATTTAAATCTGCTATGAAAGAAGCATTATCATCAGCGTGGGGAACTTTAACTGAATCTTTGGGTAGTATCTGGGATCTTTTGACTCAAAGTAAAAAAAGTATATTTGAGTGGATATCAAATGTAAAAAAAGATATATTTGAGTGGATAGTAAATACTACAAAAAGTATATGGATGTGGATAGATGATGTAGAAAAACAGATATGGTATTGGATCGTAGACACAACTAAAGATATATTTGAATGGATATTGAATATTAAAAAGAGTATTTGGGAATGGATATTAAATATTAAGAAAAGTATTTGGGAATGGATATTAAATATTAAGAAAAGTATTTGGGATTGGGTAATAGATATTAAAAAGAGCATTTGGGATTGGGTAAAAACACCGATGATAAACTTAGCCGATTATTTTAATATTGGTGGTAGTGATGATAGTGATGGCGGATTCCTATCAGGGATTGGAGATATATTGGGTTCAAGACAATCAGGCGGCATGATACCGAAAACAGGTCTGTATAAACTACATAAAAATGAAGCAGTGTTCAATCAAGATCAGTTGAGAGCATTAGGGCGGATGATAAACGGCGGTGGTCGTGGTAAAAGTGTAAACATTGAGATGAGCGGTGATCTTGAGAGTTTATATAAAGTCGATAAATTAAACCCTAACAGTCCAGGAGGTCTATAATTATGACTTTAGAAAAATTAAAACTAACCCTTAATCCTAGCCCTAGCGGTGATAACTATCAATATTTAATAT
>CAZXRH010000242.1:0-2471 GCA_964642575.1 uncultured Halanaerobiales bacterium
AGCAGCAGGAATTGAAACAGCATCTGGTGAACCAAATGTAGAAAAAGTTGCAACGGTAAGTAAAGAAGATGTTAAAGAAATTGCAGAAACTAAAATGCAAGACTTGAATGCAGGAAGTATTGAAGCTGCAATGAGCATGGTTGAAGGTACTGCCCGTAGTATGGGTATTCTAGTAGAATAATATCGCTAATATAGTGGGAGGTAATACCGCTAATACCACAAAGGAGGAGATTTTTTATGGCTAATGTAAGCCGAAGATATGAAGAAGCTTTAGAAAAAGTTGATAGAAATAATTTTTATGAACCGAAAGAAGCACTTGAATTAGTCAAAAACTTAGCCAGCGCAAATTTTGATGAAACTGTTGAATTTTCAGCCAAGTTAGGTGTTAATCCTAAACATGCTGATCAGAATATAAGAGGTACTTTAGTTTTACCTCATGGAACTGGCCAGGAAGTTAAAATAGTTGTATTTGCAAAAGGTGAAAAAGCCCGTGAGGCTGAAGAAGCTGGAGCTGATTTTGTTGGTCAAGACGATTTGGCCGAAAAGATTGAAGAGGGTTGGTTAGACTTTGATTTGGCAATAGCAACACCTGATATGATGAGTGTTGTGGGGCCTTTAGGTAGAATATTAGGTCCGAAAGGTTTAATGCCTAACCCAAAAGCTGGTACAGTTACTTTCGAATTAGAAGAAGCAATTGAAGAATTTAAAGCTGGTAAGTTAGAATATAGAGTTGATAGTGATGGAAATATGCATTTACCACTTGGTAAAGCGTCATTTGAAGTTGAAGAATTAGTGGAAAACTTCAAAAAAGTTATGGATGTTTTAATGATTGAAAGGCCAGCCTCTTCGAAGGGTAAGTATTTTAAATCAATAACTACCTCTTCAACAATGGGACCTGGTGTAAAAATAGATATCAATACATCTTTAAAACTAATTGGTAGATAATAAATATATTGACATAGTTTATTTAGTTATGTTATGATTATATCTGTAATAATTAAATATTGTCTAACCATAGATAGTGGGAGCCGGAAGTGGCTTAAATATTCCCGCCGAGGTTATAAGTGTTTTTTAAGGTGAATTATTTCAACCTTAATAGAAGCTTTATAAATCTCCTGCCTATCTATGGCAGGTTTTTTTATTTATTAGATAAATATTTAAGATGCAGATAGGAAACTACAGGGAGGTGAGTTAGCATAGATGGCTAGACCTGATAAAGAAGCAGCTGTAAAAGAAATACAAGAAAAGTTAAAGGAAGCTAAATCATTGGTGGTTACCGATTATATTGGTTTAGATGTAGCCGAAATGACAGAATTAAGAGCAAAATTAAGAGAAGCTGGTGTTGATTACAAAGTTGTAAAAAATACATTAGCTAGAATAGCGGCTAATAATTCTGATCTTTCTGAACTAAATGAATTTTTTAAGGGGCCTACCGCTGTTGCGTTTGGGATTGAAGATGTGGTAGCACCTGCTAAAATTCTTGATGAGTTTGCTGAAGATCATGAGGTATTGGAAATCAAAGGCGGCTACTTAAATGGAGAAATTATTAGTAAAGAAAAGGTTGAATCATTAGCTAAGATTCCATCTAGAGATGAACTGCTTGGAAAAGCATTTGCTAGTATGAAAGCTCCCATTACTGGTTTTGTGAATGTTTTAAATGGTAATTTAAGAAACTTTGTAAATGTATTAAGTCAAATTAAAGACCAAAAAGAATAAAAATTATCTTAAGGAGGAACAAAGATGAATAAAGAAGAAATTATTGAAGCAATTGAAGATATGTCTGTATTAGAATTGGCTGAATTGGTTGAAGAATTAGAAGAGAAGTTTGGTGTTAGTGCTGCTGCTCCTGTAGCTGCTGCTGGTGGCGGAGCTGCTGGTGGAGCCGAAGAAGAAGAGCAAACTGAATTTGACGTATACTTAGAAAGTATTGGCGGCAAGAAAATTCAGGTTATCAAAGCAGTTAGAGAGTTAACCGGTTTAGGCTTAAAAGAAGCTAAAGCTGTTGTTGACGACTCACCTCAAAATGTAAAAGAAGGCTTAAGTAAAGAAGAAGCTGAAGAAATGAAAGAAGCTCTTGAAGAAGCTGGAGCTACTGTACAGCTTAAGTAAAATAAAAAAATAAAAAGAAATAAGAAGTTAAGCATTCAAAGTGCCCTTTGATCGGGGCACTTTTTGCAGTATTAAAAGATGATAAATATTGCGGTAATTTTACTTGACAACATAGGGGTTCTGTGATAACATTACTTATTGTCGATAACTTTTCATATAATGGCATAAAATATGCATAGAATTTAGTATATTTTTCCTTATTTGATGGATTTTTATGGACTTATTTTATTATATTATTTAATAATATTTCATTAAATTATTATACATACTAATTTAATTATCAAGCATTTAAGTAAGGTGGTGTACTTACTTAAATGTTATATTTATAAATATAAGTATTCCTTGGGGGTGCAATGATGTCA
>CAZXRH010000243.1:0-2459 GCA_964642575.1 uncultured Halanaerobiales bacterium
CTTTGTTTATATTTTCAATTTTAATCATTTCAAATTCTCCTTTAATCAGTCTTTGTATTTGTCTTAGCCTGGTTTAAAGATATAACTGGAGTATCTGCACTTAAGTTTTTAAGAGTAGTGAAAGGACCAATGATTACATCTGTACCTTCTTCAATACCTTTAATCTCGACCTGACTTAGATTCTTTAACCCGATTTCAACCTCTTTTTTAACTGCTTTACCATTTTTATTAACAAATATGAATTTATTGTCTTCACCCATCACAGCAATGGAAGGTAAAGTTAAAACATTATCTTTATGGTTTGTTGTGATTTCAGCATTAACGAACATACCGGGCTTGATAACATCTTTGTTATCTCCAAATTCAACTTTTGTCCGATATTTATTGATATTGCCAACCTTAGTACTTACAGGTGCAATAAAAGTAATTTCACCTTCAATTTGTTCTTCAAAAGAATCACTGGTTACATTTACTTTTTGTCCTATTTTGATCTCATTGATATCAATTTCATCTACCATAATTTCTGCAACTAAGTTAGCAATATCTGCAATTTTAGCTGCTGTAGAACCTTCTGTTACTTTTTCTCCTTCTTTAGTTTCAATATTTACAACAGTACCTGTTATAGGAGCTTTGACAATTATCTTATCTAAATCAGAGTTGATATTGTCTCTTTCCTGTTTGGCTTTCATAACTTTAATTTCAGCTGTTTTTAAATCACTGTCAGTTATTTGATCATTTTTGTGGTTTGCTTTTAAAAGTTTTAATTTATTTTTCGCATTTTCTACATTTAGGTCAGCTAATTTTAAAGCATTAGGGATGGTCTTTTCTACTAAAATTTCATAATTATGTTTTAAGTTTTTATATTCCTGGAGGGTTTTCTCATACTCATCTTGAGTTCTATTAAGTTCATTTTTTGGAATTGCCCCATTATTGTATAAATGTTTATTATCTTTGAGGTTAGATTCAATTGTTTTTAAGTTACGAGCTGTTTCTTTAATTTTTTCTTGTAGCTCATACTTTTGGTTTTCTAACTTTTGTTTTTCTTTGTTTCTTGATAGGATCGCAATCTCTAAGTTTTTGTTGGCTTCTTCTAACTGTAATTCATTAAGTTCACTTTGTGATTTGTATTTATTTTTTAATTTGTCATAACTGTTTTCAGCTTCCAGTAGATTTAATTTGGCAGTTTTTAGTGCTTTTTGTAAGTTTTCATCTTCTAATTTTACTAAAAGATCTCCTTTTTGGACCTGATCTCCTTCTTGTACATAAACTTCTTGAATTATACCATTAAGTTTATATTTAATATTGCGTTCATTTTTAGTTTTTATATTGCCATCAGCACTTACTTTGGTAGTTATTTCAGAGGGAACAAGTTTTTGAGTTTGTACTTTAATTGGTTCTGAGGCCTGTTGTTTGGCATTACTCATCCCCATAAAGTAATATAGGCCGCCTCCTATTAAACAAATTGTTATTACAACGATTAATATCTTTTTCTTCATTTCAAACTTCCTCTCTTTTTTAAAATTTTAAACATAGAAAAAGTGCACTATTTTGTTAGTGCACTTGAATTATAAAAGAATATTTAATTTTTGTCAATAGAATTTTGAATAATTAGGAAAGATTTAATAAAAAATTAATATTTTTAATTAATAATTAATATTATTTAATACTTTTCTTTAATTATACCTTTGTTATATGCTTTTAAAAGTTGCATTAAATTATCTACTTTTGACTCAAGTTTATCACCAATATCAGTATCGGCTATCTTCTTTTTACCCACAAATTTAACTATTCGATTGGAAGAGACCGAATCATTGCCTTCCATTACAGCGATATCCTTAGAAATAAAGGGTTTATGATAAATTAATCTCATTTCATAAGAGTTATAGGTTAGGGTATAGCCAGCTGTACCAGTTTTTCTTTGATAGGCAGCTGAAATACCGCCATCTATTACAAACAGTTTACCATTTGCCTTCACTGGCTTTTCTCCATGCAGTTCTTTAACCGGAGTATGACCATTTATGATATGTCCTTTGTCCTTATCTAGATCAAATTCTTCTAATATTTTATCACAGATTTGTTCTTTTTCCCTTGCTTCATAATAAGGATTTTCTGTTTCTTTTTGTAGAGATTTATTATCAGTAAAGTAACGACAAAAGGTAGTCATCTTATCTTTTCCAAATAGTGGTGAAAGTTCACCCCGCCAGAGATACCAAAGCCAGTCCCTATAATCTACATCTTCATATTTATAAGAATAGCTTTTTCTGATAATATCATCAAAAAAGTCCAGTAAGTCTTTTCCTTTATACTCATTTCCATTGATCTTTATAGCTGAAAAGCTCCAATCTTCTTCTAAAGGAACACAGCCATGATAAAGAAGGTTATCATTATATTTTAAGTACATACTACCATTGTTAAATAAAAATCTAATATCATTTTGCAGTTTATCATTATTTTTAAAA
>CAZXRH010000244.1:0-2417 GCA_964642575.1 uncultured Halanaerobiales bacterium
TGAAGATGATTTATTAGGTATAGATTTGGTAATTCCAGATTTTACTTATGTGATGAATAATAAAGACAAAGTTAAAGGAATAGTTTTGACACACGGACACTTAGATCATATAGGTGCACTCCCCTATCTTTTAAAAGATTTGGATGTGCCCGTATATGGAACTAAACTTACCCTTGGATTATTACAGGGTAATTTAAAAGAACACAATTTAGATGGAAAAAGAAAATTAAAGGTAGTAACACCCGGTAAGTCTTACCAGGTTGGATCACGAGAGGTAGAGTTTATCAGGGTTAACCACAGTATCGCAGATACTTGTGCCCTGGCGATTCATACCCCGGAAGGTCCAATTGTTTACGCCAGTGACTTTAAATTTGATCAAACTCCTATTGATGGGGAAGTGGCAGATTTTCATAAACTGGCTGAATTAGGGGACTCTGAACCCGGTGTTTTAGCACTCTTTTCTGATAGTACAAATGCGGAAAGAAAGGGCTATACCCTTTCTGAAAAGGTAGTCGGTGCTACAATTGATGATATCTTCCGTGAAAATAGAAGCAGAATTGTAGTTGCAACCTTTGCTTCTAATATTCACAGAGTACAACAGATTGCCGATTCTGCCATGAAGTTTAATAGAAAGATTGCTTTTACGGGACGTAGTATGATCGAAAATGTAAAAACAGCCCGTGAACTTGGTTATTTAACAATTCCAGAAGATGTAATCTTAGATATTAGAGAGATTAGTAATCTACCTGATGATCAGGTTGTTTTACTAACTACTGGTAGTCAGGGAGAACCAATGGCCGCTTTAACCAGAATGGCTCGTGGTGACCACTACCATATCAATATTAAACAAGACGATACTGTTGTAATTTCCGCAAATGCAATTCCCGGAAATGAGAAGTTTGTGGGTCAAACCATAAATCAACTCTTTGAACGAGGAGCAAATGTAATATATGAAGATGTATCTGGTGTACATGTCTCCGGACATGCCAGTCAGGAAGAGTTAAAGTTAATGCTTAACTTAGTTAAGCCAAAATACTTTGTGCCAACTCATGGTGAATACAGACATTTACATCAACATGCTAAATTAGCTCAACAGGTTGGTGTTCCTAAAGATAATGTATACATTGCCGAAGGTGGCGATGTTATCAAATTTGGTCCTGAAAAAGTTGAAAAGAAAAACAATATCACAGCTGGTGATGTCTTAGTAGACGGACTTGGTGTTGGTGATGTAGGTAACATTGTATTAAGAGATAGAAAGATGTTATCTGAACACGGTATCTTAATTGTAGTTGTTACCATTGATGATAAGGGTAATATTGTATCAGGTCCCGATATAATCACAAGAGGGTTTGTTTATATCCGTGAATCTGAAAAACTAATTTCTGATGCTCAACAGAGAGTACGGGAAAAATTAAGAGAATGTGAAGAAAACAATATAACAGAATGGTCGAAATGGAAATCAACAATCAAGGATTCATTAAACAATTATATTTACAGCAGAATTCACAGAAAGCCCATGATAATGCCGATCATAATGGAAATCTAAATAAGAAAGCTAAAGGGATGGGTATTAACTCATCCCTTTAAATTACATATAGTGGAGGATATCTTATGGAAATATTAAAAATAGTTATCCTGGGCATTGTACAGGGACTAACTGAGTTCCTTCCAATCAGTAGTTCAGGACATCTAGTTATCTTACAGAAATTATTTAACATAACACAGAATCAACTATTAATATCAGTATTATTACACTTCGGAACCTTAATTCCAGTCTTAATTGTTTTTTGGGATGATATAAAAGAGATCTTATTTTTCAAAAAAGAAAAAAGATATTTTATCTTTCTAATTATTATTGCTTCAATTCCCACAGCTTTAATGGGAATATTTTTCGAAGATTTCTTTGAAAAGTTATTTTCATCAGCTCTTAGCACAGCTGCAATGCTGATTGTTACTGGTTTTATATTATATCTTGGTGATAAATTAGCTGATTATGATAAAGAAATAACCAACTTTAAATGGCTGAATGCTATTTTGGTCGGTATTGCTCAGGGGATAGCAATTATTCCTGGTATTTCGAGATCAGGTAGTACAATTACTGCTTCTTTAATTCAGGGATTAAAAAAAGAAGATGCTGCCCGCTTTTCATTTATTCTCTCTATACCTGTAATTGGTGGAGCAGGTTTACTGAAAGTGGGAGAAGCTGTTTCAAATGGAGTAACCAATTTTAATATTACAGCAATTATTTTAGGAATTATTAGTTCTATCATTTCAGGGTATATAGCAATTAGATACTTTATCTATATCTTAAAAAAGCAGAAGCTAATCTACTTCTCATATTACTGCTGGATTGTAGGAACATTCATTTTATTGTATGAAGGATTATTTTAAATGTTATTGAATATATATAGTTGAGG
>CAZXRH010000245.1:0-2403 GCA_964642575.1 uncultured Halanaerobiales bacterium
TAATTTAACAAGCTCCTTCCTAATCTTATTTTTGATTAGGTGGGAGAAGTTGACTGTCGTCACCTCTTCACTTATCTTATAAAATAAGAGCTAATATATTTAGATAAGAGAAAAATATAAAGATTATATTAGATTTACTCTGATGGCATGGTCTATATAAATTTAAATATTAATATTTAAAACTTTTACCCTTCACATACTTAATAATTATGAATCGTGTTAAATTGAACATAGTGAACAAACGTGTTACAATAATTAAACAAGTTGATATTTGAAATGCAAAAGCTAATACATGGGTGCAAGACACATATAATAAACTTAAAGAGTCTGCAACAGGATGATAATCTAACTGACTGTGCGAGTAACTAATGAGTGATTAGCAGAGAAAACAAACCAGAATATGAAACATCATTATTTTTAGTTTTTGAAATGATGGGGAGGATGTCAAAAAAAGGGGTAACAAATTATGAAAATTAATAATCAACAGTTAACTCCCAAGCAGTTATTACAATTATATAAAAAAATTAATTTAAAGCAAAGCAATGAAATAAAAAAATCAACTCTTAACTCCAACTTATCAGATAAACTGTCTTTGCCTCCATCGTTGAGGAAATTAGACCCTGCTGTGCAAAAAATTATTCTGCGAAACTGGATCCAGCAAGATTTGCCGCTTAAAGAAAACAATCTGCAAAAATTAGTCAGTTTAATAAAAAATTCTAACTTCAATATTGATAATAAACAACTTATCAAAGCAGCTTCTTTGTTAGTGAAAAACAATCTACCCCTTTCTACTTATCTCTTAAAGGGTACTGCTCATTTTTTAGATGATAAATCTTCAATCTCTCAAAATCTTAACAATTTTCCCGGTCTGAAAGAACAATTATCAGTTAATCTTTTTCATAATCCAGAACAAATAAAATCAGAAGTAGAACAATATTTTAAGAATACCGGTAAAATTTTGCAGCAATTAGTTTCCAGTGAAACCGAAAACAGTTTCAACTTAAAAGAACAACTTATGGGTCAACAGGCTATAAATACAAGGAGAGACTCACTTTTATTTGTAGAAATACCAATCTTTTTCACTCCACAAAAGGATAACCCTTTGCCTCTTTTTTTAAAGTACAGCCAGTCTACAGATAATAATGCTGATGAAAAAAATAGATATTCACTTGAATTTATTATTGAATTAACTAGTCTCGGTACTATCAGAGCCGAGGTATTAATTGAAAAAGATAAAATTTATAGCAGTTTTAAAACCTCAACTGAGCAAACTGCTGAATTAATTGAAAAATATTTTCCCGATTTACAGCAGCGACTTTCTAAAAAAGGATTGAATGCTCTAAAACCGGAAATAGGGAAGTTTCAAAAAGAAAACCCCATTTTGAATTTCCTAAATGAAAATTATTCTGAAGATGACACTACATTGCATCATATTAATTTCAAAGTATAAGGATGATAAAACATGAGTGATAAAAGCAAAGATGACCGTTTAAAAAAAGCAGCTGCTCTTAAATATGATATTGAAGAAGATAATGCCCCACGGGTAGTGGCTAATGCAAAAGGAGACATTGCCCAAAAGATAATTGAAACTGCCCAAGAGCACAATATACCAATCAGAGAAAACCAAGATCTTGTGGACATCCTAGTTCAGTTGAATATTGGCGAAGAAATTCCACCAAAATTGTATGAAGTGATAGCTGAAATACTTAGCTTTATATATCGTTTAGAAAACAGAGATATTTAATAGTAAAATTTTTGGCTTGATTATATATAGCTTTATTAAAATTTATAAAAAAATAGTGATATCAATCAAGTCTTAATATTTATCTGTATACCTGTAAACTTAGGGACCTATCATGTCAATATATGCCATTGTAATTAAATATACAATCACTCAATCTTTCCATGCCTTTTAAAAGTATGGGATTTTTTATTTTTTTATTTTATTATTAATTTATTCTACAGATATAAATTTAATATAACCCGATTTGAATAATGATGATTAAAATAATAGAATATTGTTAGAGGTTTTTTGTTAAATATAAACTAGTTTTATTAAATATCGTACGAGTTATTATTAAATTTAACACTAGGAGAACTGATATGAACATAAAGACCAAGACATTTATTAATTATACCGGAATAGTTTTAATATTATTTATCATACAGCAGTTGGCAAGTAAAATGGGTGGTTTTATTGCAAAGCTGTTTTCTTATGAACAGATTGATCCTCAGAACCTATTTGCTTATATATCTGTTCATCGAAAATGTAGCAAGGAAACTCCATCTAAATCTTGACTTTGATTTAGGTGGAGAGGAATTGCTACAATCTTCACCTCTCTTTCCATTTTTTTCTATATTTTCTTGATAATACTAATTAGATAAGATATAATTAATATAGAG
>CAZXRH010000246.1:0-2378 GCA_964642575.1 uncultured Halanaerobiales bacterium
ATCTTAATGCTTAAAAAAAGACATGTATTTCTTTTTATAATATTAATAATTGGACTAATCTTAGGTGGTGGCTATTATTATCTTAGTCAAAGTTATCAGCCTTTAGCAGGTAATGATCAGTATCTCAATCAAGAAAAAGTATCCGAACATGAAAACTACTATCTTTTCCAAGGTTCTGAAAAAAATGATACTGCTGTCATCTTTTATCCGGGTGGTAAAGTAGAAGAAACCGCTTATGCCCCTTTAGCTGATATGATTAGTGCAGCTGGATATCCAACCTTTTTAGTTAAAATGCCTTTTAACTTAGCCATTTTTGCTAAAGATAGGGCTGATATTATTTTAAATCAATATGGAGAAGATATTGAGAACTGGTATCTTGCCGGACATTCTCTGGGAGGAGCTATGGCAGCCAGTTACCTTGCTGATAATAATTTGCAGAAATTTGCTGGTATCATATTTTTAGCCTCCTATCCACCACAAGATGTAGACTTTACAAATACCAACCTAAAAGTTTTATCAATCAATGCGACTGAAGATCAGGTTGTAGATAGAAATAGATTAGAAGCTGGTCGCAATAATTTGCCTTCTGATGCCAGATTTAATATTATAAGAGGTGGAAACCATGCTGGGTTTGGAAACTATGGTCCCCAATCCGGTGATGGGGAGAGTTCGATTACAAAAGAAAAGCAGTGGGAAATTACTGTTAACTATATAAGTCAATTTATCCAGAATTAAAGGGGTGATCATGGATGAATATCAAAAATATTGGCCTGATAATACTCATAATAGCGGCAGCTTTGCTGATAGGTAATGGGGTTTACCATTTGATTATGAACCTTCTAATAGATACTGATCTTAGTTTAATTGTAAAAATTGGTATCTTCGGTTTGATTATTGGCCTCATAATCATTATAATTGGTTTGATAATAGAAAGAGTCAGAGATAAAAAGGATGAACAGTTTTAGACAAAATATAATAACAAATAAAGTTTTGGGGGGGATTGGGAAAGATGAGTATATTAGTAACTGGTGGAGCCGGTTTTATCGGTTCAAATATGGTAGATGTTTTAATAGAGAAAGGAAAAGAAGTAATAATAGTTGATAACCTATCAACAGGATATAAAGAAAATATTAATGAAAAAGCTATATTTTATAATATAGATTTAACTGACAGGAAGTTATTTGATGTTTTTGATAATCATGATATAGAAAAAGTGATTCATTTAGGGGCGCAAATAGATGTGACCCGTTCAGTTAATGACCCCATCTATGATAGCCATGTAAATATACAGGGCAGTATTAATCTATTTCAAGCCTGTGTAAAACATGAGACCAAAAAAGTAGTATATGCATCATCGGCAGCAGTTTATGGAGAACCAAACTATTTACCGATTAATGAAAAGCATCGAGTCAAGGCAATGTCACCCTATGGAGTGAGTAAACATACACCAGAACATTACCTTAAGTATTTCAATAAGGAATATGGACTAGATTATACTGTATTAAGATATTCTAATGCCTATGGGCCCCGGCAGTCGGCAGCCGGTGAAGGTGGAGTAATAGCTATTTTTATAGATAGAATGTTAGACAGTAAAAGGCCGGTTATCTATGGTGACGGTGAACAGACGAGAGATTTTATTCATGTTTATGATGTGATCCAAGCTAATTTGAAAGCAATGGATACTGATACAGCTAGTCGTAAAACATTAAATGTATCTACCCGTTCTGAAACTACAGTTAATAAATTAGTTAAATTGATTAATGAAGAACTTGATAAACAAATAGAGCCTATATATAAAGAACGGAAAAAAGGAGATATTAGACACAGCATCTTAGATAATAGTAAAGCACTAGATTATCTTGATTGGGAACCACAATATGAAATAGAAGAAGGTATTAAACAGACTGTTAAATATTACCTTCAAAGGGGCCAAAATAATGGTTAAAAATGTTGTTTTTGATTTAGGTAATGTCCTATTAAATTTTAACTCCGATAAAATCATTGCTGATCATGTAAAAGATGATGACCTTCATCAGCAAATATCAGCCAATATTTTTGAAAGCGAAGAGTGGATCCTTTTAGATCGGGGAACCATTACAGCTGAAGAAGCAACTAAAAGATTTATCAGGAGAATGCCAGAAAATGAAAAGTTAATTAAAGAGATTATGCAAAACTGGAAGCAGTATCTAACCCCTATCAATGAAAATGTTGAAGTATTAAATAATTTAGCTCAAAAACCAATCAATTTATATGTACTATCTAACTTTCACAAGGAAGCGTTTGAAGAAGTATATGAAAAATATGAATTTTTTAATCACTTTGATGGTCTGATTATTTCTTATCGAGAAAAAACAGTGAAACCAGAAAAAGAGATTTAT
>CAZXRH010000247.1:0-2321 GCA_964642575.1 uncultured Halanaerobiales bacterium
CGTTATCAAACCTATTAATTTTACTAGGAACAATTTCAGTTACAATCTTCTTTATTACATCATCTGATTCAGCTACATATGTTAACGGGATGCTTACCTCACATGGCGATCCTAATCCTCCTCAGAATTTAAGAGTGCTTTGGGGAGTTGGAGAAGGTGCAATAGCCGCTATCTTGATCTTTACCGGTGGCTTGTCTGCCCTACAGACTGCCTCTGTGGTCAGCGGTTGGCCGTTTATGATCGTAATGTTCTTTATGGTCTACTGTCTCTTAAAAGATCTACACGAAGAGAAAAAGAAGAAAGAAAAAGGAATTGGCAAGTATGCAGAGGCTGAAGAACCTGCATAAATAATAAAAATATGGGGTAAAAAGCTGGAATATTAAAGACGTTCCAGCTTACCCTGTATATTTTTTTAAAGTATTTCTAATCATGATTAGTTATTAAAATGGTGGTAAAGAAACACAATTATAAATTAAAAAAATAAGTTAAAGGGAGGGAATAATATTGGCAGATTTTGAAAAAATGGCTGATGCCGTAATTAGCGGAAATCAGGACACAGTAGTTGAGTTAACTGAAAAGGCTGTTGATGAGGGTGTTAACCCTAATGAAATTATTGAGAATGGTCTAATCAACGGTATGAATGTTGTTGGTAAGAGATTTAAAGCGGGGGACATGTTTGTTCCAGAAGTACTTATGTCAGCAAAGGCAATGAAAGCAGGCATGAATATTGTAAAACCATTATTGGTTGAGGGTGAAAGAAGTGCAGCTGGGAAAGTTTTACTAGGTACAGTTTCAGGTGACCTTCATGACATCGGTAAAAACTTAGTTGGTATGCTGATGGAAAGTGGTGGCTTAGAAATAGTTAACTTAGGTACTGATATTGATCCTGGTGAATTTGCTGAAAAGGTAAGAGAGCATAAACCAGATGTATTAGGAATGAGTGCTCTTTTAACAACTACCATGTTAGCCATGAGAGATACAATTGAAGTATTAGAAGAAGAAGGCTTAAGAGACGATGTAAAAATTATGGTTGGTGGAGCTCCTGTAACACAGGAATTTGCAGATGAAATCGGAGCAGATGGCTGGGCACCTGATGCCGCTTCAGCCAAAGACTTAGCTTTTGAACTACTTAATGAAAAGTAATGAAAGGACGGTGAAATGATGAGTAGATATGTACGCTCAAGATACAATGTAAACAAATCAGTAAATTTTCAGTCCCTTACTGAGCAGGAAAGAGAAGATATTTTCTATGCAGCCTTGGAAGTTCTAGAAAGAACCGGGGTAAAGATATTTGATGATGAGTCAAGAGAGTATTTAGAAGAAGCAGGCTGCTGGGTAGAAGATAAGGTAGTTAAAATACCAATAAGCTTGAGTGAATGGGCAGTAAACAGTGCCCCTTCTAAGATACTACTTTATGATCGTGATGGTAATAGGCAGTTAGATATTCGTGATAACAAAACATATTATGGACCTGGTCCAACTAATACTTATCACAAAGACCCAGATACAGGTGAGAGAAGAAGACCGGTCTTAGATGATACAGTTCGTGTTGGTAAAGTTGTAGATGCACTGCCCAATATAGACTTTGCAATGGATTTAGGTACTCCAACTGGAGTAACTGATAATATCGCTGATGTATATGCTTTTAAAACTCTAGTAGAAAATACAACTAAACCGATTGTTCACTGGGGTTTTGATATTGATCAGTACCAGGATATTATTGATATTGCTTCCGCTGTAAGAGGGGGATTAGAAGAGTTACAGAAAAAACCATTTATGTTCCTCTATTCAGAACCTACCTCACCACTTCTCCATTCCAGAGAAGCGATTGCAAAGGTAGTCTTTGCAGCGAAAAATAAGATACCTATAGTTTATACACCCTGTGTAATGTCAGGTGCAACAACTCCTGCTACCATGGCAGGTACAATTGTTCAGGGTATTTCAGAAAGTATTGCTGGAATCGTTGTTTCCCAGCTTGTTAGAGAAGGAACTCCCATCATTATGGGTGGAGTTTATGGAATCATGGATATGAAAACTACTATTTATAGTTATGGTAGTCCCGAATTCCATCTACTCCAAGCAGGTATTGCAGAAGTTGCCCATTATATGAATATTCCTGTCTTTGGTACCGGAGGTTGTACAGATTCTCATACCCTGGATGGTCAGGCCGCTGCTGAAGCTGCGATGAGTATCCTGATGGCAGCTGAATCTGGAGCTAACATGGTTCATGATGTTGGATATACTGCTTCAGGTCAGATGGGCTCACTTGATCAACTTGTAATGGGTGATGAAATTATCGGTATGGTTAAAAGAATTATGCG
>CAZXRH010000248.1:0-2311 GCA_964642575.1 uncultured Halanaerobiales bacterium
TTTAGGCTTTACTTTTAAACATAACTCAACTGCTTTTTTTAAAAGCATACTTGCGATACCTTTTCTATGATAAACTTGATCTACAAAAAGTAAAGAGATATGATTAAAATCTCTAACTTCAATAACACCAACTATCTTATCTTGATCCTTGGCAGTTAAAAAGAAATGATTTTCTTTTTTATTTCTTTCCATTATTTGACCTATTGAAATATATTCTAAAAAAGTATCTTTACCTTCCTGACCATAAACAGCTCCAATAAATTCATTAAATAGTTTTTCAATTAAAACAGAAACTTCTTTAATCTCTACTTCTTTTAAACTTCCATATTTAATTTTTTTCATGAGCATCTTCCTTTATGTTTAATAAAAAAAGTTGGGCTCTTTACGCTGAGAACCTTTTAATTTTAAAAAGTTTTTGGCTATAAACTTCTTTTTGATATCTATAGTCCGGGCCTGAGTGGGGCATTTTTTGACACAGGCAAAACACCTTATACAATCTTCACCCTGCACATTATAATCCGAACTATCAATAGCCTGTACCGGGCAAAATTCTATACAACTACCACATTCTTTACACTTTGTTTGGTCTATTTTCGGCAAATCAGCAAACATATTAATACTACCTTGAGGCAGTATTTTAGAAATTAAAGGTAAACTTCCTTCCACTTTTACCTGGTCCATATTTACCTTTTCATCAAAATGGTAAATCTTATTGGCCATATTACGCCCAAAGATTTCTGCTTTCATCAAATCATCATTATCGGGACGCCCTGCCGCTATCTTGAGCTCGGGATTAGAAAAAGAGTGTTCTCCAATAAAGGCAGCCGACCCTAAAATATTTAAGCCATTCTCTCTTAATATCTCATTAATTTGATCTATAGTTATCCCATAACCGATATTTCCATAGATAGCTGTTGTGACAGCTAACTGTCTATCACCACTTATATTTTTAAGTGCCGGTTTTAACATTTCTGGTAACTGTTCTTCATAGACCGGGACTCCTATTATTAATAACTCCTGGGGGTTAAGTTTTAACTGAAAGTTATCTCTAATTTCTGGTTTTGTCAAATCATATTCAACAGTATCATTAATATCCAAACCTTCAGTTATTTTTCTTATTATCTTTTGGGTAGAGCCAGTCGGTGAAAAATAGACCTGGATAACTCTCTTTACTTCCATTATACCACTCCTTAGGTTAAAAGTGATAATAATTGTTAATTTTTAACTTAAAATTAACTGAACAAAGGAATAACCAAGTTTAAGTCCAAAAAAGATCAGAACTGTTCCACAAATTATATTAATAATTTTAATGGTTTTGTTATTCATTTTATCATTTAAAAAAAGTGTTATCGAAGAGATTGAAGTAAACCAAAAAAATGAAGCTGTACAGAAGCCTAAAATAAAATAGATAGCTGTATTTGGGGGTAAAGATGCATGAAAACCGCCTAATAGTAAAGAACCATCTATGATTGCCTGAGGGTTTAGCCAGGTCACCACAAAACATGTTAAGAAGATTTGTAATAAAGAATGATTTCTCTTTTCAATGCTGTTATCTATATTATCCGCTTCTTTTATTAATTTAAATCCAATTAAGATTACTAAAATTGATCCTATTAATAAAATGGTGCTTTTTAAAGAGGGAACATTTTTAATTAATAGACCTATCCCAAAAAAGCAGGCTAAAGCTAAGAGGATATCAAAGAAAATAGTAAATATTGCGACCTGATAAGTTCTCTTCTTATTACCACTGAGCGCTGTATTGATAACATATAAGTTCTGCATCCCAATGGGAGCAACATATGCTAATCCCAATAAAAGCCCTTGGGTCAAATATTTGTACATTGATAAACTCTCCCATTATAAAAAATATTAAAAATAATCTGTTTAGTAATTTAAATCTTTGTTTTCTTCAAATAATTCATCATTGAAAAATACCAATTCTTCTCTGTCTTTTTTAGAAGTTCTGTTAGTATCTTGAACTGGATATCCAAAAGCAATGATTTCAGCAGGAAGATAATTTTGGGGCAAACCCAATAAGGTAGCCATTTTTTCAACCTTAAAATATGAGATCCAGGTAGACCCAATCCCCTGTTCCTGGGCTGCCAGGACCATGTGGGTACCGGGTATTTTAGTTTGATGTTCTTCCATATTTAGTCTCGCATAAAGTTCTTTATCTAAATTATTAATTTCTTCTTTTAAGTCAGGGAATCTACTGGCCTGAATGTTTCTACCACCTTCCCGGTCACTAATAATCCTTGTACATAATACAATTAAAAATTGAGCTCCAGCAATCCATTTCTGATTATAGGCA
>CAZXRH010000249.1:0-2300 GCA_964642575.1 uncultured Halanaerobiales bacterium
CCTAATTCTTCTTTACCTTCCATAAGTATTACCTCCCAATTTTTAGCTTTTCACTTCAGCTAAAAGTTTATCTTGATCTTCAAACTGACCTACTATGATCAATCCTACTGCTTTACCTTCTGCATTTCTTATTACTCGTTTATAGCCTCTTTCTTTTTCGACTATTTCGCTTTCCAGTTCGTCATCACGGTCTAAGTTACCAGCAGACACAACATTAACTCCGGCAACTTTTAAAGTATATGAAGATACTACTCCGGGAAACTCAAACTTATCACCCGACATATTTTTACCAGCTGTTTGGCCCATCTTCATTGAAGGAAGCCAAATACCAAAAAATTTACCATTGTGTTCTGCAATATCTCCAGCTGCATAAACATCATCAAGATTGGTTTTCATATATTTATCTACATCTACCGCTCTTTGTATTTTAAGATCGGTGTCTTCAAATAGTCCTATGTTAGATCTTACTCCAGCTGAAATTAAAACTAAATCAGCTTCCAATTTTTCACCATTTCCTAATAAGACACTTTCGACCTTATTCTCACCAAGGAATTCTTCTGTAGTAACATCTAAGACGAATTCTAGTCCTTTTTCACGTTCTAGTATATCTATTAATAGTTCACCACCTTTTTTATCAAGCTGGCGATTAAGACACCATTCTGCCTGTTCTAAGACGGTTACATCTATACCGTTCTTTTTTAAATTGGAGGCAGATTCAATACCTAATAATCCACCACCAATAACAATTGCTTTATCAGCTTCTTTAGCTTCACTTACAATTTTTTTAGCATCAGCAATATTACGTAAGGTAAATATATTTTCTTTGTCACTTCCTTTAATTGGTGGTACAAAAGAATGAGCTCCATTTGCTAAAAGCAGTTTATCATAATCATATTCATCTTGATCAGAGATGACTTTTTTATTATCAAAATCAACTTTTTTTACTTCCTCATCCATTCTTAAATCTATATCGTTTTTTTCAAACCATTCTTCATCATTAATAATTAATTCTTCTTTTTCTACTTCACCTGATAGGTATTCAATTAAACGCGGACGATAATAAAATGGGAAGTTTTCTTTTGTTATTATAGTTATATTATCTTCATCTTCTCTATTTTTCAAAATCTCTTTTACTCCAGATACTCCAGCTGCTCCTGCCCCTATAACTACATAATTCATATTAAGTTTACCTCCTATGCTGTTTTAATTAGTTTCCACTCGCTCTATATATTCATCAGATCTAGTATCTATCTTAATTATATCACCCTCATTGATAAAAAGAGGTACTTTAACTGTTAAACCAGTTTCCATGGTTGCGGTTTTTGTACCACCGGAAACAGTATCCCCTTTAATACCAGGAGGTGTATCTTGAACTGCTAACTCTACAAAAGTAGGTAAATCAATATCAAGAGGTCTCCCCTCATACATCAAAATATATATATTCATATTTTCCTTAATATAATTAATTTTATCACCGATTTGTTCTTTAGATAAGGTGATTTGATCATAACTATCAGTATCCATAAATATATAACCATTATCATCCCAGTATAGATACTGCATTTCTCTTTTATCTACATGGGCTCTTTCTATCTTTTCATTAGCCCGAAAGGTCTTATTTATTACATAACCTTCTTCCATATTTTTTAACTTGCTTCTAACAAATGCACTACCTCTTCCACTTTTTGAATGTTGAAAATCAACTACCTGATACACTTCTCCATCTAGTTCTATAGTTAAACCTGTATGAAAATCATTAGTAGATATCATATTTAAAAATGCCTCCTTTTTCTTGTATACTATCTTTCATTATAGCATTTACTGTATATTTTAACAAATTAAACTGGAACTTCAATTAACTCTTTGGGAGATGAATTTAATACTTCACAGCCCTCTTTAGTTATTAATAGATCGTCTTCAATTCTTACTCCACCCCAACCTTTAATATAAATACCGGGTTCATCAGTAACAATACTGTTTTCAATGATAGTATCTTCTGATTTATAAGAGGCAGTTGGCCCTTCGTGAACTTCTACTCCAATGCCGTGTCCCAGGCCATGACCAAAGTTTTCACCATAGCCAGCTTCTTTAATAATATCACGGGCAATTTTATCAGCTTCTACTCCAGTCATTCCAGCTTTTATTTGATCAATAACAGCCTGCTGAGCTTTTAAGACTGTATTATATACTTCTTTTTGTTTTTCAGATGCTTTACCTAAAACAAAGGTTCTTGTCATATCAGAACAATAACCTTTATAAAAAGTACCAAAATCTAAAGTAATTAACTCATTTTCTTTTAT
>CAZXRH010000250.1:0-2274 GCA_964642575.1 uncultured Halanaerobiales bacterium
CAATTATTCCGATGCTTTTAGGATTTGGTTGTGTAACAATGGCTACTGTTACCACGCGTCTCTTAGGATCTAAAAGGGAAAAAATAATTGCTATATTTCTGTTAGGACTAGCTATACCCTGTTCTGCTCAGTTGGGTGTTATAGCTGGACTAATAGCACCTTTAGGCCTAGATTACTTTATTATTTATGTAGTGACTATTTTTGCAGTTTATGCAATTACCGGAACCTTTTTAAATAAAGTTTTACCTGGTGATTCGTCTGATTTATTAATAGATTTACCACCGATTAGAATGCCTGAAATTAAAAATGTACTGCAGAAAACATATTTAAAATCCAAATATTTTATCTTTGAAGCAGGACCCATTTTCGCTTTAGGAGCGGTGGGTATTACTTTAATGAAAGAATTTAAAATATTAGAGTGGATAAAAAATGCAGTAGCTCCTTTAGTTGTTGGCTGGTTACAACTGCCCAAAGATGCTACGGAAGCATTTGTCATGGGAATTATCAGAAGAGACTTTGGGGCAGCGGGGTTAAGTTCGATGGCTTTAACTAATGACCAGACCCTGGTAGCTTTAATTGTACTTACCTTATTTGTTCCTTGTATTGCTGCCATGTTAGTTATGATTAAAGAACAGGGTATAAAACAGGCTGCTATGGTTTGGCTAGGAAGTTGGGTTGCCGCGTTTGCAGTAGGTGGTATTGTGGCTCTATTTATCTAAGAGGAGGCTTGATTTATGCAGTGTACGACTGATGGTAAAAGGATCTGTCCTACTTGTGGTTATGAAATTGAAGACCCCGACCTTATGAAATGCCCAAGGTGTAACAACCTTTTAATCTTAAAATGTTCAGAATGTAAAAAATGTAGTTTCTTTAAGAAAATGTGATAAAACATAGTATAAAAATTTAGAGGTTATTCTCTTGAATAAAGTTACTTAATGTAATATAATAACCTCGGATGACATCCGTAATGGAGTCATACTTTTTAAAAGGTAAAATATAATAGGATGTCAAATATTTTACTACCTGGATCTTTAAAAAAGACCGGGATAGGAGGATCAAATATAATATGAATTTAACAACAAGAAAGATTGTTATCTCAGGTATGCTGGGCGCAATTTCGATTATTCTCGGAGCAACGGGAATTGGATTAATACCGGTACCAACTCCAGCTGGCCATGCTACAATTATGCATGTGCCAACAATTATTGGGGGAGTATTAGAAGGTCCCGTAGTAGGATTTTTCATCGGCTTAATTTTTGGAATTTTTAGCTTTATTAGAGCTACTAATCCCATCTTCGCTGACCCATTAATTGCTGTAGTACCAAGATTATTTATCGGAGTAGGAGCATATTACATTTACTATTTACTCAAAAAATATAATGTAAGTTTTGCTCTCATATTAGCCGGTGTAATTGGCACTGTCATTAATACAGGCCTTGTTTTAGGATTAGCTGTATTAAGAGGCTATTTACCTTTTGAAGCTGCTGCTTCAGTTGCTTTTTTACACGGAATTCCAGAGGCTATTTTGGCTGCCGTGATTGTGGTCATTGTTGGGAAAGCGATTTTAAGCATGAAAACTCAGCAGGGATAAAATATTGTAATAGATATCTTTAATACTTGATCTTGTTCATTAGACTACAAAAGCCCTTGCAAAAGGGCTTTTTTTGATTAGGGAGTGATAAAAATGAGTATTATGACAATTGGGGACTGTGTATTAGATTATTATCCAGAACTAAATGAAAAATATATAGGGGGCAGTGGCCTCAATACAGCTGTTTATCTAAAAGATCAAAATATTGATGTAAACTTATTTGGTCTAATAGGTAATGATGTTGACGGCCGCAGGATTTTAGATTATTTAAAACATAAAAAGCTTGATCTTACGACAATAAAAGTTAGAGAGGGTAAGACTCCCCGGGCCATTATTAAAAAGGGTGATGGTGAGGATTATGAGATCAAATATGTTAAAGAAGGAGTGAAAAAGAAACATAAGTTGAAAGTAGAAGATATAAAAGCTGTCAAAGACTATGATATAGTACATACCAACATCTATTCTCATACCCTACACCTACTTCCTTATTTAAAAGAGAAAAACAATTTGGTTAGTTTCGATTATTCTTTTAAGTTAGAATATGATAAATTGATTGAAGTAGAGGATTACATAGATATTCTATTTATTAATAAAAGCAATATAGTTAAAAAAGAATTAGAAAGAATAAAGAATTTAGATATTGACTACATAATATTATCTTCAGCTAGTAAAGGTTTTACCTT
>CAZXRH010000251.1:0-2269 GCA_964642575.1 uncultured Halanaerobiales bacterium
CTACCTGGTAGATACTTCCGGACCTTATTACCGGAATTATATGAGGTACATAAATATTTAATTTTTCTAATCAATTTATGCCATAATCATAACAGAATATTATTTTTAAGTCAATACAAATTTTAATTTAATTTAAGTTGTTCAATTCTTTCCATAAGTTTTTCTTTTTTCTCTTTGTATTCTTCTACTTTTTCTCTTTCTCCTTCAACTAGTTCTTCAGGAGCATTATTTACAAAACCTTCATTTGCTAATTTACCTTTAGCTCTCTCAATTTCATACTTTACATCTTCTAATTCTTTTTTAAGTCTGTCTAGTTCTTTTTCAATATCAACCATGCCTTCTAGAGGTAATATGACTTCAACTCCCTCTACAATAGCTGTTGAGGCCGGTTGTGGTCTATCTTCTAACTTAGTTGTAATAGTTAAGTCTTCAATACTGGCCAGGTTTCTCAGATAACTTTCGCCTTCTTTTAAGATCTGCTCTTTATTGTTTTCTGCTAAGAGGATGGCCTCTATTTTGCGGCCGGGATCTACTTTCATCTCATTTCTAATATTTCTAACTGCTTTAATTACACTCATGATTAGATTCATTTTTTCCTCAGCGTTTTTATCAAGTTCTTGCTCATTATATTCAGGCCAACTTGTAATCATGATACTTTGTTCTGAAATGGGTAGTTTCTGCCAGATTTCCTCTGTTATCATCGGCATAACAGGATGTAAAAGTTTTAAGATATTACCTAAAATATTCAGTCCCATATATTGAGCTGTCTTTTTAGCGGCTAAATCTTTATCCTGATAAAGCCTTTCTTTTAGGATTTCAATATACCAGTCACAGTATTCATTCCAGATAAAGTCATAAAGGGTTTTACTCATTTCCCCAAAACTATATCTTTCCATTGCTTCATCTATTTTTTTAGTTACTTCATTGGTTCGGCTTAACATCCATTTATCAGCTAAATTCAACTTCAGGTCTTCTTTATCTATTTCATCATAGTTAAAATCCTCTAAGTTCATTAAGATAAAGCGGGAAGCATTCCAGATCTTGTTGGCAAAATTACGACTTGCTTCCAGTCTTTCTTCTCTAAAGCGCATATCATTACCAGGTGTATTACCAGTAATAAGTGTAAATCTTAAAGCATCTGCACCGAATTCTTCTATTACTTCAATCGGATCAATACCATTTCCTAAGGATTTACTCATCTTTCTGCCCTGTGCATCCCTAATAAGTCCGTGTACATAAACATCATCAAAAGGAACTTCATCCATAAACTCAAGGCCCATAAAGATCATACGGGCTACCCAGAAAAAGATTATATCACGACCGGTAACTAATACATCAGTTGGATAAAAGAAATCCAATTCTTCGGTTTCTTCCGGCCAACCCAAGGTAGAAAATGGCCAGAGGGCTGATGAAAACCAGGTATCTAAAACATCTTCATCTTGTTTAAGATTACTACTACCACAGTTAGTACATTCGGTTGGTTCTTCTCGGCTGACATTTACTTCTTCACAGTCTTGACAATACCAAACCGGAATCCTGTGTCCCCACCAAAGCTGACGGGAAATACACCAGTCTTTGATATTTTCCATCCAGTTTAAATAAACCTTACTAAACCTTTCTGGGATAAATTTAATATCGCCTTCTTTTACAGCTTCAATAGCGGGTTCAGCTAAAGGTTCCATCTTAACAAACCACTGTTTAGAAACAAGGGGTTCAATTACTGTATCACAGCGGTAACACTGTCCAACTGAATGTTCATGGCTATCTATTTTAACTAATAAGTTTTCTTCGTCAAGGTCTTTAATTACTTCTTCTCTACATTCATAGCGGTCCATTCCAGCATATTTACCCGTTATATCGGTCATGTTTGCATTTTCATCAATAACCTTTACAACTTCAAGGTCATTTCTTTCTCCCATATCAAAGTCATTGGGATCATGAGCCGGGGTAACTTTAACCATACCGGTACCAAAGTCACTATCTACAAAAGGATCTGCAATAACCGGTATTTCTCTTTCCATCAAGGGAAGAATAACGGTTTTTCCTATGAGGTCTTTGTATCTCTCATCAGAAGGGTTAACAGCAATTGCGGTATCACCTAACATAGTTTCGGGACGAGTGGTTGCAACTGTAATATAGTCATCACTATCTTTAATAGGATACTTAATATAATATAGTTTTCCTTCGTGTTCTTCATGTTCAACCTCAACATCCGAAAGAGTAGTTTGACAGCTTGGACACCAGTTTACAATATAGTCTCCCTGATAGA
>CAZXRH010000252.1:0-2245 GCA_964642575.1 uncultured Halanaerobiales bacterium
TTAGATATAAAGAAATTCTACCGGTATTAACTTTTTCAGAAAAGGAATCTGAATCCTCAATAATTTCTACATTTCCTTCTATATGATTTTCTCCATAATATAATTCAGCTAATCCAACAAAAAAGTCTCCCTCATAAAATTTTTGTGTGTCAACAGCATTAATGTTAGGACTAACAGTAACAATTGATAATAAAAGTATTATAAAAGTAAGCTTTATTAATAATTTATTACTTTTCATTTAAACCAGCTCCTGATTTTAGGTTATATAACATAAGCAAATAAGTATTTTTGTGTTATAAACAAAAAAACCAGCCTCCCGGCCGGTTGCACCACTAATTAGAATCAATCATTTAGGTGCCCAAAATTGATGATTGATAATTTAACTTTCCATTTATTATAAATCTATTATTATTATTTACTCCTTTTCAATATATCTAATTTATTAATCTTTGTATGTAAGTTGTTTTACCTTCTATTATATATATTGATAATATTTATGTTATTTCCCTTATTCTTGGATTTTTATAATAATCCTCCAAATATTTATAAATATGGATCTTTTGTTTACATCAAACTATATTATTGGATTGAAAGGCACTTTTTATCTCCAAATACTAAAAAATGAATTCCCCCTCCTTAAAAACTGGTTGTCATGAAAACCAATTATAATTTAGTCTGGTAGTTTTATAAATCTATTTAGTTAAATCAACTTTTTTGACAGATTTATAGTTGAATATGTTATCATCTAAAATATTACTTAAAAGTTTTTTACTCCTATTTGTCGTATTTGCTCACATCTTCTCTACTTGACTACAAATATATTTATGAATCTAGCAATCATTTAAGGTATATATCACAACATTTTTATAAGTTATTAAAAAGCACAGCTATTAAGCTGTGCTAGATTGATAAATATTAAACAGTTCATCAGATATTTTCTCTTTAAATTCATTGTAATTTAAAATTGCTTTTTGCTGTTTTTTATTTCTGGTTTCATTATACCTTTCAAAATCATCTGTTAACAAACTAACCATTCTTTTATCTATCTTTTTATCATAAGCTTCTTCTTTTAAGATTTTAATAATATCATTTTTTTCTAATCCCGGTCGATAAGGTCTATCTTCAGCTAAAGCTGTAAAGATATCTGAAACTGCCATGATCCTAGCTCCTATACTTAGTTTACTTTGATCTAATCTAAAGGGATAACCAGTTCCATCTAATTTTTCATGATGATATGCCGACCATTCTTTTAACTTGGGTAACTCGATTATATTATCTAAGACATAATATGAATAATAAGGATGGCTTTTCATCAACCCCCACTCTTCTTTATTTAATCTACCTTTCTTATTTATTAAACTAATCGGCAATATCATTTTACCTATATCATGAAAATGACCTGCAATTTCAATAATTTTTGTATCTTCTCTTGAAAAGCCTACTGCTTTTGCTAATTCTACTGCTACTGTGGCAGCACCTTTAGAATGAGTTGCTGTATATGAACTACGGAAATCAATAATACGACTGACTATTTCACTTATTTTTAATACTTCATCTAGGGTTAGTCCTGTATCCAAATTATTCAAGATATATTCTTCAAATATGGATTCACGATTACTGACACTGATTGTATCTAACCAAAATGACTCCTGATAAACTATTTCATTCATAACAGATAATATTTCTGGGTTAATCCTACTTTGGCTGTATTTATTTAATTCTTTAACTATACCCTTAGATTTGTAGAGTATATTAATTTCTTTTCTATCTATTAAAAAGGCTGTAAGGTCTGCTAGATTTAATATATTACTTAAATAATTAGTCCGATTATTCTCTAATGTTTCCCATTCACTATGATGGTTTTTTATTATTTCAGCATAATCTGGGAAGGGAAAATAATCCTTTAAAAGTGTATAACCTGCATAAGCATGTTCTTTATCAGTCCTGTTCTCTAAAATATCATCTATTTTTTTATCAAAATATAAAATACCTATATCATGGATTAAAGCACTGAATACCAACTTCCTTAATTCTATTTTTGATAGATTTAGTTTTAACCCTAATCTTAAAGAAATATAGGCCACTAGTTTATGGTGTCCCGTTATTTCATTGCTCATTAGATCAATTGAATCTGAAATTGTTTTTGTAACATTATAAAAAGAAATTTTAATATCTCTACTCTTGTTCATCTTTGAATCCTTTCTTGTGTTAATTAAAACCAACAAAGGGGTATCGATCTTTATAT
>CAZXRH010000253.1:0-2241 GCA_964642575.1 uncultured Halanaerobiales bacterium
CAATTTCAATACTTGTTGCACAATTTTTTATGCAGCAGTCTCCTCAAACTCTAGAAAATTTTAGTTATTCCGAGATGTTACAGGAAATCGAAAGTGGTAATATAAATAGTGTTACTATTATAGGGAATGAAAAAGTAACAGGCACTTTAAAAGGAAAAGAATTTTCTGTACCGATTCCTCCGGAATCAATACCGGCGATAATGCAGGAATTACGATCAGCCAATGTAAATATAAAGACTGAACCACAACCTAGTGCACCCTGGTGGGTTAGCATTTTAGGTTATGCTCTTCCAATAGTAATATTAATTGGAGTCTGGTTTTTTCTTATGCAGAGAATGCAGGGCGGCGGAAGTAAGATGATGTCGTTTGGGAAAAGCAAGGCCAAATTAAATGAAAATAAAGAAGATATAACTTTCGATGATGTTGCAAACTATGAAGAAATTAAGGAAGAATTACAGGAGGTAGTTGAGTTTTTAAAGAACCCCAAAAAGTTTGCAAAATTAGGAGCAGAAGTTCCTAAAGGTGTTCTTTTAGTTGGCCCTCCTGGAACTGGTAAAACACTGATGGCTAAAGCTATTGCCGGTGAAGCCGGAGTACCATTTTATTTTATCAGTGGTTCTGACTTCGTTGAAATGTTCGTTGGTGTAGGTGCTTCTAGAGTAAGAGATTTATTTGAAAAAGGTAAAGATAATGCACCATGTATTATCTTTGTTGATGAGTTAGACGCTGTAGGTAGACAACGTGGCGCCGGTTTAGGTGGAGGCCATGATGAAAGAGAACAAACTCTTAACCAGCTCTTAGTTGAGATGGATGGTTTTGAACCTAATGAAGGTATTATCCTGATGGCGGCAACAAATAGACCTGATATCTTAGACCCTGCTTTACTTAGACCAGGTAGATTTGATAGACAGGTAATTGTAGATCGTCCTGATCGGAGAGCCAGAGAAGCCATTCTTAAAATTCATGTCAGAAATAAACCTGTAGATGATAGTGTAGATATGGAAGTCTTAGCTAGAAGGACTCCTGGTTTTACAGGTGCTGATATGGAAAATCTTGCTAATGAAGCAGCTATTCTAGCAGCACGTAGAGATAAAGATGTAATAACAATGGTTGAATTTGACGATGCTATAGACCGTGTAATTGCCGGTCCACAGAAGAAAAGCAGAGTAATTAATGATAAAGAGAAAAATCTTGTTGCATACCATGAAACCGGACATGCTCTCTTAGGAGAACTATTAGAACATGCTGACAAAACTCATAAAGTTTCAATTATTCCGAGAGGTAGAGCAGGTGGGTTTACCATTCCTTTACCAGAGGATGACAAAAACTTTATGACCAAACGTGAGCTGTTTGATAAAATAACATCTCTTTTAGGAGGACGCGCAGCTGAAGATATTTTCTTAGAAGATATTAGTACTGGTGCTCAAAATGACTTAGAAAGAGCTACGAAGATTGCTCGGGCAATGGTTACCGAATATGGTATGAGTGATAAAGTAGGACACTTAACCTTAGGTCAAAAACATGATGAACAGGTATTTTTAGGTAGAGATATATCACGAAGCAGAAACTATAGTGAAAAAGTTGCTGCTGAAATTGATCGTGAAGTTCGTTCTATTATTGAATACTGTTATGAAAAAGCACAAAATCTATTAAAAGAACACAGAGATGCTGTAGAAAGAATTGTAGCAGCTTTAAAAGAAAAAGAAACTCTCAATGCAAAACAAATTCAAAAATTAATTGAAGATAAAGAATTAAAACCAGAAGACGCATATGGTAATGGAGAAGGAAATAAAGAAAATTCAGAAGATAATTCAGAGAATAAAAAGCAACAAAAAGAAGAGGCGGATTCAGAAGAAAAAACTGAAGATATTGAATCTATAAAACCACAGGAAGCAGAAGATAAACCAGATGAATCTGAACAAAATGAAGCAGAAGATGAAGAAGATAAAG
Source organism: uncultured Halanaerobiales bacterium (assembly GCA_964642575.1). Lineage (GTDB taxonomy): Bacteria > Bacillota > Halanaerobiia > Halanaerobiales > M55B127 > M55B127. The sequence goes on from CAZXRH010000253.1 coordinate 1,951, forward strand.
TTGAATCTGTTGAAAACAAGTAATTTGTAATTAATTAAATAATATTTAATGTTGAAAAAGCCAATAATATGCAGTTAAGTTGAGAATATCAACCTTAACTAATAATAATGCCAGTTTTTAAGCTGGCATTATTTTAATTTGATTTAATATAATTAAATTTATTTAAAGGATTTTAAATTTGAATCAAGAAATATGTTAATTGTTAATACTATATTTGTTTAAACTATATAAGGGGGAGATATTTTGAAAAGTGATATTCAAATAGCACAAGAAGCAGAAATGAAACCAATC
>CAZXRH010000254.1:0-2184 GCA_964642575.1 uncultured Halanaerobiales bacterium
GGTAGAACAGTCTGATCAGGGTAACTACCTGGCGGTAGAACCCCAGCAAGCACAGCAGTTGATTGAATCAATTTCACAGGAAGCACAGAAGCTCTTACAACAGGGAAAGGAACCAATCCTGGTTACTTCACCCATGATTAGAAGGCCGCTTAAAGAGTTAACAAGCCGGTCCTTCCCACAGCTTACAATTCTGTCTTTCAGTGAATTAGCTCCCAATGTAAACTTAGAAGTATTAGGAACGGTGGTGAATTAAATGAAGGTAAAGAAATATATAGGGGATAATATTCAGGATACCATATTTAAAGTAAAAGTAGATTTAGGATCTGATGCAATAATATTAGATACCCGTAAATTTACCAAAGGCGGCTTTTTAGGCTTTTTCGGTAAAGAAAAAGTTGAAGTTTTAGCCGGTCTGGAAGAACCAAGTCCAGGTGAAGAACACACTAAAAAAGAAATTGATAATTTAAAAGAGATGATACAGGATTTAAGTAATAATGTTAATGAAAAAAAGACCGAAGAAAAGACTCCACCAGTACTTAAAGAATTAACTCAATATTTAAAACTTCAGGATGTAAGGATGGAAAATATAAATAGCATTAAAAATAATTTGGGTGCAGACAGTAAATTAGATAAATCCAACCTTAACATCAAGACCAAAAATTACTTTGAAAAGTTATTAGGAGAACCAAACCCAATTAAGGCAGATGAAGATACAAAAGTAGTTACCTTTGTGGGACCGACTGGTGTAGGTAAGACAACCACAATTGCTAAGATTGCAGCTGAATTTGCAATTAAGGAAAACAAAAAGGTATGTCTGATAACAGCTGATACTTATCGGATAGCAGCTGTACAGCAGCTTAGAACATATAGTGATATTATCAATATCCCACTCAAAGTTGTTTATGATGGTGATGAGTTTAAAAAAGCAGTTAAGGAATGCCGGGAAGAAGCCGACTTAATTTTAGTTGATACTCCGGGCCGCAACTGGAAAAACAAGTGGGAATTAGGCCAACTCAATGAATTCACCAAAGAGAAATTGGTGGATGAAATCCACTTAATGGTAAGTTTAAACATGAGCAGCCGTGATATAGAATATGCAGTTGGTAACTTTAATAGGTTAAATCCAGATAAGATTATTTTAACCAAGTTAGATGAAACATCAACTTATGGTGATGTGATCAATATCAATCAAAAGTATGATATACCATTTTCATATATTACCTTTGGCCAGGATGTCCCAGAAGATATTGATCGGGCTGACCCTGAAATCCTTTATAATTATTTAATGGGTGATTTCAATGAATAATCAAGCCGCTAAACTTAAAGATTATGTAAAAAACAATAACATAGAAGATATTCCAGAAGTTGAAAAAGAGGATAAAGAAAATCAAAGCCGGATTATTGCAGTGGCAAGTGGTAAAGGGGGAGTTGGTAAATCAACTATTACCGTGAACTTAGCTCTAGCCTTAGGAGAACTTGATAATGATGTCTTTTTAATTGATAGTGATATCGGGATGGCCAATATAGATGTCCTTTTAGGATTAAAGACAAGGTATGATCTAAACCATGTCTTAAAAGGAATCTGTACCCTAAAAGAGGCGGTTGAAACCGGTCCTTATGGCTTAAATGTTTTATCAGGTATTTCAGGCATTGATGATGTCTTAAGTATTAGTAATAATAATATTAAACACCTTTTAACAGGAGTAACTGAAATTGAACAAAACTATGATGTAATCTTACTTGATACAGGAGCAGGGGCCAGCCAATCAGTAATTAACTTTACAACAGCAGCTGATGAAATACTGATTGTATTAACTCCAGAACCGACTTCTATTATGGATTCATATAGTTTAATTAAACTCTTAAGCAGCAGTCAGTATCAGGGCAAACTGCATCTGGTTGTAAACCGTGTTGATTCTAAAAAGGAAGCAGATAATATCATTGATCGCTTTATTACAACTGCTCGTAAATATTTAGATTTAGATATCGAACTGCTGGGGACAATACAAGATGATAAATTAATTTCAAAATCCATCAAAAAACAGCACCCAGTTTTTAAACTTTACCCGGAATCAGATGTTAATGAACAGTTTTTAAAACTGGCCGGGAATTTAATCGGACAAGAACTCGATCTACCATCAAGAGGAATTAAAAGTTTCTTTTATAAATTAATCGGACAAATTG
>CAZXRH010000255.1:0-2181 GCA_964642575.1 uncultured Halanaerobiales bacterium
ATTCTTTACCTACTTCTTCTAAGGTTCTGGGTCGACCATCTTCAATACCAAATCTTAGTTCTAAGACTCTTTTTTCTCTATCAGTTAGGGTATCCAATACATTATCTAATTGGTCTCTAAGCAGCATATATGATGCTGCAGAAGCAGGGGCGGGTGCATCTTCATCTTCTATGAAGTCACCAAGATGACTGTCCTCTTCTTCCCCAATAGGAGTTTCTAAGGAAACAGGTTCTTGAGCTATCTTTTTGATCTCTCTTACTTTATCTGCACTCATGTCCATTTCTTCTCCAATTTCCTCAGGAGTTGGTTCTCTGCCTTTTTCCTGAAGTAACTGTCTTGAAACACGGATTAATTTATTGATGGTTTCTACCATATGGACAGGTATTCTTATTGTTCTTGCTTGGTCAGCAATAGAACGTGTAATAGCCTGTCTAATCCACCAGGTAGCATAGGTACTAAACTTATACCCCTTTGTATAGTCAAACTTTTCTACGGCCTTCATTAAGCCCATATTGCCCTCCTGGATAAGGTCTAAGAATAACATACCTCTTCCAACATACTTTTTGGCAATACTAACCACCAATCTGAGGTTTGCTTCAACTAATCTTCTTTTAGCTTCCATATCTCCCTGTTCCATTCTTTTGGCAAGTTCTACCTCTTCTTCAGCAGATAAAAGGTCCACTTTACCAATTTCTTTTAAATACATGCGAACAGGATCATCTATCCCAACACCCTGGGGTATACTTAAATCTAATTCAGATTCATCATCATCATCACTATCATCATCACTATCTTCGTTATTGTTATCTTCTTCAATGACATCTATATCCATTTCAGAGAATATATCATAGATTTCTTCTATATCTTCAGAATCTAAATCTATATCTTCCAATGAATCCATTATTTCTTCATAAGTTAATTCGCCTTCTTCTTTACCGCGTTTGATTAATTCCTTAACCTGTTTTCTATTAGCTGGTTTAACATCTTCATTGGACATATATAATTACCTCCTTTCCTAAATCTTAATTATCCTATGATAATCAAGTAATAGATTATCTAATTTGCTTTGTTTTATTTCTGCTTTTTGCAATTTATGATAAAGTTCATTTTTGGCTCTCTGTTTATACTCATCTTGAATGAGTTCAAGCAAAGCTTTAAACTTTTCTTCGCTAACTTCCTGTCTTTCTTTCACAGTCAAAATCATAAAATAATCGACAAGTTTTTGGCTTTCAACTTCTTGTTCAATATTTACATTTAATATATCAAAACCTTTTTCGATTATAAGTTTAAATGCTTTTCGATAAATACCATTAAAAAATTCTGGTTTTATTTCATTTTGAGTTTTTTCGATTCGATCTGGGTTATCAATTAGAGTTTTTAATAAAAGGTCTTGATGGTTTAATTTTTTTAACTCTTTTTTGGAGTCCTTTTCTTGTATTCTATTCTTATCGTCATTTTCCTGCTTATTTTTTCGATTAAAAGAATCTAATGCTTCTTGCATCGCATCTTTTTCAATATTTAAAATGTCAGCAGTCTTGTCTAGATAGACATCTCGTTCAATTGGGTCCTCAATTTGAGAAATTACTTTAAGTACCTTTTTAGAACGGTTTATACGCTGATTTATATTATATTTCTCATTTTCATCAACAATCCGTCTGATTTTAAATTCTATTAAATTATAAGATGATTCCATAAGCTCTCTAAATTTTTGAGCTCCATTTTCTTTGATAAAATCATCAGGATCAACTTCTTCAGGTAGCTCAATTACCCTAACATTTAAGTCAGCTTTCTTTAGTATGTCCAGACCTTTCAATGTTGCTTGTTCACCTGCAAAATCTGGATCAAAAGCCGTATATACTGTATCCACATATCTTTTCAAAATTTGGGCTTGATCTAAAGTTAAAGCTGTCCCTAAAGACGCCACAGCATTATCTAGACCATATTTATGCGCAGTAATAACATCGGTATAACCTTCCATTATTACAGCACTATTAGTCTCTCTAAAACCTTTTTTGGCCCAGTTAATACCATATAAGTTTTTGCTCTTATGAAAAATTAAAGTTTCGGGAGAATTATAGTATTTAGGAGAATTCGCATCTTCATCATTTAAACGCCTTCCCCCAAAGGCAATTACTTCTCCCTGAGAATTAAAAATAGGAAACATGATTCTATCTCTAAATT
>CAZXRH010000256.1:0-2146 GCA_964642575.1 uncultured Halanaerobiales bacterium
GAATCAGCTGCATTTTTAATGGTTCTTCTTCATTTTCATATGTTTCTTCATATTCCCTCTGCTTATTCTTATTAGAATCACCATTACCTCGTCTGGTTCTGGTAATCTTACGTCCCAGATAATCTAGTTCAATAAAGGACTTTTCAGTAGTGATTGACATCTTACGTACTTTTTTATTAGTTGCCCGACTAGAAGTTAATGTTACGATTACATCATCTTCAGTCTGATAGTTTGCAACCGCAAAATCCATATGTTCCTGAGAAGCAACTTTTCTGGCAAAAGCACTAACTTCAACTATCTCAGAATTAATAATGGAACTAACTACATCTATATCATGAATCATAAGATCTTGAATTACATCTGTATCATCAATACGAGGGTCATAAGGGCCCATCCTTTGAACATCAATAGCAACAATCTCTTCTTCTCTTAACATGTCCGGTAAGGCCTTTATAGCAGGATTAAACCTCTCTATATGTCCCACCTGTACAATTAACTTCTTATTTTTGGCTTTTTCTAATATTTCATTGGCTTCATCTATTTTGTTGGTTATTGGCTTTTCAATTAAAATATGTTTACCTGCTTCAATTGCCTGAAGAGCAATATCATAATGGGTAGTAGTAGGAGTTGCAATATTAACTGCATCAACTTCTTCTAAAAGTTCTTTAATTGATGAAAAAGACTTAACTCCATAGCTTTTAGCCATTTCCTTGGACTGTTCCTGATCAATATCATAGATCCCTACTAGTTCACATACATGTTTGAGGGCAGCGTATGAACGGACATGGTTTTTGCCCATACTACCGACTCCAATTACTCCAACTTTTACTTTATCCATCTTAACATATCCTCCCTATCTTATCTGCAAATACCTCTATTTGAATTTTTAAGAAAACTTATAAAATCTTTTACTTCCTTAAAGTTTTTACTGTCTTTTTCTAATTTTTCAATTGCCTGACTGATATTAAGATTTGATTCATATAATATATGGTAAGATTTTCTAATCTCATCTCTAACATCAGAATCAATATTATGATCATTTAAACCAACTTCATTGATCCCCACTACCTGAGCGGGGTGACCATTTACAATTATATATGGTGGAACATCTTTTATCAACTTTGAATGGGCTTCTATCCGGCTTAAATTGCCTATTTTTACAAACTGATGGACTCCAACCATCTTTTCTAGATGAGCGTTATTATAGATGGTAACATGGCCGGCTAAGTTTACGTAGTTTTCCAAGGTAATATTATTACCAAGACTACAGTCATGTGCAACATGAGAATAGACCTGAAATACATTATTATCACCGATTTTGGTCTCTCCTCGGCCTTCTGTGGTTCCTCTATGAATTGTTACATACTCACCTATCTTATTATTATCACCAATAATAACATAAGTTTTACTGCCATCATAGCCAATATTTTGGGGTGGAAAACCGATTGTAGCATAATTATCAATAATATTATCTTTACCTATCTTAGTCCAACCCTGAATATGACAGTTTGCTCCAATTTTAGTATTGTCCCCAATTTCTACTTCTTCTTCGATAATTGTATAGGGACCAACTTCTATATTATCACCAAGTTCTACCGAATCTGCTATTATGGCTGTATCATCAATTTTGTTATTTTTTAACAAAATTAGTTCCTCCTCAAATATCCTGCGAATTTATTACTCTAACTTATATTTTATCAAAAAAAAGACCATTTTTACAGAAATATGAGAAAATTTTTATTTAAAGTTCATAACTGAAATCAATTGAATACCGCTGACCAACCCGGTCATTGGAATCAGTATTATAATAATGTCGTTTGTTTTTTAACTGATATCCTAACTCAATTTCAAGCTTTTCACTGATATCTCTTTTCCAATTAACCTTATATGTATTGACCTGATAATCTTTTAGTTGATCATAACTATATGTATACTCTTTGGTTTTGAAATCAACTGAATACTGGTTTTTACCATTAACTTGATGTCTAAATTGATAAGCCAAAGAATAGGAAAAATATGAATTATCCATATTGTTAATATACTTTTTATCTCTCAGCTTAACTTTAAACTTATTTCTAAATTTTTCTTTAAACTCTTTAGTATAATTACTGGATAGGTCTATACTCCTATTATCATATGAACTCTC
>CAZXRH010000257.1:0-2121 GCA_964642575.1 uncultured Halanaerobiales bacterium
TTTGGGCGGAGAAGTTTGATCATGTTTCGATTTTTTCTAACTTTTTTATTACCCCTCTGACATTTTTAAGTGGTGTTTTTTATTCGGTAAAAAAACTACCTGGTATCTGGAATGAAGTTTCATTATTTAATCCGGTTTTTTATATGGTTGATGCAGTCCGATTTGCTTTTGTTGGTCAGTCTGATATTTCTCCATATTTTTCATTATTTGTTATCATCAGCTTATTAGTAATCTTACTGATAGTAGTTACTTATCTATTTAAAATAGGTTATAAAGTTAAAAGCTAAAAAAGTAGAAAGTATTGTCATATCTTATATAAGATACTAAATATTTAAATGATCAATGTTGGTTATTTTTCTAATGTCAATCTTTTAAATCTTCTTAGTTAACCATATTTTATCTTAAAATAAATGCCCAAACATAGGTTTTTTATGCTTTATATAAGTCCTGTCTTTTGAAAATAATCAAAATCATTTAGTTGGAGGTTTAATTATATTTTCTGTTAAATATCTACTACCTCCATCAGGTAATACTGTAACAATATTTGATCCTGGATACTTCTCTAATATTTTATAAGCAGCACTTATATTACTACCCGAAGTAAATCCAGCAAAAAAACCTTTCTTAGCTAATTTGATTGCTGTTTTTCTTGCCTCATCATCTGAAACTTTTATCATTTTATCTATTATATTAATATCTAGAATTTCAGGGATTAGACCATCCCCTATACCCTGTTGTATATGATGACTCATTTTCCCTCCCTGCAAAATTGCCGCACCTTCGGGTTCAACTGCAACAACTTTACAGTTAGGATATGCTTTTTTTAACTCTGTACCTATACCAGTTATTGTTCCTCCTGTTCCAATTCCTGATATGAAGAAATCTATAGGTTGATCTATTTCTTCTAGAATTTCTTTTGCAGTAAAAAGTTTATGAACTTCTATATTATATGGATTGGAAAATTGATTTAACCAATAATGATTTTTATATCTATCAATTAATTCATTTGTCTTACAGATTGCATTTTCTATAGCTTCCTGTATATTCTTTCCTGGAGGAGTTAGTATTATTTCTGCGCCATAGGCAGCAATTAATTGCCTTCTTTCCTTACTCATATTTTCAGGCATAACAATTTTTACATCCAAATTCATAATTGCCCCTATCATTGATACTGCGATTCCTTGATTTCCACTAGATGCTTCAACTAAAACAGTCTCTTTATTTATATCATTGTTTTTTAAAGCATTTTTTATCATCCAATAGGCAGTTCGTGATTTAATACTCCCTCCTAAATTTAAAAATTCTAATTTTGCAAATATATTACCCTCAACACCTTTTTCAATATTTACTAGAGGAGTATTTCCAATACATTTTGATATTTGCTCTTCTTGATAATTATCCATAAAAAATACACTCCTTTAGTAGTTAATAATAATAAAATTAATAAAAATATAACAATATTGTATTTTTAATTGTAAGGTTTAATATAAAGTTTTCTTAAGAATTATTTTTACTAATTATGGCTCTTATAATATGTTGTTTTTAATGTTTTCCTTTTTACAATATACTGAGGATTAAATAATAATATTTTGTAAATCGATAAAAATACTCAAGTTTTAATATCAAATTGCTCCTTTAATATATATTTCAATATACTATTTTCTTTAATGAAATGACAAGATTAAAGTTAATAAAAGGTTCTTTAATTATAATTAACACTCTCCGAACAAATCAAATATCCTTTTAACAATATTAACCAAACTGTCAATCACCATTGTTTAGTCGGCATTTCGTAGTAAATATTAAAATCTAATTGTTATATATGAATATTGATTCATTGTTTTTCAAGATATAAAATTCACATTACCAATTACTAGTAAATATCACTTTTATTTTATGAAGATCCTATTAAAAGATTACCCATCGATACTCGATTTCCTGCACGAATACAAAAAAGCATACTATAATAAGTATGCCTTTAATAAATATATTATGTTATTATAAATAAAAAATTCCAGTTTACTATACCTAGAATGAAAATAATTGGGCCATATTTAAAAGAATATAATGGCGTGCCCGGAAGGACTTGAACCCTCAGCCTACTGATCCGTAGATCTAATT
>CAZXRH010000258.1:0-2120 GCA_964642575.1 uncultured Halanaerobiales bacterium
AGGATGTTCAGTACAATACTGAGTAGGTTTAGTTAGGTAAGCTACCTCACCATTATCATTACTTTGAGGAATACCAAGTTCAGAATCAATTTTTTGAATTGGTTCACCTTCACTTACCATATAAACACCTTTTACTAGATCATCGGAATCTTTGGAACCATCGTTTTGTTCACTAAAGTGAATTTCAGTTGGACCAACTCTGATCCCGCTTTTTTCAATAAAGTCATATTCTACTACATTTTCAGCTGGACAGTTTTCTGTAGCCAACATCCCGGTTGACTTATCTATTTTAACCGTTTCGGTCGGACCATGTAGACTTTCGGCCTGACGAGGTACATTTTCATTTTTAAAGAGTTCTTCTACAATACGTGGTGTATACTTGTTGGGCAGTTTACCAGTAACCGGATCAATTGAAACTGATTTAATATTCTGAGGTTGGCTGAAGTAGGATACTTCACGTCCTTTCACTACTTCTCTCATATATTCTCCCCATAAACGGGCAGCTTCGGAACTGGATATAGTGCGTGCCCTACCGTTTTCATTAAAGACTAAATCACCACTATCATCCCTTTGATCATAAACCATCTTCTGTAAGTTATCTTCACCAATCCAGACACTTGTAACTAAACTGGGAGTATAACCGACAAACCAGGCATCTGTATAGTTATTGGTTGTACCTGTTTTACCAGCAACCGGACGGTCTAAATCAGCTCTCCAACCAGTACCCTGATTAATAACTGACCTTAACATATCTGTCATCAGATAACTGGTCTCCGGAGATAGGACAATCTGTTTTTTAGGATGAGCCTCATATATTACTCTGTTGTCACTATCTTTAACCTGAGTGATAGCATAAGGTTCAGTTCTAATTCCATTATTGGCAAAGATACCATAAGCGGTTGCCATTTCAATGGGTTTAACTCCTCTATTTAAACCTCCGAGGGCTAAAGAATAATGATCTTCAGCATTATCAGCTGGTTCAAAAGTGGAGATACCCATCTGGCGGGCGGTTGAAATTGTATCATTTACACTGACCTTTTGCAGCATTTTAACAGCTGCTACATTTATGGAATGGACAAGTCCGGTTCTTAAACTAACTAAACCTCGATATTCATTCCCATAATTGGTTGGCCAGATTTCTTTTTGGTTATTACTATTTTTTTTCGGATTAGCCATCGGCATATCATTGATGACATCACCGGGTGAATAATTATTTTTAACTGCTGTTGTATAAACAAAAGGTTTAAAGGCAGAACCGGGCTGTCTAACAGCCTGAGTTGCCCTATTAAACTGATCATTACCTCTACCCCCGACCATAGATCTAATAGCACCTGTTTTGGCATCAAGGGTAATTAAAGCCATCTGTGGCTGGTTAGGATCAGCAGCATTGCTTCTCTGGACAGTTGGTATATATTGTTGCTTAATTGCATTATCAATGGAATCATTAGCAATTTTTTGCATATCTGTATCTAAGGTTGTATATACTTTAAGCCCACTGCCATAGACCATATTGGCCCCATACATATCTAATAAAGTGTCACGTACATAACGTACAAAATATGGTGCGAGATCTTCATCAGATTGACTGGTAGAGGACTTTAAATCAATCTCAGCATTTTTAGCCTGTTGAGCACTTTCTTGTGAGATATATCCTAACTCTACCATTTTATTTAAGACTATGTTACGTCTTTCAACCGCAGCCTCCCTATTATTATAAGGAGAATAGTAGTTAGGAGCTCGCGGTAGTCCGGCAATTAAAGCACTTTCACTTAAAGAAAGTTCAGAAACACTTTTACCGAAATATTGCTGGGCAGCTGCTTCAACTCCATAGGCACTGTGGCCCATAAAGATTTCATTTAAATACATCTCCAATATTTCAGGTTTTGTATACATTCTTTCAAACTGTAAGGCCAGATAGGCCTCCTGAATTTTTCGGTAATATGTTTTTTTCTGATGGAGCAGGGCATTTCTGGCTAACTGCTGAGTAATAGTGCTGGCTCCCTGAGCCCTATAACCAGCTCTGATATTAGCTACCACTGCTCTCATAATACCAAAGAAATCAACTCCATGGTGTACATAGAAGTTTTTATCTTCGATGGCAACAATTGCCTCTTTAAGAT
>CAZXRH010000259.1:0-2027 GCA_964642575.1 uncultured Halanaerobiales bacterium
TTACAAACAGACTGGGTTGGCTGGACAGTTATCAGGTTCAAATAATTCCATTTATAGCGAATCCGTTCTATATATTCTTGTTATATCAATTTTTCATTAACTTCCCTACTGAATTAGAAGAAGCTGCTATTATTGATGGAGCAAGCTGGTATAAGATTTACTATAAACTGGCTTTACCTTTATCTAAACCTATTTTAGCAAGTGTTGCTATCTTACACTTTCTAATGCAGTGGAGAAGGTTCTTATGGCCTTTAATGGTAACCAGAGGGCCAACATTTAGACCCCTGACAGTTGCCATGCAGGTCTTCTTTGGACAGTATCCAAGATTATGGGGAGACATAATGGCTTTTGTTGCAATGATGACTTTACCAATAATCATCTTATTTGTATTGTTACAAGATCGTTATGTCAGTACTGTTGCGCGTAGCGGTATTAAATAAAAGAAAATATATTTATACTTTTAATCCCATCTTTTGAAGGTGGGATTAATTTTTTTGCTTGACATTGAGAATCATTTTCATTATAATCAAATTAACATGAGTAAATTACTTATCTTTAAATATATTTCAAGGGGGAAAAGATATGACTCTTGCAGACGTAAAAAGAGGAAATAATTTTAAGGTTAAAAATATACCTGATGATATGATTAGAATTCAGACTTTAAGAATGGGAATCTCGGAAGGTTCTAATTTAAATTGTAATGAAAAGATTCCAGGTGGCCCAATTATTGTTAAACATAATTATCAGGAAATCGCAATAGGTCGTAGTTTGGCCGAAGATATTGAAATAGAATTGCATCCAGAGGGAAGTGATTAGTTTGAGTTGCTGTTCCAATCTTGAACAGTTAGATATAGATCCAAACAAAGAAAAGATAGTACTAGTTGGTAATCCCAATGTAGGTAAATCCATATTTTTTAATTATTTAACTGAAACTTATGTATCGGTTTCAAATTATCCTGGTACTACCTTGGATATCAGCACAGGTAACTTTGAAGAATACATAGTTTTAGATACCCCGGGAGTCTACGGAGTCTCTTCCTTTAATGATGAAGAGAAAGTGGCCCGGGATATTATTTTGTCAGGGGATATAATAATAAATATTGTTGATGCTGTCCACTTAGAAAGGGATCTCTTTTTAACCCAGCAGTTAATTGATATGGGTAAAAAAGTAATTGTAGCCCTTAATATGATGGATGAAGCTGAACATAGAGGGCTTAATATAGATATTGACCAGTTAGAAGAAAGACTGGGTGTAAAAGTAATTCCAACTGTAGCTATTAAGAAAAAAGGATTAGCTAAAATAGCTGATAGTATAGAGCAAGCTCAAAAAGGTAAGATAAGTTTAGATAAAGATATCCAAACCAAGTTAGATCAACTAGAAGATGAGATAGACAATAGAGCGGACAGCCTTTTAATCTTAGAAGGTGACCAATATGTTGCAGCGGTCCACGACAAACAAGCTTTTGAACTCAGAGAAGATATTTATCAAAAAAGACGTAATCATGTAAATAAGATAGTTGAGGAGATTATTAGCAAAGAAGAAAGAGACAATAGTATAGGAGATAAAATTGGCTCAATGCTTTTAAGACCGATCACAGGGATCCCAATCTTATTAGTTATTTTATATGCCCTTTATCAGTTTATTGGTGTTTTTGTAGCTCAAACATTAGTGGGTATAACTGAAGAGATGATAATGATTGATATATATCAACCATTTATTATTAACTTAGTTTCCCGATTTATTGCTCCCGGTAGTTTGTTAGGCAAGATATTAATCGGGGAATTTGGTGTATTAACGATGACCATCACCTATATATTTGGTTTATTATTACCTTTAGTAGCCGAATTTTACTTTTTCTTGGCCTTACTAGAGGATTCAGGTTATATGCCGCGTATTGCAGCATTAGTCGATAGAGGTTTAAATTATTTAGGTCTAAATGGTAGAGCAATTATTCCGATGCTTTTAGGATTTGGTTGTGTAACAATGGCTACTGTTACCACCCGTCTCTTAGGTTCGAAAAGAGAGA
>CAZXRH010000260.1:0-1995 GCA_964642575.1 uncultured Halanaerobiales bacterium
ATTTACATCTCCTACTGCATAAATGTTATCAATATTGGTCTCCATTCGATTATTAACTTGTATTCTTTTGTTATTATAATCAATACCTACTTTATCAAGACCAACTTCTTTTATAATTGGTTTTCTGCCTACCGCAATTAATATTTTATCAACTTCAATTTTCATTTCATTATTATTTTTACTAAACTTAACTTCAAATTTATTATCTACTTCTTCATATCCTATTACTTCACTATTAAGATGTATATCAATATTCCTTGTTTCAAATACCTCTTTTAGATGGTTGCCTGCAATCTCTTCTTCAGAGCTAACTAACCTTTTTAGTTTCTCTATAATAGTTACTTTACTACCTAGATTGTTAAAAATATTTGCAAATTCAGCACCAATTACTCCTCCCCCCACTATTAAGATCTCCTCTGGGATTTCATCAATAGATAATGCATCTGTATTATCCATAATATTTTCATTTGTATAGGAGAAGTTAGGAAGTTCGATTGGTTTACTACCGGTTGCAATAATTATATTTTCTGTCTTAATTATCTCTTGTTCACTATCTGTTTTTAATATCTTAATTCTATTATTGCTTTCAATTTTAGCTTTTCCCTTAATTAAAGTAATATTATCATTATTTTTTATAAGAGAAGCAACACCATTTACTAATTTATTTACAATTTTTTCTTTACGCTTCATTAATTTATCAAGTTCAAATTCTACTTTACCAACTTTAATTCCATTTCCATTCCATTTTTCAATTTCATTTACTATACCTGTAGATGCTAATAAAGATTTTGTTGGTATACAGCCCACATTAAGGCAGGTTCCGCCCAGTTTATCTTTTTCGATAATGACAGTTTGAGCCCCTTTTTGAGCTGCTCGCAGGGCAGCCACATAACCACCAGGCCCTCCCCCAATAACTGTTATATCAGCTCTCATTTTTTGACCTCCAAGTTTATATATTCAATTTTAACTAATCAATAAGCATTTTAGTAGATTCTAGATTATTTAATACTACTTCTTCACAATCTTCAATGTGTTCATCGATAAATTCCTGTACTTGTGCTTCTTTTCCATCTTCTATAATATCTAGTAATTCTCGATGATCATCAATTAAATTACAGATATTAGATTTAATCTCATCATTGTTTTGAGTATACCAAATTTCATATCTCCAGTAATCTTTTAATGCATTAATTAATTTATTAGAATGGGAATACTTATATAATTTAAAGTGAAACTTTTTATTCTCTTCAATGTATTTATCGATCTCATTATTGTTATAGTATTTCTCAGTTCTATCTAATATCTCATGGAGTTCTTCAAGTTCCTCTTCTCCAATATTGTCCATGGCTTCGCGAATAGCAAGTCCTTCTAAGGCACCCTGTATGCGCAGTAAGTCATGGATCTCTTTTCTAGTTAAAGTATTAACTTTAAAACCTACATTAGGAATAATTGTTACAAAGTCTTCTTTTTCTAATAATTTAACAGCTTCATAAACAGGTGACCTGCTGATACCAAACTCTTTGGCCAAGTTACTTATACTGTACTTTTCACCAGGCTCTAATTCTCCCTTTATGATATAATTTTTAATCTTATCATATACAATTTCACTTTTGGTTGCTACTTCAATACCTAAACTCATACATAAACACCCTTTCTTTTTATCTGTTTGATACCAAATACCTCCGAAAATATTTGAATATATTCTTCCATAACCCCATCTAAAGCTAATTTCTGGTCTGTCTTGTTATAAATACTAGTAACTCCTTTATCAACAAAGCCACAGGGATTTATATTATTAAAAAACTGTAAATCAGTATTGACATTTAAGGCAAATCCATGTCGGGTAACCCATCTATTAATTCCAATACCGATTGCACATATCTTATCATCACCTATCCATACCCCGGGATTTTCTTCTTGCCTGGTTCCCTCAATACCATATCTTGCTAAAAGCCTAATAATTGTTTCTTCAATATTTTTTAGATATAACAATAT
>CAZXRH010000261.1:0-1993 GCA_964642575.1 uncultured Halanaerobiales bacterium
TAAAAAGTTGTGCAGGTACACAATTTGATCCTGAATTTGCTCAAGCTTTTATTGAACTACAGAAAATTGAAGTAAATCAATAATATTTTGAAAAGCTTTCTTCTGTTAATAATATAGATAATTTAATATAGAACTGAAATGAAAAAGGAGGGATTCCTCCTTTTTTCTTTTTGTTCTAAAAAAACATTTTGTTAAATAAAAAAATGATAATATATATGTTATCTGTGTAATGTATTTTACTTTGCAATTATTAGTTTAATGATAATTTTATATTAAGACTTATTAGTTTTCAAAAAAGGAGGGACAACCTTGAGGTAGAAGAAACTAACTCAGATGAGAAGGTTAAGCTCAGAAGGAACATAATTCTAGTTCTGTGGAAAAAAAGAAGTAGAGCCTGCCTCATTTCAGCAGCCACAACAGCTTGGGGGAGTTAGCGATTTTGGGCGAGTATCTACCTCTGCACTGGAATCTAAAAGCAAAAGAGGAAGAATTGGATTTGTTTTTAGCTCAAAATGAAGGCGATGGTAAGATACCAAAGTATTTTTTTATGGAGAATCTACCACAAAGTCAATCTATATGACCTCAAGGCTGGGTAGGGCTTCTTTAATAATTTGAAAGTTACTGTTACAGGGAAAATGCACATTCTTTATTGAACAGAAATTGATGTTTTGTACCTTTATTTTAAACGGTATTCATGGTAAAATTATTATATCTAAGGTTTTCCAACTATGAAAAAGGAGAAGGATTTTTATGTTTACAGAAATTGATAAAAAGAAAAAAAAGATTGATAAAAAAAGACCCTTATCTAAATATACGGTTAATAACATTAGAGAAGAATTACTACTCCAATGGACTTATAATTCGAATGCTATTGAAGGTAACACATTGACCCTTAGAGAAACCAAAGTAGTTCTAGAAGACGGAATTACTGTTGGTGGGAAAACTTTGAAAGAACATTTAGAAGTAATTAACCATAAAAAAGCTATTTTTTATATAGAAGATATTATAAATGAAAAAGAACAACTTTCAGAAAAACAGATCAAAAATATACATTATTTAATACTTAAAAGTATTGATGATGAAAAAGCTGGAGTTTATAGAAATCAAAAAGTTATTATTTCTGGTGCTAGTCATACTCCACCACCACCTTATCAGATTAAAAGTAAGATGGAAGGGTTAATCAATTGGTACAGAAATGAAGGCCCAAATCTTCATACAATTGAAAGAGCAGCAAAGTTACACACTGATTTTGTTAACATTCATCCTTTTATTGATGGAAATGGAAGAACAGCTCGCTTGCTTCTCAACTTTGAACTGATGAAAGATGGCTATCCACCTGCAATTATTAAAGCAGATAACAGAGGAGATTATTACGATGCACTTGACAAAGCAGCTACAACCGGAGATTATGATGACTTTATCAAAATGGTTAGGGATGCTGTGGAAAGAAGCATTGATTTGTATTTAGATTTGATTTCATAGACTTTTTGATTGCAAAAAGGCAGTCTTATTGGGCTGTCTTTTTTTCTTTTGCTTTACCTTTAGTAATACTTATCCCAAAAAGATGTTTGATTTCAAATCATCACGAGAGTTATTTCAACATGCTAAAGGGGTTATTTAGTCTAATTCGGGTTTATCCAAGTTTAAAATCAAAAAAATGCATTAAACCTTGCCATTTAAATTAATCAACTAATTCGAAATCAACTCTTTACTTATCGCCTTATATATATTATAATAATAAAAGCTTAGAGGTCATATGAAGTTCTTTGTGAAGGCAAAGAATACTCATCTTGATCAAGTTTTTTACATCTGAATAGTTAATTTTGATAAGCTCAAGTAATCTTGCTTGATTTTTTGAAAGATATTTACTATAATCAATTAGGTAGCGGTAATACTTATCACAAGTTCTACCGTATACAACTAAATATTCTTTATGAAAAGCATGGAGAGGTGTCCGAGTCTGGCTTAAGGAGCATGATTGGAGATCATGTGT
>CAZXRH010000262.1:0-1984 GCA_964642575.1 uncultured Halanaerobiales bacterium
AAATATAAAAAATTTTCCAATAAACACTGCCCTATTAAACTTTGATCTTGATAGTGGCCATAAGTATATTACAAGTGAAGGACGTATCTCAGAAGTTTTACAGAGTACTTATTCTATTCCATTTTATTACCCTATCTATAAAAGTAAGGGAAGATATTTAGTAGACCCTGGTTTAGTTGAAATGGTTCCATCTAAAGCTGCTAAAGCACTTTCAGCAGATATTGTGATAGCAACTACAGCTTTTGATGAACTACCTTATGAATCATATAAATACCCATTGCAGTCTTTAATGAGGATGCTCCTTTTAGTCCAAAAAAAGAATTCACAGCCCATATTAAATGACTACTCTGATATAATAATTCGTAATGAGGTCAGTGACTTCAGTTTTAAAGATTTTGACCTAATTGAAGAGTTTATTTCAATTGGATATAAAAATACAATGCAAATGATGCCTGAAATAAAAAAATTATTAAAAGAAAAGAATTATGTTAGCAAAAAACCTGAATTTTATGAATTAGATAAAGAAAAATACGCAAAATTAAATACAGATATACTTTTTGACAGAATTATTTATCCTGATACTTATTTTAACTATTTACTATATTATTTTAACAATCAATCTTTTTTTGAACAAGAACTTTTTAGAAATTTAGTTTATGATTTACACTATGGAATATATTATGAACATTCCCATATCAGATTAAAAGCTCTTTTTGATGTAAGTGAAGATAAACATACTGAATTAAAATTTAGGTATAAGAAATTGACAGAGAATACAGATTTTATTACCAAAATAAAAAATAATCCTCGCTATGGCAGTATTGATTATATATCCGAAATTAAGTATTTTATTCAAAACTCTTCAGTGTCAGTAGGATATGCTAATTTAAGGGGAGATAATTACTATTATTTAAACAATAATATTAAACTAGAAAGAGGGAAATTTGATTTTGAAAACAATACAGATTTACTGCTAAGTAAAGAGAAAAAGCCTCAGCTCATTAACTCTAATCTCTTAGATTATAATATTAACAAAAAATGGGCTTTTATTAATAAATTTGTTTACTCTAATACTAATTTACTGGGTAATCCAGATATATATCGTGGACAGGACTCCCCTAAAAAAGAAAAAACTTCAGTTTCAAGTTCTATTACTTATAGAGTACCCTTTGCAGAATCACAGGAGTTTTTATACTTTTTATCTTTAGATGAATTTAATCCTTCTATCTTTTTTGATATAGAATATGCCAATAAATTAAACATGGCTACAGGAATTAATTTTAATATGGTCTCTTCTGTTATGGGGCTTAAACCTTTAAATCTAGATTTAAGTGCTGCTTATGACAAACTTGCTAAATCTGTTGTTTATAACTTTTCTGTTGATATTAAGTTTTAATTAAAAAAAGCCCTCTACTATTTTTACAAATAGTGAGGGCTTTTCATGTTTATATTAAAATTAAATAATCTTATTCGTCTTCTTCGCGAGCTCTCTCTTCTATAATTTTTTCACTAGTTTCTCCAGGTACTTTTTCATAATTAGAAAATTCCATTGTAAAATATCCATAGCCACCTGTTATTGATTTAAGATCGGTTGCATAATTGAATAGTTCACTTTGAGGAACTTTAGCCTTAATTTTTTGTGTCCCGTCTTGAGGTTCCATACCGGAAATTTTACCACGGCGTGAGTTTAAATCACCCATAATATCGCCCATAAAGTCTTCCGGTACAACAACAGTTACATCCATAATGGGTTCTAAAAGAACTGGCTTAGCTTTTTCCATGGCCTGTTTGAAGGCTTTGGAAGCAGCTATTTTAAATGCCATTTCAGAGGAGTCTACATCATGGTAGGAACCATCATAAACAGTTGCTTTAAAGTCAACTACCGGATATTCGGCTAAAATACCAGTATCTTTTGCTTCTACAATACCTTTCTCAACTGCAGGTATATACTGACTTGGGATTGCTCCACCGAAAATCTCTTCAT
>CAZXRH010000263.1:0-1967 GCA_964642575.1 uncultured Halanaerobiales bacterium
AGTGCAGATGATAAAGAAATTGCTCAAGCAAAAAATAACTTATATGTCAAAGAAGATGATGAATGGGTTATTAACAAAGAGATTTCTCACCGTCAAATGAGTAATAACAGTATTTTTTATGAGGATAAACCTAGTAGAGAACAACTTAAATGGCATGTTAAACAAATGCGTTTTAGTGGTGAACCTGGTTTTATCAATGCTGTTGAAGGAAGTCGTCGTCGAGATAACTTTATGGGAGTAAATCCATGTGCTGAAATATTATTAGATTCTAGAGGAGTTTGTAATTTAACATCTTTAAATGTAATGGCTTTTGTTGATGAAGAAGGTAATATTGATAAAGAGTCTATGTTTGAAGCGCAAAAACTATCTGCTAGAGCTGGCTATAGAATGTCTTTAATTGAATTTGAACTACCAGAATGGGATCAAATTAATAAAAGAGATAGATTGATTGGTACTTCCTTAACTGGTTGGCAGGATATGAAAAATGCTGCTAACTTGGATGAAAAACAGGAATCTCAATTACTGCAAGAACTACGTGAGGTGGCTCATAAAGCAGCTGAAAAGATTGCAAAAGAAGTTGGAGATAGTGAACCTAAATTGGTCACAACCGTCAAGCCAGAGGGTACTCAGACTCAAATGCCTACAGTTTCCAGTGGACTACATTATTCTCATAGTGCATATTATGTACGTCGAGTAAGGATTTCTGCTTCTGATCCACTGGCGAGGGTATGTGAAGAACTGGACTATCCAATTTACCCAGAAGTAGGACAGGATCCTGAAAACCCAGAAACCTTAGTCATAGAATTCCCGGTTAAAGCTCCAGATGGAGAGGTAAAAGGTGATGTAGACGCAATTGAGCAGTTAGAAACCTATAAATTATTTATGGAAAACTATGTTGATCATAATGCTTCTATTACAGTTCATGTGCGTGATGATGAATGGGAAGATGTAGAAGAATGGTTATGGGAGAACTGGAATAGTGTAGTTGGAATTTCCTTTATTTCCTATAATGATAATTTCTATGATTTAATGCCTTATGAGGAAATCACAGAAGAAGAATACAATCAACGAATTGAAGAAATGAAGAAATTTAATCCTTCACTGGTTTCTAAGTATGAAACTGAGTATCTAGAAAGAGAAATTAACGATGCTTCTTGTGAAACTGGTGCTTGCCCGGTTAGATAATATTCAAAGATCTTAAAAATATCAATTAATATATTGTTTGATCAGCAATTATTTAAATCCCCACTAAAAAGTGGGGGTTTATTTATTATCTGTTTCTCAATTAAAAAATATAATGATTAATCTTCTATATATGCTATTCGGTAGTCATCAATAAAGTAATAAAAACCCAAAAATCATTTATATTTTTTAAGTTTGATAATAAGATGAACTTTAATTATTCAAATTAAGATGAATAATTAGATTAATATATATACTTGGAGGGGATTTAGTGTCCAATGCTATAAAGGTTAGAGGTATAAATAAAAGCTATGGTAATTTACAGGCATTAGATGATATAAATTTAGATATACAAAAAGGTGAGTTTTTTGGACTTCTAGGGCCAAATGGTGCGGGTAAAAGTACTTTAATAGGAATTATTGGTGGTTTGGTTCATAAAGATTCGGGAAATGTAACAGTTTTAGGTAAAGATATTATTGAAAATTATAGAGAAACTAAAAAATCGCTCGGGATTGTCCCCCAGGAAATAACATTTGATCCCTATTTCACTGTAAGGGAAACTTTGGAGATGCATTCCGGTTACTTTGGAATTGAGAACAATCATGAAAAAATAGATGAACTACTTGATGCCTTGAGCCTAACTGACAAAGCAAACGTAGGACCCCGGGAGTTATCGGGAGGAATGAAAAGAAGGCTATTGATTGCTAAAGCAATGGTCCATGATCCAGAGATCATTGTTTTAGATGAACCAACCGCTGGAGTTGATGTTGAGTTAAGAAATAATC
>CAZXRH010000264.1:0-1956 GCA_964642575.1 uncultured Halanaerobiales bacterium
AAGTACCAACACCCGCAGTAAATAATGCAACAGATACATGTAAACCAGTTAAAATTGGAACTAAGATAGTCGCACCAAACATAGCTAGTGCGTGCTGTAAACCGAGAAAGATAGCTTGTGATTTAGGAAGCTTACTAACATCTTTTACAGCTCTTTCATTTTGAGTCTCCATTAATTATTCCTCCTTTAAAAAAATAAGATATGATATTAAACTGAATTTAGTAGATTATTTAATTTATACTCTCTCCTCACCTCCTATTAAAAGTTTTTAAAACATTATTATGGTAATTATTTCAAATATTACCCCTATATATTAATTCTCACTATATTACTCTTTTTCCTTTTGTAATATTAAACAATTTTATACGCCATATTTCGTTATATTTTCTAATGTTTTCACAAACATTATCTAATATAATGAATATGGTTCAAAATTCATAATACAAAAAGAGGGGGATTTTATTTTGGAAGGTATTAAATTATTAAAAACTAGAAGATCAATTAGAGAATTTAAAGACCAAGCAGTTGAAAAAGATAAACTTGAAAAAATGGTAGAAACTGCTCGTTATGCACCAACCGCGAATAATGTTCAACCCTGGCAGTTCGTTGTTGTAACAGAGGATGACAAAATTACTACTTTAGAAAATCATATTGATCAGGGTAAAGAATTTCCAGCTTGTATTGCGGTATTTGCTGAAGATACAGACCATCATCTTGAAGATGGAGCAAATGCTACAACATATCTTATGCTTGCTGCTAGAGAATTAGGACTTGGTACTTGTTGGATTGGAAGTTATGGAAAACCTTATACTTCTGATGTTAAAAATTTACTTAATGTACCAGAAAATTATAAGTTAATTTCAATGGTTACCGTTGGCTATCCCGACGAAAACCCACATCCTGATAAAAAAGAACTGGATGAAGTAATTAACTGGGAAGAATTTTAATTTGAAAAATTAAATATTAAAATTGATAAGGTACGGGTGTAATAACCCGTACCTTTTTTATTTAAATTACTCTTCTACTTTATTTAAAACTAGGCATGCATTCTGTCCACCAAAACCAAAGGAATTAGATAATACGCCTTTTAAGTTATCTACTTCTCTTGATTCATTAGGAACATAGTCTAAGTCACATTCAGGATCTTCATTTTCATAGTTTACTGTTGGTGGTAAAATATCATCTCTAATTGCTAAGGCAGAGACAATTGCTTCTATTCCACCAGCTGCCCCTAGTAAATGACCGGTCATTGATTTGCTTGAACTCACAGCTAATTCAAAGGCATGGTCTTCAAAAAGATCCTTGATCGCCTGAGTTTCAAGCTTATCGTTAAATGGAGTAGAAGTACCGTGAGCATTAATATAGCCAATATCTTCAAAGGATATATTTGCTTTTTTAACTGCCATTTCCATAGCTCTATAGGCTCCTTCTCCATTAGGAGCAGGTTGAGTCATATGGTAAGCATCAGCTGACATACCATATCCACTTACTTCAGCTATAATATTGGCACCTCTTTTTTTGGCAAATTCATAATCTTCAAGGACTAAGATTCCACTACCTTCTCCAATCACAAAGCCATCTCTTTCTTTGTCAAAAGGACGACTAGCCTTTTGTGGCTCATCATTTCTAGTAGAAAGTGCCTTCATATTACTAAAACCAGCTACAGCGGAAGGTGTTATGGATGCTTCAGCACCACCACTAATCATGACTTTAGCATCTCCTCTTTTGATGATCTCCATAGCTTCACCAATTGAGTGACTACCAGAAGCACAAGCAGTTACTTCATTACTATTCGGTCCTTTTGCATTTGTATATATAGCAACCTGACCAGCTGCCATATTAGAGATCATCATAGGAATGAAGAAAGGACTAATTCTACGTGGTCCTCTTTTCACTAATCTTTCCATCTGTTTTTCAAATACTTCTCTACCACCAATACCAGAACCTATTAAAACA
>CAZXRH010000265.1:0-1948 GCA_964642575.1 uncultured Halanaerobiales bacterium
TTTAAATACAAAGGAAAGCAAAAGTTATTTAATCGATCCAACACCACATTTACCTGAGCAGTTGGAGGCACTAAATAAAGAGGCCAACAAATTAAATTTTCCTGATAATCACTTAAAGGAAATATTAATTACCCATGCTCATATCGGTCACTATACAGGTTTAATGTATTTTGGTAAAGAAGCAATCAGTAGTAAGGAGTTAACAGTTCGGGGCAGTTCTCGCTTAAAAGAGTTCTTAAGTACAAATCAACCCTGGCAGACCTTGGTTGAGAATAATAACATTGCGATAAATATATTTATCTTTGGTGAACCCATCTACACTGATAAGCATTTTAATATTACTCCGGTGAAAGTACCACACCGAGCTGAGTTTACCGATACAGCTGGGTTTTTAATTGAAGGTCCCAATAAATCACTTTTTTATTTACCTGATATTGACAACTGGCAGGGTTTTGAACCAAAATTTAATGAACTTAGTGCAAAGACTGATTATCTTTTAATTGATGGTACCTTTTATAGCAAAGAGGAATTAGGTGAACTAAGAGGAAGAAGTATTGATGAAGTGCCTCATCCCCCTATTTCTAAAACCATTAAGCAACTTAAAAAGGGTAGTCTAGAGCAAAATAAAAGCGAAATATATTTTACTCATTTCAACCATACAAATCGTGTTTTAGATTTAGAATTTAAAAATGAAGATAAAAATAATAATATATTTTTCTTAACTGAAGATGAAAAATTTGAACTCTAATAATATATTTGGCAATATAATTTGAAAGTTGATGATTCTAGTAATATAATGATAGAACAAATATAGTATATAGAAGGGAGTATCCAAAGTGTTAACAGTAGAGAAAATCGGCGGAACTTCAATGATTGAGTTTGGTGAAGTTTTAAGTAATATTATAGGTAGGCCAGATGATGACAAATTTTCTTATAACAGGGTTTTTGTGGTTTCTGCTTATGCTGGTGTTACAGATTTGCTTTTAGAAAACAAAAAGAATTCTGAACCCGGTATATATAAAAGCTTTGTTAATGATGATGAAGTATACAAAGAAAAATTAGATGAACTGGTCTTTAAACTAACTGATATCAATAAGAAATTTAAAGGTTTAGGCCTTGATGTAAAAGAAGCTGACCGATTTATTAAAAAGAGAATTGAACATACTAAAAATTACTTAGATAGTATGGAAGAAATACTTTCTTCTGGCTATATAAAAGAAGCCAATATCTATTCAGCTGCACGTGAAATACTGGCTTCTTTAGGTGAAGCCCATTCAGCCTATAATACCCATAATATATTATCTAATTTAGGTGTTAATAGCCAGTTTGTTGATTTAACCGGTTTTTATGATCGCCAGCAGTTAACGATTGAAGAAAGAATTGCAAAATCTTTTACTGAGATTGATTTATTTGAAAATATAGTAATTGCTCCCGGATATACTAAAGATAAGGGTGGTATGGTAACTCAGTTTGGGCGAGGCTATTCAGAGATTACGTTTTCTAGGATTGCTACTCATCTAAATGCAGATGCAGCTATTATCCATAAAGAACATCACTTATCATCAGCTGATCCCGAAATTGTGGGAAAAGAAAGAGCAATTCCGGTCGGAAAAACAAATTATGATGTGGCCGACCAGCTGGCTGACATCGGCATGGAAGCGATTCATCCGAAAGCTTCTAAACCCTTAGAGTTATCCGGTATAAAACTTGTTGTAAAAAACACTTTTGAACCTAACCATCCTGGTACTGTAATTACGAAAGACTTTATTGTTGAAGATTCTAAAATTGAAATTATTGCCGGTTCAAAAGAGTTAGTTGTGATTGAGGTACATGATACTTCAATGGTAGGAGAAGTCGGTTTTGATTATGAAATAATGAAGATTTTTAAAAAATATAATATTAGTTATGTAATGAAAGCAACCAATGCCAACAGTATTTCCCAGGTAAT
>CAZXRH010000266.1:0-1946 GCA_964642575.1 uncultured Halanaerobiales bacterium
TCGTTGCCAACGAGAAGGTCGCGGGTTCGAGTCCCGTTTTCCGCTCCATTTTTATATATTAAATAGTGTGAAAATTGAAAATATTTGATTATGTGATTTGAGGTGGCTTCTATGACTATATTATATAACAGTGGAAGTAATGAGTATAAAAACTGGATTATTGAAGAAACAGAATTTAAAAAAGAAAATCAGGCTAACTTTGAAACGGTTTTCAGTTTAGGTAATGGCTATATGGGACTTCGGGCTAGCACTGAAGAGTCTTATCCAGGTGAAACTCGTGGATTTTATATCGCAGGTGTTTTCGATGAGTTTCCTGGTGAAGTTACTGAAATGCCGAACCTTCCCGATTGGATAAAAACACAAATATATGTCAATGGAAAAAAATTTAAGTTAGATATAGGTAAAACCTATGAGTACAGCCGTTGTTTCAATTTAAAAGATGGTTTACTTTCTCGTAGTTTCATTTGGGAAAGTCCACAGGGTGAAATGATTGAATTTTACTTTGAGAGATTTATTTCGATGAATAATTTGCATACTGGGGTTTTAAAGATAGAACTAAAACCGTTAAATTTTTCAGGTGAAATAAAAATCATTTCTGGTTTTAATGGACGGATTAGTAACAGTGGTACCCAACACTTAAAAGAAGGTGAAAAAAGATTAATTGATGATTATATAGTATATAAACCTGAAACACAGGAATCTGAAATTAATATGAGCTTGGGATTAAATCATGAGTTTTCAATAGATGGCGAGAATATTAAGCCCACTAAAGATTTCAAAGCTGATCGCAGACAGATTTTTAAAACATATGAATTTGAAGTTAGAGAAAAAGAAAAGGTGACCTTAATCAAAAGATTAAGTGCTTATACAAACCAAGATAAAGATGTAAAAAATGAAGAAAATTTAGAGGAAAAGATGATTGATAATCTTATAGATAATCGGAAAACCGATTATCAAATTCTTAAAGATCATCACCTGAAAAAATGGCATTCCATATGGGAACAAATCGATGTAAAAATCTCGGGCAGTGATTATGATCAACTGGCCCTTAGGTTTGCTCTTTTTCATCTTATTCAGATGACACCAGATCATGATGATAGAATTAGTATTGCAGCAAAAGGTTTAAGTGGTGAAGGATATAAAGGACATGTCTTTTGGGATACTGAAGTATTTATCCTACCTTTCTTTATCTATAATAAGCCTGAGACTGCCAAAAAGCTCTTAAAATATCGATATAATACTTTAGAAGGTGCTCGCCAAAAAGCGACTCAAAATGGCTATGAAGGGGCTATGTATGCCTGGGAGAGTGCCCGCACTGGTGAAGAGACCACTCCCAAGTATGGTGCTGTGGATATTTTAACTGGTGAAGAGATTAGGATTTGGTGTGGAGAAATTGAACAGCATATAACTGTAGATATTCAATATGCTTTTAATAAATATTATAAAGTAACCAATGATATAGATTTTATGAAAAGCTATGGATTTGAGGTGTTTTTTGAAAGTGCTCGCTTTTGGGCTTCACGACTTGAATATAATCAGGCCAAAGACCAATATGAAATAAATAATGTTATGGGACCTGATGAGTATAAGGAACATATTGATAACAATGCTTTTATAAATTATATGGTCAACTGGCAGTTTAATCAGGCCTTAGAATACATTAGATTTTTAAATGAGAACCATAAGCAAGACTTAGAGAGTTTAAAGGAAAGAATTGATTTGAAAGATAATGAAATCAAAAACTGGGCTGAGCTAAAAGATAAAATTTATCTCCCACAACCAGGAGAAGATAATATTATACCCCAGTTTGAAGGTTTTGAAAACTTAGATGAGATCGATCTCAGTAAATATAAGAAGGGTGATGTAGGCGATATATTTAATGATCTAGGCTGGGAAGAAATTATTAATTCAAAGGTATCTAAACAGGCTGA
This sequence comes from uncultured Halanaerobiales bacterium, assembly GCA_964642575.1. Taxonomy (GTDB): domain Bacteria; phylum Bacillota; class Halanaerobiia; order Halanaerobiales; family M55B127; genus M55B127. Next base: position 1,932 of record CAZXRH010000266.1, read on the forward strand.
TTTAGTAATGTTAAC
>CAZXRH010000267.1:0-1941 GCA_964642575.1 uncultured Halanaerobiales bacterium
TGAAAAATCCTGTTTTCAAATTTAATTTTTGTCTCAAATATTTTGATTTCAATCTGACCACCTCTATATAAATATACATCCTATCTATTATTTATACAATAGATTACAGGCCTTTGTCATTGACAATTATTTGTCACAAGTTTGTGACAAATTTATTGCCGGGGTTTGCAATATATGGTATAATAAGAAAAAATGAGGAGTTTGAATATTATGACATTTCATCGAAAACTTGATCTATTAATGAAAGTTCAGGGCACCACAAACTCTCGTCTGGCCAGAGCTTTATCTATAGACCCTTCTTTGGTCAGCCGATGGCGCACTGGTGCTCGCAAACCTGCTAAGAACGGCAATTATCTTTCGGGGATCGCAAACTTTTTTTCAGCTCAAGCTCGTATGGATTATCAAAAAGCTGCCCTTTTTGAAATTATGGGAATCGAATTCAATAAAGATCAGAAAAAATTATATTCTATTTCTGACTTATTATATAACTGGCTTTCAGATAGTGCTTCTCTTGATCAGCAATTCATTGAAGCCTTTTTTAATAGGTTGAATGAAGTAAATCAGGTTTCACTTAACACCTCTTTAGATAATAATAATTCATATAAAACTTCTCCTCAAAAAGAAATAGAAATATTATATGGTATAGAAGGTAAAAGGACCGGGGTAATTAAATTTTTAACCACTGTACTTGAACAAAACCAACCTAGAACCTTAATGCTATATAGTGATGAAGATATGGAATGGCTTACCGGGGATCATAATTTCTTAAAAACATGGGATTCTTTGTTAAAAAAAATCCTCATTAAAGGTAATAAGATTAAAATTATACATACCATAAAAAGAGAATTATCTGAAATACTAGCTGCGGTTAGATACTGGCTTCCTCTTTATATGACAGGTTCTATTGAACCATATTTTTATCCTAAATATCAAGAACATATTTTTAAAAGAACTATGTTTATTGCCCCTGAAACAGCTGCTTTAACTGCAAGTACTTTATCTGAATATTCTCCTAGAGCTGAGCAGTTATTTTATACAGATCAAGATAAAATTAAAAATTTAGTAGATGAATACAATACTTTCCTTAGTATGTGTAGACCTTTAATGCGTATTTTTACAGGTGATGATACCCATAACTTTCATATCATGCAGCTCGAGTTTGGTCAACAGCCCGGTAATGTAACTACTTTGTCAGATATGTTCTCCTCTGTTACAATTTCTAACTCATTAATGAGTAAAATAACTACAAGAAGTATTGAAGATGAGGAATTAAAGAATGCTGTTATTAATATCCATAATAAACGTAGGGAATATTTTAAGGATAACTTAGAAAAATCTACTTACACTGAACTTATCAAATTGCCAGAAATAAGTGCTATTAAAATACAAAATAAAACTTTAAAACCACATGATTTTTTCGATAAAGTAAATCTTAATTACACTCCAGCTGATCTCTATCATCATATTGAAAATATAATATCTTTATTAAAAGAATACCCTAATTACAAAGTCTTTTTATCTGAGCATGTTCCTACTACAAATTTATACCTAACTGCCAAAGAAGAAGTGGGAGTTATAGTGGCCAGAAATAATGATAAACCTGTTATTTTTGCTTTCAACCAATTTAATATGATTAATACCTTTAATGTATATTTAAAAGAGATAACCAAAAGAATCCACAAAAAAGAAAGAAAGAAAAAGCACATTATTAATAAACTTTCTAATTACAAAGAAAAGTTAAAAGATGAGTTACAATTATAATAAATATGCAAATAAAAAAAGGATCTCCCAATATAGGAAATCCTTCTTAAATACTTGTATATTTTTATTAAAAAAATTAATCAAAAAATTCTTTAATAGGTTTGCACATCTGAATTAGCAACTAGATGTTTAACCATCTTTTCTAAATACTCTTTATCAATTTGGTCAAAGTTGGCTTTT
>CAZXRH010000268.1:0-1938 GCA_964642575.1 uncultured Halanaerobiales bacterium
AAAACTGGTCGAGGTGAACAATTGAAACCAGATAGCCCGATGTTTATTGGTTCACTGTCCAAATCAGTAACTGCACTGGGAGCAATGTTATTAGTAGATAGAGGTGTTATTGATTTAGATGATCCAGTTCAAGAATATATCCCCTATTTTCAAGTAGAAGATCCCGAACATAGTCAGTCTATTACAGTACGGCACCTTTTAAATCAAACATCTGGTCTTTCCCGCAAAAATTATGTACCAAGTTCAGATTATGACTTTACTTTAGAAGAGAGAGTAAGAGCTTTATCTGGTTTTGAAACAGTTAGTCAAAGTGGTGAGGAGTTTCATTACTTTAATGATAACTTTAATATATTGGGTTTAGTAATTGAAGAAGCCAGTGGTCAATCTTTTGCTAAATTCATGAAAAATAATGTTTTTAGACCTCTTGATATGAATAATACAACCGCTAGTGTTGAAAAGATGCGAGCTAAAAATGTACATGGTTATACTAATATATTTGGTTTTTCTAAAAGTATTGAACAAAAAGTACCTCGTTATGATATTCCATCTGGATATATACTATCAACTCCAGCAGATATGCATAAATATCTGAAGTTTTTTATCGATCCTAATACAGAAATTCTATCACAAGAATCTCTGGATATAATGCTGACCACCGCTGCCGAGAGTGATTACGGTATGGGCTCACATATCAATGAAGCAAATGGTCAGACAGTAGTTAAACATAGTGGAGCCGTCGAGGGTTTTAGTTCTCACATAGCCTTTCTACCCGAGATAGAAAGTGGTTTTGTCTATATTATGAACAAAAATCATCTAATACATAATTTTACAAATGTCTATAATAAATTAAATGGGAACTTATTACAGGTTACAATGGGTGAAACATCTTTTGATTATTTTCCATCAATCTGGTTGATCAGAATTATTTCATTAGTATTAATTGTATTGACTTTAAAAGATGTTTTAGATGCTAGAAAGGTATTATATCAGTCCAAGACAAAGAAGGGCTGGTTAAAAGAAAGTATCAAATCCATATTACTGACATTATTTTTGATTATTGGACTTCCTTATATATTAAGAAATATTTTAGGTTTGAGTTTTAATATTAGAATGATGCTCGGCTACACCCCTGATTTTGCTATTTTATTATTTATTTCAATTTTAGTTCAAATATTGAGATCAATTGCTTCTGTATATTGTTTACTTACAACAGAAGAAAACGAAACACTAATGGGAGCGTAAAGAGATGTCAACAAATAAAGCAGAAATCATCTATGAAATGCATAAACACATACCTGAGATTTATGATCAAATTGAAGATGAGACCCATGATATCAGCTTTATTCTTGATTTAATTAAAGATAAAAATATCAAAAGAATTTTAGAACCTTTCTGTGGGAATGGCAGAATCATGTTACCCTTAGCTGAAGCTGGCTATGAAGTATGGGGCATGGACCTATCTATAAATATGTTAAATCATCTTAAAAAGAAACTGGAAAATAGAGGGGAAGATATTAGGACTAAGATTAAGTTGATTCATTCAGACATCTTAAAAGATTCATGGCCTGAAAAATTCGATATGATTATCTTGGGCTGCAACTGTATGTTTGAATTACCAACCCCCGAAATGCAGCAAAGGGTACTTAAAAAGGCCTATGCTTCATTAAATAGAGATGGTTTACTTTTTATTGATAATGATAATATGGAAGGTGAGCTACCAGAAGACTGGTGTGAAATAGGTATAGAAAAGTCCATTTTTCCGAATGGAATTTGTGAACATGGTATTGAATTTAAGGGTGCCTATAAAACGTTAGAAGTAGACCGTTCAAATCGTATTTGGCGGGCTAAACGTAGAGTGGATATTAAATACCCTGATGGCAAGCAGGAAAGCAAAACCTTTCTGCAGCAGAAGCATCCTGTTTCAGCTTTCGAGATTAA
>CAZXRH010000269.1:0-1926 GCA_964642575.1 uncultured Halanaerobiales bacterium
AGATTTATAAGATAGTAGTATTTAGTTTAGTAGCTTTAATGGTATTTGGTGCAATTGGCTTAAATGAGGTAGAAGCACAAGAATATAATTGGAAATTTGCTCTTGAGGAAATAGAAGGTAGTGTACAGCATAAATGGGCAGTAGAATTTAAGAAAAGAATGGCTGAAAAGTCCAATGGTAAGGTAAATATTGATATTTATCCTTATGGTACACTAGGAACCAGTGGAGATATTTCAGAACAGACTATGAATGGAGTTATAGAATTTGCATTTTCAACTCCAAGTTGGTTTGCAACCACTATTCCAGAAGCCGGTCTGTTTTCACTCCATTATCTATGGTCAGATAACCTACAGGTAAATAAATATGTAATGGAAAACAGTGAAGCTATTTATGGTGACCTATCGAATATCTATAATGACAAAGGACTAAAATTATTACAGGTATTCCACGAAGGTTGGCAGGTATGGACTGCTAATAAGCCAATTAGAAAGCCCGCAGACTTTGAAGGCGTTAAAATCAGAGTTATGGGTGACCCCATCCTAATTAAAAATTATCAGGCTTATGGAGCTAATGCGGTACGTTTAGCTTATTCAGAAATTTACAGTTCACTTCAGCTTAATATGATTGATGCTCAGGTTCAGCCTTATTTCGCAACTCAGGAGATGAAGTTCTATGAGCAACAGGAATATTTAATTGAAGCTAAACAGGTACCCTTTATTACAGGTGTAATTATCAACAAGAACTTCTTTGATAACTTACCAGAAGAGTATCAAAATATGGTAGTAGAAACTGCCAGAGGTATGACAGACTTCATCTTTGAGACACAAAAGGAACTTAACCAAAAAAGACTTGATATGATGTTAGAAGATAAACCTTCACTTGAAGTAATTCAACTGACTGAAGAAGAAAGAGCTGCTTTTGAAGAAAAAGCAAAAACCGTTTGGGAAACCTATAAAGAAAATGTAGGAGAAGAAGGAGCAGCTATTTTAGAAAAATTACAAGCAGAAATTGAATCTGCTGAAGAACAATTTGAATAAAGTATAATACAAAAAAATACAGGGGCTGACTATCAGCCCCTGTTATTTTTAATTTTTAGGGGTGTATTTTATGAAATATAAGGCAAAAAAAGGTCAAGTAAGTTATGGTGAACCAATTGGGATATTAATGCTTGATACTTATACCCCATTTATACCTGGAGATGTAGGTAATGCTTCCACATATGATTTTCCGGTTAGGTATGAAACTGTGGAGGGGTTGACTGTCAAAAGGATCTTTAGCAAAGATAAAACCGCCTATAATGCCCTTTATGAAGCGGCCGTAAAACTACAATCTCAAGGGGTAAGAGCTATTACAGGAGACTGTGGATTTATGGCTATCTTTCAAAATAAATTAAAGGAAGAATTAGAGATACCGATCTTTTTGTCCAGTATGTTACAGGTTCCTTTTATTTTAAATATTCTTGATGAAGAAGCTAAAATAGGTATTTTATCAGCCAATGGAGCTTCTTTAAATGATCAGAAATTATTAAAAGAAGTAGGTATTAAAGCCTCGGATAATATTATTATTAAAGGTCTTGAGAGTAAGGGAAATTTTAATAAGTCAATTATAGAAGAAGTAGGTGTTTTAGAACCTGAAAAAATTGAAAAAGAAGTGGTTCAAACAGCACAAACGATGGTAAAAAACCATCCCGAAATTAAAGCTATTTTACAGGAATGTAGTGTTTTGCCTCCTTATTCAAATGCGGTACAAAAAGCAACAAATTTACCTGTTTTTGATTATATTACAATGATAAATTATGTATATTCTGCTGTAGTACAAAAAAATTATCAGGGCATTTATTAATTTTTATTAAACCATAAATAGAAAGGAATGATATTTTGAAAAGTGATATTCAAATAGCACAAGAAGCAGAAATGAAACCAATCA
>CAZXRH010000270.1:0-1918 GCA_964642575.1 uncultured Halanaerobiales bacterium
AATTGGTGGTTTAGGTATGGTTGATATCATTGGCGGCAGCTTAGTTACCTTATTAGCCGCTTATGGAACCTATTATTTTAGGGATTCTTTTTTAGCATACTTAAGTCCTATCTTATTAAATGGATTTTTAATCAGTATTTATCTACATTTGCTTTTTGAAATTCCTTATTGGGTTACTGTTGTGCAAATTTCAATTAGTGAAGCAGTTGTGGTTTTGCTATTAGGTTACCCACTAATACAGGTTTTAAAAAAGCGTTTTGACTCACACCAGAACAATTTGTAAATCTTGCAATAAATAACAAATTAAGTTATAATTTAAGTATAAATAGCTTAATATAACAGGAGGGATATTAATGTTAAGTGACAAGATGGAAGAACAATTAAATGAACAAATAAATGCGGAAATCTATTCTGGATATCTCTATTATGCAATGGAAGCTTATTTTGAAGATGAAGATTTAACTGGTTTTGCTAGCTGGATGCATATACAGGCCCAGGAAGAATTGTTACATGCTCAAAAGTTCTTTGATTTTATTAATGAAAGAGGTGGACGTGTTGAACTCGATGCTATTGAAAAGCCAAAAAAAGATTGGGAAACACCTTTAGAAGCTTTTCAAGATGCTTATGAACACGAAACAAAAGTAACAGATCGCATCAACAAATTATATGACCTCGCTCTTAAAGAAAATGATCATGCTACTGCTTCTTTCCTCAACTGGTTTATTGATGAACAGGTTGAAGAAGAGGCATCCGCTGATGAAATAGTTAATAAATTGCAAAGAATTGGAGATTCTGGTCATGGTATCTTTATGCTGGACAATGAACTTGGTAGTCGCAAATTGGATACTGCTGAATATGCTGAGGAAAGTGAATAAGAGATAATAAAATTCATCATATGTCATGAGTTCTAATGTGGAACTCATGGCATATTTTTGTCTAAAATAATTCCATATTAAAAACTTGGAGGTTATTGAGATGGGCATATTTGATAAGATTAAGGATTTTTTAACTCCATCTTCTAAATCAAAAATAATTAAATTATATGTTAAAGATAAAAAATGTGGTAATAAAATGAGGGTTGTTTTAAGAAAAGGATATGATATCCAAAGAATATATAATGAAGAAGAGGAAGGTGCACACCATATTAATAAGGTGATTGTCTGTGATAAATGTTATAATAATGTTGTAATAGATGTTAAATTTGATAAAAAATACAATATAATTGCTCAAAGTATTGAAAATGGGGAGTTTATCACAGAAGAAGAGTATCAGAAAGATCAATAAGTTTTGGTGGAGGTTTCTATGTTATTAAATTATCCCAATACATTAACAATAGTCAGATTAGTCCTGATACCCGTTTATTTATATTTTTTCTTAACGGGTGAATATATTTTGAGTGGAGTATTTTTTTCCATCTCAGGTTTAACTGATTTTTTGGACGGTTATCTGGCTAGAAAATACAATATGATAACTGATTTAGGAAGATTATTAGATCCCCTAGCTGATAAGTTAACTTTGATTAGTATCTTAGCTGTTTTAATATATATGGATTTACTACCAAAAGTTATTACAATTACCCTGCTTACCAGAGAGGTTTTTGTTCTCTTTGGCTCCGGTATTATGTATTTAATGGGGAAGGATTTAATTCAGCCAACTTTTTTAGGTAAACTTTCAATATTTTTACTCTATGTAGCTATTGCTGCTAATCTTTTAGAAATACAGTTCTTTAATATGATATTATTCTATGTAGTTATTCCCATTAATATTATTTCTGCTTTAGACTATATCCGCAATGCCTATCAAAAAATGTAATTTTGAGGAGATTAAGATGAGTATATTACTAAAAAATATTAAAAGTATTTACAGCCCTGCTACCGATTTAACTGAGTATAATCATATTGCAATTAAAGATAACAAA
>CAZXRH010000271.1:0-1914 GCA_964642575.1 uncultured Halanaerobiales bacterium
TGTTATCAATGTCAAGAAGCAGCCGGAAATGAAGGCTGTACGGTAAAAGGTGTTTGTGGAAAGCCTGAAGATGTAGCAAATTTACAGGATCTTTTAGTCTATTTATTAAAAGGGATTTCATTTTATGCAGAAAAAGCAAAAGAAGTTGGAGTAAATATGGACCAGAAGACCGGGCCATTTATTATGAAGAAATTATTTACGACAATTACAAATGCTAATTTTGATGCTGAAAGATTTGAAGAAATGATAGAAGAAGCACTAGAATTAAGAGAAAGTGTTAAAAAAGAATTTATGGAAGCATATAAAGAAAAGAATGGTAAGGGATATGATGGTGAATTACCAGAAGCAGCAACTTGGTCCACTCATAATGTAGATGAATATTATTCAAAAGGTGAAGAAGTTGGTGTACTTAGTACAAAAGACGAAGATGTAAGATCACTAAGAGAACTTATAACATATGGTGTCAAAGGAATGGCTGCTTATGCTGATCATGCTTATATTCTTAACGAAAGCGACTTAGATATCTTTGAATTTATGCAGAGGGCTTTAAAGTCTACTTTAGATGATAGTCTTTCAGTAGATGACTTAATTAATTTAGTTTTAGAAACTGGAGACTATGCAGTTCAAACTATGGCTTTATTAGATAAAGCAAATACTGAAAATTACGGCCATCCAGAACCAACTGAGGTTAACTTAGGTGTTAATGATAGGCCGGGTATTTTAGTAAGTGGTCATGACTTAAAGGATTTAGAAGAGATTTTAGAACAGACCAAAAACGAAGGAGTAGATGTTTATACTCACGGTGAAATGTTACCAGCAAATTCTTATCCTGCGTTTAAAGATTATGATCACTTTATAGGTAATTATGGTAACTCCTGGTGGTTACAAAAAGAAGAGTTTGATAAGTTTAATGGACCAGTTCTTCTAACTACCAATTGTCTTGTACCACCTAAAGATTCATATAAAGATCGTGTCTATACTACTGGATCTGCCGGTTTTTCTGGAGTAAGTCATATAGAAGGTAGACCAGAAGGTGGACAAAAAGACTTTTCTGAAATAATTGAGCACGCTAAACAATGTGAATCACCAATAGAATTAGAAACAGGCACTATTCCTGGTGGATTTGCACATAAATCAGTTATGGGTGTTGCAGATAAAGTAATCGAAGCTGTCGAAAAAGGTGATATCGAGAGATTTGTAGTTATGGCAGGATGTGATGGTAGACATAAAACTAGAGAATACTACACAGATGTTGCTCAAGAATTGCCAGAAGAAGCAGTAATATTAACTGCTGGATGTGCTAAATTTAGATATAACAAACTTGATTTAGGAGACATCGGTGGAATTCCTAGAGTATTAGATGCTGGTCAATGTAATGACTCCTATTCATTAGTTGTTATTGCTCAAAAATTAGCTGAGGCAATGGGAGTAGATGATATTAATGATCTTCCAATTTCTTACGATATAGCTTGGTATGAGCAAAAAGCAGTAACAGTATTACTTGCTTTATTAGCTGTTGGAGTTAAAGGAATTCGTTTAGGACCAACACTTCCTGCTTTCTTATCAGAAAACGTAGTAAAAGTATTAGTAGAAAACTTTGATATAAAACCAATTGGTGAAGTAAAAGAAGATGTAGAAAAAATCATGGCAGGAGAGTAAAGAGGATAAATTAGATTTTTCAAGTTAGTAAAATAATAATATAGATGAAAAAAGCCTTAGCCCAAATTAATATCTGGGTTAAGGCTTTTTTAAATTAAATATAAGATATAAAATTTATTCTAATGGGGACCATTCACCTGTTTTTAAATTGATCTTTATTTCCAGATCATCAGGTTCCAAATTATTATAAAGAGAGGACAATAAATTTTTATAAAAACTATAAATAAATTTAGACCATGCATTGAGGCCTTCAAT
>CAZXRH010000272.1:0-1912 GCA_964642575.1 uncultured Halanaerobiales bacterium
AAATAATATTTGCCAAAACCAAATTCTTTTAACTCTTTAGCCCAATTACTTAACTTATTTGAATTACCCGTATAAAAAGTATGTAAAACAAGTGGAGGTAAAGTAAACTGATAAACCATATCAGCTTCTTTTTCTTCTTCACCAAAATAACTGATATTTTCTTCATAGGGTACATTAGTTTCTGTAATAATTAGAACTTCAGGAGCTACCTCATCTAAAATACATCTAAATAGTTTAATTACTTCATGAGTTTCTTCTAAATGGATTGAACTGGTCCCAATCTCTTTCCAAAGATAGGCTATTGCATCTAGTCGAATAATACTGGCTCCCTTTTCTATATAGAACAGTAAAATATCAATTATATTGAGCAATAGATCTTCATTCTTATAATTTAAATCTATTTGATCTGAACTAAAAGTAGTCCAGACGTGTTTTTTACCTCTATTAGTTTCAACTTCTGTTAATAGAGGTTTGGCTCTCGGCCTCGTTACTTTTGAAACATCCACGTCAGGTTCTACTTCTATAAAGTAATCTAAGTATTCAGGGTCACCCTCCTTATATTTTTGAAACCATTCACTGTGACTTGAGATATGATTAATTACAGCATCAAACATTAAATCATAATCTTCACTTAGTTCGGTAATATCGGTCCAGTCTCCCATCTCTTCATTAACTTTCTTGTAATCTATAACTGCAAAACCATCATCTGAAGAGTAAGGAAAAAAAGGCAGGATATGAATTATGTTGATATAGCCTTTAACATACTTATTTAAAAACCTATGTAATACATCTAAAGTATCATCACCATCTTTAACCTGATCTCCATAAGTAATTAATACTACATCTTCTTCGGTTAATCTGTCTTTTTGATAGATCTTTTCTGAAATGGCCGGGTTTTCTTCTTTAAATTCTTCCATACGTTCATACAGGCGGGTAAAAACACTTTTGCCTTTTTCATCTCCATAGAGATTAATGAGTTTCCCCTTAAACTTTTGATAAAGTTCGTTCTGGTTATCTAAATTCAAGTTATCACCCCAATACTATTTATAATAGGTAAAGTACTATTGGAAATTAGTCAGTAATCTCTTTAATATATCTTTTAATCTTTCTTTAGAAAAATTACGTCGGGCTATGACAAAGTTATAATTAACAGCTTCTTTCCTATATTCATTATCAGTTAAATATCTATATACTTCTTTTAAAGGTTTTTCATATCTACTTTTATCAATAGTTACAAGTCCTTTTTCATTTATCTCATAACCACTACCTAAAGAAGCGACAATAGGATTATATTTTTGAATATCTGTTTTATAAACTGGATACTCATAAATTAAGATGGGTTTTTTAGAAAAAAACCCTTCTAGTAGTTGATTACCCCAACCTTCTTTGATACTAGGATATGTTATCATATCACAGATTGCATAGAAATCCCAGAGAGAATAATTTTGTTTTTCAATTAATTCATGGGCCCAAATTATTCTAATATCTTTTTGTTTTGCTAGTTCATTTAGTTTTTTGATATAAGTTTTATTTTCTTCTTCTAGGCCAGGCATAACTAATACTATTTCATTGGTTTTCTTAAATTTTCTTTTATCATATAGTTTGTGTTTTATTAACTTACTATTATATCTTTCCTTAAATTTACTCATGAAGTTAATAGCTAATTCAATTGCTTTTCTTTCAGCAATACGAGTAGCTTGTAAGAAGATAATATCATTTTTCTTTAAACCGATTTTTTCTTTTAAATCTTTATTTGAATCATTAATTTTCCACAGGTTCTGTTTAAAATCAAAAACATTAGGAATAGTTTCAGACCAGATATCTTTTTTATTCAATAACTTCTTTTGAGCAATTTTATTAATCACTACATGTCTTATACTATCTATATTAGGAGGAAAATACTTATCTAACA
>CAZXRH010000273.1:0-1888 GCA_964642575.1 uncultured Halanaerobiales bacterium
ACAGTTCCGATGTGAGTGTAAGTACTCTATAGGATCTTCTAATGTAAGAACATGTTTGGCTTTCTTTTCATTAATCTCATTAATCATAGCTGCCAGGGTTGTAGATTTACCACTACCGGTTGGACCGGTACAAAGTACTAAACCCATTCTCATTAAAGCCAACTTCTTTAGAGTATTGGGGTAACCCAATTCATCAACAGTTGGTATTTCCTGAGGGATAACCCTCATTGCAATACCAATTGAACCCCTTTGTCTATATATATTGACCCTAAATCTGGAAACTCCTGGTACACTGTAGGAAAAGTCAATTTCTCCCTTTTCAATAAACTGATCATATAAGTCATCACTTAGCATTTTTTTGGTCATTTCTTCTAGATCGTCCATCTCTAATTCACGGGGATATTCCTGATAGATCTGTAAATTACCATTGTATCTAATAATTGGTTTTGATTTTACAGTTAAATGCAAGTCAGAAACTCCCTGCCTGTCGATAACACTTCTAAAAAGTTCTTCCATTTCCATCTTAGTATTCCCCCTTATACAATTACACGGGCAAGTTCTTCATATGAAGTAAGTCCTTGCTTGACTTTTTCAATACCGTCATGTTTTAAGTCAACCATGCCCTGGGTTTCAGCATATTCCTTAATATCTATTTCATCGGCCCCTTTGACAATCATTTTTTCAACTTTATCATCGAGAGTTAAAATCTCCTGCACCGCCAATCTTCCTTTATAACCTGTTTCACTGCATTTATTACAACCCTTTGCTTTATATAAGGTGGTTCCTTCTTCTAAATTCATAAATTCCTGTTCTTCAATACCTGCTTCATAGGGTTCCTTACAGTTACTACACAATCTTCTTACCAATCTTTGTGCCATTGCACCTATTACAGTGGATGCTACCAGATAAGGAGGAATTCCCATATCTACCAAACGAGTTACAGAACTTACTGAGTCATTGGTGTGTAATGTACTCATTACCAAGTGACCAGTTAGTGCTGCTCTAACAGCAATTTCGGCAGTTTCTTCATCACGAATCTCACCAACCATGATAATGTCCGGATCCTGTCTAAGTATAGATCTTAAAGTACTTGCAAAGGAAAGACCTACCTTTTCTTTTGCATGTACCTGATTTATACCACCCAGCTGGTATTCAACTGGATCCTCAATTGTAACAATATTTTTTTCTACATCGTTTAATTCATTTAAAGCTGCAATTAAGGTTGTAGATTTACCGCTTCCGGTTGGTCCTGTAACTAAGATAATACCGTGTGGTTGTGAAATTAAATTTTCAAATCTTCTTAAGTTATGATCTGAAAAACCTAAGTTTTCTATATTTATTAAACTATCATCTTTTGTTAATAATCTGATAACTACCTTTTCTCCATTGACAGTAGGTAAGGTAGAAACACGCATATCTATACTCATTCCCCTTACATTCATCGCAATACGTCCATCCTGGGGAATTCTTCTTTTTGTAATATCTAAGTCTGCAATAATTTTTATTCTGGAAACTAAGGCTGCCTGTGTATACTTAGGAGCAGTCATATGCTCTCTTAAGACCCCATCAATTCTATATCTTATTCTAACTATATTTTCCTGAGGTTCGATATGAATATCACTGGCCCTTTTTTGAAGAGCCTGGTTAATAATCATATTTGTTAATCTAACAATTGGTGCATCTTCAACCATCCGCTTAAGTTCATCTATTTCAGGTTCATCGTCTTCACTTTTATAATAATCGAGGCTTTCAAAAACCTCTGAAGAATCTTCCCCTGTTTCATATACCTGAGACATGACCTGACTTATTTCTGACTTAGTGGCAATCATCGGTTTGACTCTTAAATTAGAAGTCATCTCCATATCATCAATTGCTAAAAGATCAGAAG
>CAZXRH010000274.1:0-1863 GCA_964642575.1 uncultured Halanaerobiales bacterium
TTTATAGTAACTTAATGAAATATGAACCAGGTTCTTCAGAATTGGTAAATGATGCAGCAGAAAATATAGAAATTAGTGAAGATGGAAAAGTTATTACATTCAAATTGAAAGAAGGTATACAATTCCATAAAGGTTATGGAGAAATGACTGCCGAGGATGTTAAATTCTCCTTTGAACGTATAATAGATCCTGAGCAAAACTCTGAGTATACAGCGGACTGGCAAACTTTAGATAGAGTAGAAGTTACAGGCAAATATACAGGTAGAATAATACTTAAAGAACCTCTCGCCTCTTTACTTACTACTACAATACCTTTTACACCTGGTAGTATCATTAGTAAAAAGGCTTATGAAGAATTAGGTCAAAAATTTGCCACAACTCCCGTAGGTTCAGGCCCATATTATGTTGAAAAATGGACACCTGAACAAGTTCTAGTATTAAGTAAATTCTCGGACTATTTTGAAGAACAACCGAATATTGACAAAATAGAATTATATCCAATAGTAGATTTGAATATAAGTGAGATGAATTTTGATAAAGGTGACTTGGATGTTACCGAAATCTCACTTGATTCTATTGATCGTTATAAAAATGAGGCTGAAACAGATGTCCATATTTTATCTACATTAAAATATGGTTTTATTGGTTTTAACCATGAATATGCTCCATTTGATAATATAAATGTTAGAAAAGCGTTAAGACATGCTATTGATGTAGATATGATAATTGATGGTGCTTATAGTGGAGTTCCCGAAAGAGCAAATGCAATGATTGCTCCCGGTATTTTAGGTCACTGGGAAGATGCACCTCAATATAATGTTGATTACCAAAAAGCTAAAGAACTTCTGGCAGAAGCTGGCTATCCCGATGGATTTGAAGTAGAAATGATTTCTACCAGTAATCCTTTATATATGAACACCTGTCAAATTGTAAAAGAAAATCTAAAAAATATTGGTGTTGAAGTTAATATCAAACTTATTGAAACTTCTGCTTGGTATGAATATGTAGGTAAGGAATCACACCCAATAATGTTTTTTGAAACATTTAGTTTAACACTTGACCCTGGTTACTGGGTTGAATGGTTTACAACTGAACAAGTAGGCAAATGGAACTTCTTAAAATGGTCCAATGAAGAATATGATAGACTAGCTGACCAAGCTGCAATAACTATGGATTTAGAAGAAAGAGAAAGTATGTATATAGATATGCAGCGAATTATGGATGAAGAAGCAGCTATCATATGGGTTACAAATGGTGCCAAGGCTTATGTAAGTAATAAAAGAGTTTCTCCTGAGTTTTTAGGCCACTATAATCAATATAGGTATTGGACCATTGCTAATTAGAAGATAAATAATCTGCGGGTATAAAATTTTATACCCGCTTTTGATTTTATTTAAAAATCATTAATTTTTTAGATTAGGAAGTGTAAATATGATAAGAAGAAAAATTGATAGTGATTTAAAAAGAAAAAAGATAGGCTTACTAGAAATTTCAGGTGATCCATATGAAAGGGGTAATAAACTAGGAACGATTAAAAAGGATGCGATTGGATTATTAGTTCAATATTTATATAAAGATTATTCTAGTAATAATGAATCTAAAAAAGACATTTTAGAGCATGCCAAAGAACATATCCCTTTTATTAAAGAATATTCTCCTAAGATATTTGAAGAAATTCAAGGCATAGCAGATGGTTCTAAAAGAAAGCTCGAGGAAATTATAATGATCCATATGCATGAAGAAAGATCTGGATTTTCATCTCATAATTGTACAACTTATGCCAGTACCGGACAAGCCAGTGCTGATTATAAAACTTATATTGGTCAAACTTGGGATATATCTCAAAATCTATGTGAAACTGCT
>CAZXRH010000275.1:0-1854 GCA_964642575.1 uncultured Halanaerobiales bacterium
TGGAGGAACAACACTGAGTAAATATTCCCTTCGCCTGCATTACCAGGATCAGGTATTGTGGGTCGATGTGTAAAACATCCTCTCAGCAGATTGCTCCCCAGTTTACACTATATATACTTCTATTAAATTAAAGGGAATCCTTCCATCAGAATAAAATATTTTTAAAAAAAGAGGTGAAGCATTTGAAAGTATTAATAGCTCCAGATTCTTTTAAAGGTTCCTTAACTGCTTATGAAGTAGCAAAATCGATTGAAAAGGGAATCAAAAAGTACAAACAAGAAATTGAGGTTAAACTACTTCCTTTAGCTGATGGTGGAGAAGGTACTGTCCAATCTCTAGTTGATGCTACAGATGGACAAATAATCAAAAAAGAGGTAACAGGACCATTAGGAGATAAGGTGCATGCTTTTTATGGGCTTTTAGGTGATCAAAAAACAGCTGTAATTGAGATGGCTTCTGCTTCTGGTTTACCATTAATCCCAGAAGGAAAACAAGATCCTTCGAAAACTACAACATATGGAACTGGTGAGTTAATTAAAGGAGCACTGTCACAAGAGGTTGATGAGATAATCATAGGTATTGGGGGTAGTGCTACCACAGATGCTGGAGTAGGTATGGCTCAGGCCTTAGGAGTAAGTTTTCTTGATCAAAAAGGAAATGAAATTGGTTATGGGGGACGATATTTAAATAAAATTGAAGATATTGATATGAGCGGTCTCAATCCCAAAGTCAAGGATGTTAAAATACGAGTTGCTTGTGATGTAGATAATCCTCTTTTTGGTAAATCGGGTGCAGCCTATGTATATTCACCACAAAAAGGGGCTGACCAAAAGATGGTAGAAAAATTAGATAAAAATTTAAGACATTTCAACCAAATTGTTAAAAATGCACTTAATAAAGATGTCAGTGAAATTCCTGGAGCCGGTGCAGCCGGTGGACTGGGAGCAGGTTTAATGGCTTTTTTAGATGCAAAGTTAGAAAAAGGTATAGATATCATATTAGATACTGTAAATTTTGAGAAGAAATTAGAAAATGTTGATTTAGTAATTACGGGGGAAGGAAAACTAGATGGACAATCTATTTATGGTAAAACACCGATTGGAGTCTCTAAAAGATCAAAAAAACATAATAAGCAAGTAATTGCGATAGCTGGTTCTTTAGGTCAAGGGGTAGAAAAAGTTTTAGATAATGGTATAGATGCCTACTTTAGTATTATAGATAAACCTGATAGTTTAGAAAATATACAAAAAAGAAGTAAAAAGTTGTTAAAAAACACTGCACATCAGATTATAAGAACCTATTTTTTAATAAATAAGCTTTAAGTCAATATTTCAACTTGCAAAAAAGTATAGTTCCTACTTATAATAATAATAAGAACAATCTAAGGAGGGAAAGAGATGTATAAAAAACTAGAAGTGAAGAGTTCAAGAAGAAATGATATGGTGGATATTACTAATCAAGTACTTTCTTTTATTAAAGAATCAAATGTCAATGATGGCATATTAATAATTAATGTACTTCATACTACGGCGGCAGTTACTATTAATGAAAATGCTGACCCTGATGTCCGTAAGGATATTATACATGAGTTCAGTAAACTGGTACCCAAACATGACAATTACAAACATATAGAAGGAAATGCTGATGCGCATATTAAAACAAGTATGATGGGAAATAATGAAACGATCATCATAAAAAATGGCCGTTTAAAGCTTGGTAGCTGGCAAGGAATCTTCTTATGTGACTTCGATGGACCCCGAACTAGAACAGTAATTTTAAAAATAATGGAAGATTAATCAAATTTCCCCTTGACAGAGCGGGGGTTAGTTGATAAGATATAAAATGTCGCTGAGG
>CAZXRH010000276.1:0-1809 GCA_964642575.1 uncultured Halanaerobiales bacterium
CAGGATTAGACTGTAGATAGCCAGTGATTACCGGAATTCCATTAGATGCATCTTTGTCAACTTCAGCTGAAATTTCCATATAGTCAACTTCTAAGCCTGCTTCTTCTAAAGCATCAATAACACCTTGAGTTCTTTGACCACGAGTTGGTTTGGATTTTAGCCCCCAAACTAAGGCTTTATCGCCTTCACCCAGATCAAATCTATTAACACAGCCTTTACCTAAGGTTTGACCGGAAGGATAAAGTTCCTGACCAACATAACCAAAACCGGTACCTTTATATTGTTCTTCTAAACTGGGTAAGGTAGTATTTTGACTGGTAACAATAATACCTTTTTCTCTTGCTTCTTCAACAAATGGTCTATATGCTTCATCTCCTGGGTGACCCATAATAGCTATACCATCGGGATTAGCAGCGACAGCTTGTTGGAATTGAGAAACCATCTGTTGGGGACTCCATTCTGACCATCTATAGTGTACATTTACACGATCGCCTAAAATTTCTTCAGCTTTTTTAGCACCGTTGTAAACTACAGTTGCAAAAGTACCACCAGGACTACCACCTGGAAAGAAATAGATTTCAACGGGATCATCTGAACTTTCCTGAGCCATTGCTGGAAAAGCCATCAGCCCAATTAATAGTGAAACAGCAAGTAAGATAATGAAATTTTTTTTAAACATTTAATAAACCTCCCTTTTTTAAATAAAAGTCTCCTCTTGTCCTCTCTGCTTTATAAAGCTTTCTGCTTAAGGTCTATCTACCCCCTTTTGATAAACTTTCCCATAAAAATCTTATTAGTCTATTTTTATTAACTACTAGTGAAGTTATCATTATGAAATATTATGTATGGTTGTGCATACAAATATAGCAAAAATCTATATCACACTTTATTAATTATAGACCTTTGTTTAAAATCCTGCCAGAAATATTTTATTATTCAGAATATTTTTAACATTTAAATATAAATTAAATTGTAGTGCCTATAGCTATAGGATAATGAGAAAACATTTAATATTCCCAGTTTTGCTTTAAGGTTTCAAACATCTCAATAATATTTTCGGCTGGTACCATGTTTTGAATATTGTGGACAGCAGCAAAAACAAATCCACCACCAGCAGCAAGATCTTCAATCCTTTTTTTAACTTCTTTACTTACATCTTCTCTACTACCAAAAGGAAGAACGTTCTGAGTATCTACACCCCCACCCCAAAAGGTTATATCTTGGCCATATTCTTTTTTTAATTTTTTTGTATCCATACCCTTAGCTGAAACCTGAATTGGATTTAAGATATCAACCCCAATATCAATAAAATCTGGTATAAATTGAGAACTTGCACCACAGGAATGTAAAAAGATTTTAGCATCACTGTGTTTTTTTATTACCTCAAATAGTCTTTTTTGGCGAGGCTTTACATATTTTCTATAAAAGTTAGGTCTTATCATTGGACCATTTTGCATGCCAACATCATCCCAATAAGCAAAAACATCAATATATTCGCCAACTTCTTTTAGAAAGTTTTCGGTTGCTTTTATATATATTTGGGTAAACTTCTCCATAATTGCTTCTGCAAACTTCTTATTACTAACAGTAGACATTAAAAATTCTTCCATTCCTCTTACCCGGGCTGGATGTTCAAAAATGCCACCTCCAAACAAGGGCGAGCCCACAATAGCATAGTCAGTTTCATTATACAATCTTTCTGCTTCTTTCTTTACACCTTTCATTCGTCCAGGATCATCAGGGTCAGGCCAATCCATCTTTTCCAGGGCAGCTAGGCTAGATTCTTGAATTGGAAATTCTCGATAGTCG
>CAZXRH010000277.1:0-1803 GCA_964642575.1 uncultured Halanaerobiales bacterium
ATGTCTTTTAAATTCCTTTTCTTTTCCGGTTGCTCCCAGAGTTACTCCGTGGTAAATAACAACATCTTCACCGATCTCAGTTGTCTCTCCGATTACAACCCCATGTCCATGATCAATAAAGACTTTATTACTTAACTCTGCCCCGGGATGTATTTCAATACCGGTTAAAAAGCGGGCTAATTGAGAAATCAGACGAGCAGAGAAATAATGTTCTCTCTTATATAGCTTATTTGCTACTTTATACATAAGCTGAGCGTGAACTGATGGGTATAGTAATAAGACCTGCCAGAATGATTTAGCTGCTGGGTCTTTTTTTAATGTGTAATTAACAAGTTCTTTTATATAACTAATCATTGTGATCCTCCTTAATGTAATCTAAAACTGACATGTATTTCCAACCACTATCAGGTGAAACAGTGACTATCTTTTTATTTTTATATCTTTGTGCTGCTTTATATGCTCCCGCTATATTGGCACCACTTGAGATACCTGTAAATAAACCTTCTTTATCAAGTAAAGCTTGTGTGTAGTCAAAAGCTTCATCATCTGTGATTTGAATAATTTCATCTATAACAGAAGTATCCATGATATCGGGAATAAAGCCAGCTCCAATTCCTGCTATTTTATGAGAACCTGGTTCTTCACCGGATAGTACCGCTGAATTAGCGGGTTCAACTGCCATTATTTTAATATCATTATTATATTCTTTAAGTTTTTTACCAACTCCGGTTATGGTTCCTCCAGTACCAACACCAGCGACAAAAATATCAATATCACTTAACTGTTCGATAATTTCTTCACCAGTATTTTCATAGTGGGCTAAAAAGTTACCTTTGTTTTTAAATTGATCTAACATCAGATAGTCATTTTCATTTCTCAGTTTTTCAGCCAGTTCAATCGAGCCGTTCATTCCATTTTCACCATCGGTTAATATAATTTCAGCTCCATACATTTTCATTAGATTGATTCTTTCCTGGGTCATGGTATCAGGCATAATTAAAATCGAGTTATAGCCTTTTACCTTGCTTATTAAGGCTATTGCGATGCCAGTATTACCACTGGTTGGCTCTACAACGGTATCACCGGGTGTTAAAGCATCATTTTCTTCAGCTAGCTCAAACATCTTTTTGACAGGACGGTCTTTAATTGAACCACCTGGATTTGTACCTTCTAACTTAATGAAAATATCGGAACTTAAATCATTACCAATTTCATTTATTTTAACCATTTTTGTATTACCTATTAGGTCAATAACATTTTTATTCATTGAATTTTCCTCCTTCTTAAATATAAAAAACCGCCCTTTCTTTATAAAGGCGGTTAAATCGCGGTTCCACTTTACTTGTAATCTCGTTAGGTACTTACATACCCTTTCACTTTAACGGGTGAAAACCGGTGTAACCTACTTGTTTCGGTCCACAGCTCCAAAGGGCACTTCCTGAATAAGAAATTCAGAAACCTTTCAGCAGCTGGTTTCCTCTCTGAAAAATTTCTTTAATCAGTACTTTCCTTTTTCACAGCTTTTATAAGGAACATATTCTTTTATCTGTTTACAAGTATATTATAGTTGACTAGTTTTGTCAAGTATAGAGTTAGGGTAATTTAAGAAAGTCATAAGGTATAATAATTGTAAATATTATTGGTTAAATGATAAAATTAATTTAAAGAAGATAAAAGGTCTGAGGAGGTATCAACATGGGAGCGCAAATTAATGTTTTAGTCTGGAGTGAAAGAAGAGAAACCCAAAATAATAAAAAGGCAAAAGAGATCTATCCTGATGGTATTAACTCCGTAATTGCAGAC
>CAZXRH010000278.1:0-1799 GCA_964642575.1 uncultured Halanaerobiales bacterium
CCTTTATTTGCATCTCCAGAATCTATGGTGGTATTATTTTCTGTATTAATAATTTCATATTCAAAATCTTTAGATGTGCCTTCAGACACTTTTAACTTATAATATTTTGATTCATCGATATTAGTTTTATTTGTTATTTCCACAGTAGCTACATTTGTATCCTCGACAAAATTACCAGCAGCAATATTATTTATTCCACCATCTGCCTTTATACTGGAATGCACATGTATAGCTCTCGAAGCTCTTGAATAGCTACTGTTTAATTCAAAAAAATTATTCCCAGTATTTCCACTCAAATCAAAGCCATTAGCATGCTTTTCATTGAACTTGTTAGCAAAGCTTTCTGCCATATCATCTAATTTATCAAGATAGTTTGGTATTTCAGTATCTCTGACATCCATAATACCTTTTACTTCACCGGTTTCTGGTTTAACACTTACCTGGTTTCCGTTAATATCTACAATTAAATTATCTTCATATGTACCGTTTTGGACTGTTTTTAATTCATTAGTATCAAACTTACTTACTAGCTTTTTGCCATCAACTGTAATGTTTAGGTTTCCAACATCATCAGTTTTACCTTTTACTGATATTAGTTCATTTAGATCATTGAATAAGGCTTCTCTTTTATCTAATAGATCATTTGGTGTATTATTACTTGCTAAGGCTGTTGTAATCTGTTTATTATAACGACTTATTCTATCTGCAATTGAATTTATCTCACTAACTTTTTTAGAAAGATCATCATTTAAGGATCTTTTATAATCCATCATCTGTTCGTTGATGTTCCTAAAGGCTTTAGACAATACCATACCCTGGTTTTTAACCGCAGCTCTGGTCGCTGTATCATTAGGGTAAGTATTTAAATCCTGGAGTGAATTCCAAAATTTATCAAAAGCACTCTGTAAACCGGAATCGGATGGTTCATTAAAGATATATTCAATTCTTTCCATACCCTGTTGAACCTGTTTCCAGTAACCAGATTCCTGTGATTCTTCTCTTACCTGTTGGTTTATAAATTGATCGCGAATTCTTTGAATATCTTCTACCTTAACACCTGTACCCTGCATAAAGTCACTACCGGGTAAGATATTAGGTTCCTTGGCAGTCTGAATTACACGCTGCCTGGAATAGTCTTCATTATTAGCATTTGCTATATTATGTCCTGTTGTTTCTATTGATTTTTTCTGGGTTTGTAATGCGCTTAAACCTATATGAATTCCATCGAACATGTGATGGCTTACCTCCTATCTGATTATCCTCTTTTATCTAAAAGTCTTGGTCCATTTTTATTTTGATCATGGTAAGTTACTTCACTTTTCTTTAAGTTATCTACAATTAGGTCAATCGAAAACTTATTAAACTTAACTGCTTCCTCAATAAGTTTTTTGTTTTCTTCGTTTATGACATGAAACTCCTCTAATGTTTCAAGCAAATCTTCCCTAACTGGATTTAATTTATCTCCCCATTGATCAGGTAGTTCATCAACAAATTCCAGATAGGAGAGTTCTTCACTATTAATACCATAGTTATCTTTTATATCATCCATGATTTCTAACCTTTTTTCTTCCAGTTCAGAAATCTGGTCGATATACTCTCTATCACTTTCTACATGATCAAATAGTGTTTCTATTTCATTATTTATAAGAGTTTCTTTTTTATCTTCTGCAATATCTAATAGGTTATTATATATTCTATTTTCTTCTTTTAAAATACCAACTAACTCATTTAATAATTGATCAGGCATTTTTACACCTCTACTCTAAATCTGAGATAATCTTTTTAGCTATTTGTTCTGG
>CAZXRH010000279.1:0-1779 GCA_964642575.1 uncultured Halanaerobiales bacterium
ACTTGAAGCAGCAACTTCTTCTGCATTACTGGAAACTTCTTGACTAACTGAGGCAATCTCATTAACGGTTTCTTTGACTGTTTTACTATTTTTATTCATTTGATTAGTAGCTGTATAAATCTCTTTAATAAGATCAGTTAACTCATTGGAAGTATTAAAGATTTCATCAAATGATTGTTCTGTTGACTTTATGGAATTTACACCATTGTCTACAGCTGATTCAGTTTGTCCCATTTGAGATATTGTTTCCTTAACATTCACTTGAATTTTATCAATTAACTGAGCAATCTTTTCAGTTGCATTTGAAGATTCTTCTGCTAAATCTCTAATCTCATCTGCTACGACACTGAAACCTCTACCGGCTTCGCCCGCTCGAGCTGCTTCAATAGCTGCATTTAGGGCTAAAAGATTAGTCTGGGCTGCAATTCCACTGATAAGTTCTACAATATCGTCTATCTTTTCTGATATTTCTCCTAATTCGTTTATCTTTTTAGCAACTGCACTAGACTGATTTTTAACTTCTGTTACTTCATTAATTGTATCTTTGATTGATTGGTTACCTTTTTTAATCTGTTCAATTACATTATCGGCTGAAAGGTCCATGTCTTCGGTGCGATTCCCAATATTATCAATTTCATCGACTAAAAGGTCAATATTACTTTTTGTTTCTTCAATCTGAGCAGACTGTTCTTCTGAGCCAGAAGCTACTTCCTGAATAGCTGATCCAACCTGTTCAGCTGAAGCTGAAATTTCTTCACTTGAAGCTGATAGTTCCTGACTAGAAGCAGCAAGTTGATCAGAAGCCTCTGCAATCTGGGAAATCATATTCCTAAATCCTCTAATCATATTATTAAAAGAAGATTTAATTTGATTTATTTCATCCCCCTCACGATTTTCATCATAATCTACATTAACTGATAAGTCACCTTCTTCTGCCAAAGCCATCTTTTCAGTTAAAGCTTTTAAGGGTTTAGAAATATTATCAGCTATAAAATAAATTAAAATTCCCATCACTAATAGGGCTGCCCCAAATACAATGCCTAGTATAATTAAGGTATTTCCTTTTATTGCTTCAACACTTTCTTGAGCTGTTTCTAAAAAACCATTAACAATAGAAGCATAAGTACCTGAACCAACAAAATAGTTGGTACCTGCAATTGGTTCTACATATCCATATTTTAACTCTTCCTGACCGGTATTAGGGTTAAGGTAATAATATTCTACAAAGCCTCCCCCACCCTGGGCAGTTTTTGAAAGTTCTCTAAATAAATATTTACCTCTCGGATCCTGCTCATTCCATCTATTTGTTCCTTCTAACTCTCTATCAGTTGGTTGAGAAATTGTATTACCTTCATAATCATATATAAAGAAATAACCCGCTTCACCGTATCTTACGGGATCATTTTCTTCTATTAATAATATTTTAAGTTCTTCTTGAGTAATATCTGCTGACTGACTGGCAACAATTAATTCTAAATTTTTTGCCATAACCTCAGTTGCATTAGATATTCTCTCTTTTTCTTTAGTTAATAATGAACTCTGTAAATTTTGTCCGGTTGTATTTTGTAAATTATTAAACTGATAAAATACTACTCCACCAATCACTACTATTGTTAGTAAAAATGCTAATCCAATAAACACTAGTATCTTCTTTTTAATATCTAAATTCGTTTTTAACATATTCTCCACTCCTGACCACAACTCTAAGCTGTGTCTATTAATTTTTATCACTTATAGTGGTATTTTAACTTATATGCGAATTAATAGGAAATGTTCCTA
>CAZXRH010000280.1:0-1750 GCA_964642575.1 uncultured Halanaerobiales bacterium
TTTTACTGGAGATTATAATCTTATCTTAGACTTAGAAGATGAATATCACTTTAATTTAGGTTTGGTCTATAAGTTCTAAGTTAAAATTGTTTAAATTTGTAAGTGTAAAATATATTGAAGATATTCTAAGTGGGGTCTGATTAAAATTCAGGCTCCTTTTTTATTGTTTACACAATATTCAAACTTTTTCTTGACTAAAAAGTCTTATTTATATATAATTATAAACAGAAAGGGCAAACGTTTGCCCAGATGAGAAGAGGCGATTTTTATGGCGGTTACTTTGAAGGATATTGCTGAAAAAGTAGGTGTATCGGAATCTACCGTTTCAAGGGTCTTAAATGGTATACCAAAGGCCAGCAAGGAAACTCGTGAGGAGATATTCAAAGTAGCTCGTGAATTAAACTATACCCCCAATGAAGTTGCCCGTTCTTTAGTTACTAAAAAGACCAATACGATTGGTCTCATTATCAGTGACCTTTCCAACCTCTATTTTTCGATGGTTGCTGATGGTATAGAAAGTATTGCTGCCCAGAATGATTATAGCCTATTAATTTCAACCACGGGTGGTAGAGAAGAAGAAGAGTTAAAATATATTAGGATTTATAAAGAAAAAAGAGTAGACGGACTTATCTATATAAGTGGTAAAATGCCCCAGAGTTGTGAACAAGCACTCCAGAATCTTGATATTCCAGTAGTTGTAGTATCAAGATACCTCCATTCTAACTTACCTTCAGTTCATATTGATAATGTTAAAGAATCCCTCAAAGCAGTTCAATACTTAATAGATCTCGGACATAAGAATATCGCTATGATTAGTGGTGACTATAAAGATATTGAATCAGGTGCTCTTAGAGTAAAAGGTTATAAAAAAGCTTTAGAGCGCAACAATATTGAGTTCAATTCTGATTTAGTATTTGAAGGTGACTTTAAATTGGGCAGTGGTATGAAAGCAATGAAAAATATTCTTAAACTCAAACCACGTCCCACTGCAGTTTTTGTTGGTAGTGATGAAATGGCTGCTGGTGCTATAAAAGTCATTAAAAAATCTGGATTAAAAGTACCTGATGATATTTCAATAATTGGATTTGACAATAATATAATAGCAAGAGTATCTGAACCTGAACTAACTACAGTAGGCCAGCCTGAAAAAGAGATTGGTGAAGCAGCCATGGATATGCTGCACAAATTAATTCAGGGAAATGAAGTAGAAGACATCAATATCTATTTACCATGTAAGTTAATTGAACGAGAATCTACTACTAAGCTGTAAAAATTTGTTTAGTCAAACGATTGACCAAACAGGTTTATACCCCTTTTTGGGGTTTAAATAAACAGAAGTAAACAAAATTAAACATGAGGAGGGAAAAGCCTTGAAAAGAAAGTATTTGATGTTAGTTAGTCTGGTCTTGGTATTAACCCTGGCATTTAGTTTCAATGCTTTTGCTAAAACAGAGATTGAGTATTGGACCACTCAGACCGAAGAGGCTCGAGCTACGATAATTAGAGATATTGCAAGAAGATTTGAAGAAGACAATCCAAATTATACAGTTAATGTAGTAACAGTACAGGAAAATGACATACCCACCAAACTTGCTGCAGGTATGGCTGCAAATAAATTACCCGAAATCGTAGAAATGGGTGCAGAAAACATTCTAAAACTTGGTGCAGAAGGAATGATAGACACCAAGTCCGTTAATGAAGTAATTGAAGTGATCGGCCGTGATGACTTCTATGATGGTGCACTTCAGAT
>CAZXRH010000281.1:0-1741 GCA_964642575.1 uncultured Halanaerobiales bacterium
ATTCTATTTAAGAGGTTATAGAACTCACTGAAATCGAGTGAACCTACCTGTCCCTGTGAATCAGGTAAGATACCTTTCTGGATTGCTTTTCCGTTGATTGTATTTAAAAGTTCTTCCAAGGCTTGTTCTATCTCCCCGGTAGAGAGACTTGCATTAATGATCTTACTGGCTATTACATCTCCTTCGTTAAATACGACAAAGTCTCTGTTAAGTAAGAAGTTTACAGATAGCCAGTCACCTTCCGGTACATTAAAGCTTGCTACTAGGCTTACAATTACTTTTTGTCCTTTATCCATATTAAAGAGAATCTTTGCCACATTTGATATATCCTCATACTGGATTCTTAAGGCTCGTCCGGTCTGTTCATCTACTTTAATGTTTTCTTCTTTGGCTACTTTATTTGCTTCATCTAACATCTGGTTTAAGTCTTCAATTATCTTTGATTGTGACTGTCCGGCTTCCAATACTTTGGAATATACAATATCACCTTTTTGATAAACTATATTTTTACCCATGTAATATACCATACCGGTTCTATATTGAGAAGCAAGTTCTTTAACTTCTTCATAGTCTTTAGTTAATGTACTTATCTTTTGGTTAAGTTCATTTACCTGATCTTCTAGTTTGGTTTGTTCTTCTTCTAATAGAGCAATATTTTTCTGTAACTCTTCCCTTGTTTTTTTCAACTGCGCAATTTCATTATGAGCTTCACTTAAATCCTCTTTAGTCTGTTCATATTCTTTTTCTGTTTGTTCAAGCTCGGTCGTCAATTCATCTCGCTGTAAGGTTAGTTCCTCTAATTCAGTTGTTTTTTGGTCAATTTCTGCCTTTAACTGTTCTAATTCCTGGTCTCTTTGTTCTAACTTTTGATTTAAGTTCTGTAATCTATTTAAAACATCATTAATATTAAACAAAGCCTGCCTTAAATTGGTATAGGTAAAAAGCAGGATAGATATTGTTAAGAGGGCAATTAAAATACCCGTCATAACAGTAATAATCATTGAAGAATAGCGCGGTCTGAGACCAAAGAGGGAAACTCTTTTCTTCCCGGCCTTCATTCCTATCCTGTCTCCAATATAGGCTATTATTCCACTAAATATTAATACTAATATCATTATATTAATTCCGCTCATATTTTACACTCCTGTTTATCTGGCAACCCTATAAAGTAAGACACTTCCTATAATTAAGAAAACAATATTCTGCAGCCAGGCTCCCAGCCAAGGGGCTACAGTTCCCTGAGAAGCAACAGCATCTCCAACTGTCATTAAGATATAATATATAAAGATAACAATAATGCTGAGTCCTAACCCGACAGCTGAACCACTAGACCTTCCCGGTTTAATTCCTAAAGGAGCAGCCAATAAAGCGAAAATAAAGCTTGCAAAGGGTATAGATATTCTTTGATGAAGCTTTACCCTTTCTTCAAATGTTTCTCTTCCTTGACTTTCCTTGAGATTAATATATTCTCTTAATTCACTAAAGTTCATGTCTGATAC
This sequence comes from uncultured Halanaerobiales bacterium, assembly GCA_964642575.1. Lineage (GTDB taxonomy): Bacteria > Bacillota > Halanaerobiia > Halanaerobiales > M55B127 > M55B127. The sequence continues at coordinate 1,500 of CAZXRH010000281.1, forward strand.
TTTTTTATTTAGTTTCGAAATTTCTTCCGGCCTGTTAAAGATCTGCACAGCATTATATTCATCAAATTCTAATGCTGGAATCCGTTCACCGGTCTTTAAATAAAAGATCTCTCCGTCAAAAAACTTCCAACCTGTTTCAAGCCATTTCGCACTTTCAGCCTGAATCAATACCGTTGGTTTTCCCTGGTCATAATCCTGTAAATATACATCAGTCATTACACCCGTATCACCGTTAAATTTAT
>CAZXRH010000282.1:0-1733 GCA_964642575.1 uncultured Halanaerobiales bacterium
TTGTAACATAAGGAAGGATTTCATTCTAATTCATAGAATATAGTAATAGAGTTTCACGGAGAGTTATGTCATTTAAGTTTTATTGGTTTTGTTTAAGACCAAAATCAAGTCTTTTTTATATTTTAAGGGGGGTGAAATCAGAGGACGACAGAATTGAAAAATATCAGTTAAATTTTTAAATAAGTTAGTATTATTTCAAGGAGGGAAAAATTTTAAATGAAGAGAAAATTAGGTATCTTAGTGTTGTCATTAGTTTTAGTATTTTCAGTAGTTAGTATTACGGGTGCTCAAGATGTAAAGAAACCAGATACATTTACTTATGTCACAATTGGTAATCAGAACACATTAGATCCCCATTTTTCATATGACACCGGTAGTGCTGAGATTATTTATAATGTTTATGAAAACTTAATAGCTTATCAGGGAGAGTCTGTTACTGAATTTAGACCATTATTATCTACAGAAGTTCCTAGTGAAGCAAATGGTTTAATTAAAGATAATGGTACTACTTATGTATTTCCACTTCGTGAAGGAGTAGAATTTAGTAACGGTAATGCTTTAACTCCTGAAGATGTAAAGTATAGTATCCTAAGAGGTATGATCAATGACCGTTCTGGTGGACCAATCTGGATGCTTTATGAACCTCTCTTAGGTGTTTCAAGTCTAGATGCATTTGTTCAAGATGTTCTTGGTGAAGATATTGCACCTGGTGATTTAACCGCTGATCAATCAAGCAAAGTATATAATGAATTAGAAAAAGTAATTGAAGTAGATGGCAATAATGTAGTCTTCCACCTACAAGATGGACCTTATCCTCCATTCTTAAATATCTTAGCTCAAGGTGCTTCCTGGGGTTCAATTATTGATAAAGAGTGGAGTATTAATCAAGGTGCTTGGGATGGAAGTCCTGAAACTATAGCTGAATACTATGACCCAGCCAAAGAAGATGATCCTCTTTATGACAAAATGATGGGTACTGGTCCCTTTGTTCTCACTGAATGGGAAAATGGCGACCATGTTTACTTAAAAAGAAATGACAATTACTGGAGAGAACCTGCTAACTTTAAAACCGTTGTATTTAAAAATATTGATGAGTTTAGTACAAGAAAACTCTTATTACAACGCGGCGACGCAGATATGATTTATGTTCCTAACCAGTTCTTAAGCCAGGTTGAAGAAATGGACGGGGTAACTGTAACTACAGGTATTCCTGCTCAACAGAATATGACTGGTATTATGAACTGGGAGATTGAAACTAAAGGTAACGACAGTGTTGGTAGTGGAAAACTTGATGGTGAAGGAATCCCACCCAAATTCTTTGCTGACAAACATGTCAGATTGGGCTTCATTAATGCATTTAACTATGCAGCATTTGTTGAAGATGTAAGAATGGGTAATGCTATTCAAGCTGGTGGTCCTATTGTAAGACCATTATTAGGAACAAGCGAAGACCAGCCTGTATATAGTCAGGATCTCGAAGCTGCCGAAGAACACTTAAAGCAAGCATTTGACGGTGAAGTTTGGGAAAAAGGCTTCAAGATGACCTTACTTTACAATACTGGTAATACAGCCCGTCAAGCAGCATGTGATATCCTGAAAACCTATGTAGAAAACCTCAATCCTAAATTCGAAATAAATGTAAGAGGCGTTCAATGGTCCTCTTATCTAGATACCTTATTACAAGGTAAGTTTACAATTGGATTTATGGGTTGGTTAGGTGACTTCCCAGATCC
>CAZXRH010000283.1:0-1730 GCA_964642575.1 uncultured Halanaerobiales bacterium
ATTAATAGAGACCAGTTTTTATTAAAAACAAAACCTGTATCAAATTTATATGGATAAATTTCTAGATTGTGATTATATCTTAAGTTTAATAAAAAGGAATTTGGTTGGTAACTTAAGTTAAGATATCCAGCCCCCTTATTAAACTCACTTTTTTCTATTAAGTAAACAACAGGGTAATATCCTGCTGAACATTGGAAGTTGTCTGTTAAATATACTTTATCAGAGATTCCCAATAAGAGTTCATTTTCATCCTCTTTTTTAATGATTCCTTTAAGATCAAGAGCCAGTGTCTCTCTTAAGTTTAAACCATAACCTATCTCTAAGTATTTATTACTTTCTCTACTTTTTAAAGTAAAAATATCAGCTGATTTGTCATTGTGTATAAATAGATCTAAATCATACTCAAAGTCTTGATTTGCCATAATTTTTATACTATCTTTTTCAACCTTAGTTTCTTTTTGATAATCAGCAAATATAATTTTATCCAGTCCATTCAACTGTGCGGCTGGAGAAGAAGTCACCGGTTTAGCAGTAATATATATGGCATAGGTTCTTTTTCTCTCTGATTTTGCTCGGCCAGTCATCGAACTTTCTTTGCCTTTTTTATTAATAGATAATAAGCCTATAAGTTCAGTTTTGTTCGATACAAGCCAGAGATTTGTGCTGAAAGCTACAGCTTGATTAGAATCTATTCTAATATCTGTTTTTATTTTACCATCACTGGCTATGCGTTGTGGTGTAATCTCAGTAATAAAATTAGTAGTCTGTTCAATGGTATCTTCTTCTGTAATAGTCAATAATTCTTCAGTTATTTCTAAAGTTCCCGTTGTACCAATCTCAGTTACTACACCCGGATTAGCTACTTTCATTGATTTTTGATAAGAATCAGAGGCACTAATCTCCATACTATTTATTAACTCATTTAAAATAATTTCTAATACATTATTAGACTGATAAAATTCAAAGAACTCATTTTTTTCACTGGACGCTTTGATAGCTTCTAAGTTTAATTTTTTATTACTTTCTTTTGTTATATCAATTAAGGTCATTTCATATTGGACCTGAGGAAAGTTTTCCCTTTTATCTAGTTTCACTATCTTTTCCTTAACCTTTTTTATATCTTCAGGTAGACCTTGAATGATTACTTGACCTTTATTTTCCGATGGCTTTATTTTAACACCAGGATAATCTAATCTTTCTATTAAAATATCAGGTGTTAAATATTTTGTTTCATAAACAACTGTATCGGATAATTTGGCAAATTCAGCTGAATCATCTGAAAATAGGCCGATAATATAGTAATCATTGTGTTCTACAAACTGATAGTTTGTAGAAGATAATATACTTACTAATATTTTTGAAAATGCATTTTCTAAATCAATCTCACTGCCTATTTTACCCTGAGGTTCAGAAAGGAAAATAACATTTTTACTCTTTAGCTCTGCTATCTGTTCAATGGCTTCAGTTAGTTCCATATTTTGAAAATTATTAGCTGCCATTATATTTGCAGTTGGAACTAGAATTAGTAATAGACATAGGAATACTATATATTTTTTCATTTATAATCACTCACTGGTTGATAATTTTGGGAGTAATAAAGATCAGCATCTCTCTTTGGCCTTTTTGATTTCTTTCTTCTCTAAATAACCATCTAATTAAAGGTATATCTCCTAAGCCCGGCACTTTATTTTGATATTCTACTACTTCATCTAAAGTCATGCCTGCCATTG
>CAZXRH010000284.1:0-1711 GCA_964642575.1 uncultured Halanaerobiales bacterium
CAAAACCTACCATGAGGTTATTTAACATTATTGTACCTCCTTTTTAACCAATTAATTGATATTAATAAAAAATATAACTAAATTCTCTGAAAAAACCCTGACCCCTTGGTAATAAGAGATTAAGCTGATTAGGAAATAAATAAGAAAGTGCTATAACTATCGAAAAAGCTAAAATAGGTACTAATATTTTTTTTCTATATCCTAAAGCCCAAAATAAAGCCATTAAAAAGAACGGAGTTAAAAATACAAAACCCATTCTATTTAACAAGGAGACATAAGCTATTAATATTGCCATTGAATAATAAAATTTATGTATATTAGATTTGATTTCATCAGGATCTTGTTTTCTTTTTTCTTTTAATTTAGCAACGATTTCTGTTTTTTTAACAGTGATTTGCACTAAATTTACAATACTCAAAATCAACATTAATATTATGATTATACGAGGCCAAAAAACTGCACTTACTCCTTGACCAGATGTGGTTTTTATACTATTTAGCGCAAATAATAAGTATAAAGACAATGCAATAAATATTATACTTATTATTAACTCTTTTTTATAGGTCCTCACTAACCTCACCTCACTTATATTAATTTAAGGTATTGGGTAGGATTTATACCTACCCAATACCTCAACATCATTCAGTTAATATTCTTAATGTTTCTATTCGAGTAGATCTTTTAATCCTTTCATAGTTTCAATATCTTTAACAAAGAATTCCTCGAATTCTTCAGTACTTAAATAGCCAGGATTTAAGAATAAGAAATTATTAGTTTCAAATTCTTTATAATGGTCACTACCCATAGCTCTTTTGTACATATCATGTAAGTACTGAACTATATGATCAGGTGTACCGGCTTTAACGAAAATTCCACGCCAAATACCTGCGGTAGCATCCCAACCCTTTTCTACAGTAGTAGGTACTTCAGGGAAGTCCTCTACTCTATCTCCACCTTTAATAAATACCAATGGTTTAACTTTACCAGCATCAACTAAACCTTTAATTTCCTGCATCTCAGCCTGAAATGCATGTAAGTTTCCGGCTAAAGCATCTTTTTGTTCATTTCCTGCCGATTGGTAAATAACTGAAGTAACATCGATTCCAGCTTTTGCAGCAAAGTTTTCAACATATAGTTTTGTAATAGAACCAACACAACCTATTTTAACTTCACCTGGATTTTCTTTTGCATAACTTACTAATTCGTCAATAGTTTGAAATTCGCTGTCAGCTGCTGTAGCGATGATAGAAACATCAGATTGAGCTCTCATGACTGGCTGCCAATCTTCAGCAGTATATTCAACAGTATCCATAGCTATGTTTAATGATAGTGAGGAAGGTGCAAATAAAACTGTATAACCATCAGCAGGTTGATTTTGGACATAAGCTGAAGCCATTGCACCATTAGCCCCCGGTTTATTATTAACTACTAAAGGTACATCAATATAATCTTTAGCAGGATTAGAAAGTGAACGAGCTGCATTATCAGTACCTCCACCAGCACCATAACCAACTATTACATTTATTGTTCTTTCTGGGAATTCTGCTAGGGCAGTTATTGAAAATAGTCCAACTAATAACATACTAATTGTTAATAATATTAATAATTTTCTCATATTTTTACCCCTCTCTGGTTTTGTAATTTTTAGCTACTCTTCTACTATTTTTACCAGTTCTTATTACTTTTTTATAACACCTCCCTACTAACTAGT
>CAZXRH010000285.1:0-1690 GCA_964642575.1 uncultured Halanaerobiales bacterium
TACAAATACCATCTAGACCTATATACTTAGCTTTAGCAACTATTTCTTCTAACGAAACAAAACTATCAAAAGAATACCTGCTTTCATGCATGTGAATATCAATTAACATTTTAGCTCCCCAATCTGCAAAAAATATTTATTATCATTATATTTTTAAAATCAGCTTATGAGCATCTTCAATATAAACTAAAATAACTTCAAATACTATATATAACCATGATTATTAATTATTTCACAATTATTATAGCACAAACTATTTAATTTATAAAGAATTATTATAATTTTTATCATTATTTTAAATATTATCTTTCAAGACAAACCCTTAGAAATAAAAAATATTAGTAAAAGTGAATTAAAACCAACATTTAAATTTCTTAAATAATCTTGTACATTATCTATTTTTAGGTCTAAAACAAAAAGAACCCGCCTCCCGGCAGGTCTTAAAATGAAAAAAGTTTTTAATATTCTTTATTGATTATATTTTATATTTCCTGTTTTATTTTTAAAATATCTTATACTAAAAATTAAAAAATATTACAAAAAGGACTCTTATTTATATTGACAATTTAATTAAAGTGCAACTTATTCTTGTTATTAATAAGACAGCCCGAAAAAGTTTGGTTAATACTTTCCCGGGCTGTCTCTCATTCATAAGTTTTACGAAATTTATTTCTTGTATCAGATACAAATATATACTGTTAATTTACGCACTTTTTACCGCAGCTAACTCTTCACTAATTCGAGATAAGTTTTTACCATAACGCAGATCATCTCTGAGATCCGTTAATACATTATCCAGAACCTTTAACTCCTTCATTAATTCTTTTTCTTCTACAGTCGTATCAATTATATCTTTTATTCCACCATTGTTGATGATAATTCTCTTATCTCCCATTAAAGCTAGGATTGGATCATGAGTAGCCATCAGCACAATTTTTTCCTCTCCTACCAGTAGTTCTAGTGCTTTTTCACGGTTAATACCGGCATTTTCTATTTCATCAATTAAAATTATTGGTGAAGAACTTAATATTGCAGTATCTGCTATCATTAGGGCACGTGATTGACCTCCACTTAAACTTGTGATTTGAGTGTCTCGGTCAAACTGCTCTCCTGCCAGCTGATTTGCCTCTCTAAAAATTCTTTCTACAACTTCTTTTTGATTATCAATCAAGCGACTTTCTGCATGCAAATTTAAAAATTCCATAACCGAAAGATCCATTACAAAATTCATGTTTTGAGATAGCTGGGCTACCAGCTTTTTACCACCAGTAAAGCGCCATTTTTTATCAGGAACTTCATCATTAATTAAAATTTGTCTGTCAGTTGGAGTATCTCCCTGGGCAGTCCACTCAATATCTGCCAATAGACGGCTTTTACCAGAGCCAGTTGGCCCAACAATTGAAATGATCTCTCCACTTTCTATATCTAATTTTTCGTAATCTTCCTGTTTATCATCTTTATCCTTACCAGGCAGTATAGAAAGTTTGCCAACAACTGAATCATTTTCACCTAAAAACTCCTGCATATTACGAATATGTGAAGCCAGATTAGCTGCAAATTGATCTATATCAAAGACTACATCTTCTTTTTCTTCAACTGTTAATTCCGAAAATATTTCCCTTAAAGTTTTATCTGGATCATCAACTGCTAACTTTTGATCTTCAAAAAAGCTTTCAGTATAAGGATATTC
>CAZXRH010000286.1:0-1680 GCA_964642575.1 uncultured Halanaerobiales bacterium
CATCCATATCTTCAACATTCATGGCTTTTAAACTTTCAGAGCCAGCAGCTACATTAAGTATGTTTTCACTACTGGTTAGCATATTATCAACCTCTGTAGCTAATGCTTCTGACATTTCAAGGTTTTCCTGATAAGTATATTCTTCAATCATATTTGTATTACTGTTAATGGAAATTAAACCAAAAACTATTAATGGTACTGCCATTAAACCAACTAAAATGATCAAAAGTTTAACTCTAAATTTATTAAATATCTGCAAATTTATTCCTCCTGATTATGTTTATATAATAGATTTAGAATATATATAATAGTACTATTGAAACAAAATATTACTTTTTAAAAATTTCACCAACCTTCTATATGATTATCTTATAAATTATTGTGTATTAAACTTAGCAACTGACTTTGATAGGTTTTCAGCCATTTTAGAAAGATCTTCAGCTGATTTAGCAATTTCTTGAGTAGAAGCACTCTGCTCTTCGCTTGTAGCAGCTACTTCTTCTGCATTACTAGAAGCCTGTTCACTTACAGCTGATATTTCTTCGATTGAAGCACTTACATCATTAGTTCTATCTGCCATTTTTTCAGCTGATTGACTTATCTCATCAATTAAAGCTGTTAAATTTTGGGCTGCCTGATTAATTTCAGTAAAGTTATCTTCTGTCATTTCAATTGCATTAACACTGCTGTCCACTGCATCTTCTGCTTTATCCATCTGATCTATGGTTGCTCCTACTCTATTTTGAATATCATTAATTAGTCCGGCAATTTGTTCAGTTGCTTCAGATGACTCTTCAGCTAATTCTCTGATTTCATCAGCAACAACACTAAAACCACGGCCGGCTTCACCCGCTCGGGCAGCCTCAATTGCTGCATTTAATGCTAATAGATTGGTCTGAGCTGAAATATCATTAATCAATTCTACAATATTACCGATTTCTTGTGAAAGTTGACCTAATTCATTGATTTTATTAGAAACTGCATTGGACTGTTTTTTAACTTCCTCTACCTGGTTGATAGAATCATCAATAGCTTCATTGCCTTCAGTAATATTTCCCATTACATTATCAGCCTGTTCATCCATATTACCCGATTTAGCCCGAACATTTTCCACCTGATCAACTAAACCTTCCACATTTTGACTGGTTTGTTCAATCTGAGCGGACTGTTCTTCTGCTCCAGATGCAACTTCTTCTATGGCTGAGCCAACTTCTTCAGCTGAGGCAGAAATCTCTTCACTGGAAGCGGAGAGTTCCTGGCTGGAAGAAGAAAGCTTATTGGCAATATCTGTTATTTCATTGATAATATTATTTAAGTTTTCGGTCATTGCATTAATTGACTTTGCTAAAGTACCTACTTCATCTTCTCTATCTTCATATTTATCAGGAAGTCTTTCCGTTAAATCTCCCTGAGCAATATTTTCAGTGATATCTGCTGATAGCTTAATCGGTTTTGCAATTTTATTACCCAAGATATACATGGCACCGATGGCCAGCAGGGTTGCTATAATAGCAATTATGATCAGATAATTTCTGGTCTGGTTAACCCCGGCTAAAACTTCCTGATTAGGGGCAGCGACCCCCATTACCCAACCGTTTGATAATTTATGATAACCATTATTTAAAGTTTCTCCTTGATTATTAATAGTGAAAAGTCCTTCTTCATTATTTTTCCCTTTTT
>CAZXRH010000287.1:0-1680 GCA_964642575.1 uncultured Halanaerobiales bacterium
CACCAATTGCACCAAAAAATAACATTAGTCCATTACCAATTAAAAATGCAACTAAGGCTGCCCAAAATGCAACTTTAGCATTTTTAGCAAAACGAGTCCAGTTGGGGGCCTGAGTACCTCCACTAGCAAATGTTCCTACTATAACTGTAATTGCAGTTGCAATTGTCATTGAGCCAGTTGGTTCAATTGTGGCTAGTTGAGCCCAACCACCTGCATCACCAACAGCTTTTGTAGTTACCCAAATACCTAATACTAAAAGTAAGGGTACAGAAACATAACTTAATATTTCCATTCCTTTATAACCGTGATAGGCTGTTATACCCATCATTAAACTGAATATAATCATCAAAGGAACTGTATAGGGTTCCCAACCTAAGGCCTTGGCAAACATCTGCGCCATGGTTGCAACAGTAACACCATACCAGCCAATTTGTGTACCACCTAATAATATATCTGCCCATTTAGCACCGGCTTTTCCTAACGTATATTTACTAAGTAAAACTGTTGTAAGACCACTACGTGCTCCTATGACTGATAGCAAAGCAACATATACACCTAAAATTAGACTACCACCAAGTAAAATGTAAAAGAAATCAGGCCAAAGACTAAAAGCAACACCTATTTCTGCTCCAGCTAACATGGTAGGAGTAAAGAACGTAAATCCTAATAAAACCGCACTAATTGAAATAATACTTACTCTTGCTTTTTTAGGCACATGCTGTAAAGGATAATCACGGTCAAATTCTAAATCTAAATCTTTTTCAGTACTCATATTATTCCTCCTTATTATTATGATTTAAAATTTTTGTCACAGGACTAACTTTTTTATTATTAACCCCCCTTTCTATATTTTTAACTAAAAATTTAAATTTTCTGACATTAGTTAAGAAAAAAATCGTTGAAGAATTTCATATTATGAAATAATTATTTATTTAGTGAACTTCTATTTAAACTTATTCTCGGCTCATACAGATAATCCTTTTGTAAATAATTACTAAATTTAATGTTGACGAAATTGTATATATAAACAAAAAAAGAGAAATCCGGCTGGATTTCCCAAATGAATAATCTGTTTAGTTTTTATTATTACTTTCTATTTATAATATTCTCCTTGGACAATTTGGCTCATCTCTTCTGACTTTTCTAATAAGAAAGGTTTACATGTTTCAATCTTTTCATCAGTAAATCTCATGATCGGTCCCACCACAGAAACCGAAGCAACCGGTCTCCCATATTTATTTAAGACTGGTATCCCTACTGCATTAATTAATTCTTCAAATTCTTCTTTTTCAATAGCATAACCCTGTTGTTTGATTTGTTCTAATTCTTCAAAAAGTTCCTCTTTATTTATTGTTGTCTTTTTCATATACTTTTTCATGCCTGAAATCTGTAGTATCTTATTTACTTCTTTTTTTGGTAGAAAGGCTAACATCGCTTTACCGGCAGCAGTACAAAAAAGAGGAATTTCCCTTCCAATCATGAGATATGCCTTAATGATTTGCTTTGACTCTTCACCTAATACACAAATAGCTTTATCATTTTCTCTTACAAACATGGTAGTGGTCTCTTTGCATTTTTCAGAAATTTTTTTGACCTTGGGTTTTAATCTCATGAGATAATTGTGCATATCTCTTTCTTTATTCCAACCATTGAAATTCTCTAAACCAATATTATATTTTT
>CAZXRH010000288.1:0-1656 GCA_964642575.1 uncultured Halanaerobiales bacterium
TCTATGAGGTATCTTTAACTATTCTTTTTTTCTTAAAAAATGAGTTTAATATTAAACTTGATGAAAAACAAAAAGCAGCAGTAGAGCTCTTAATTGACTTTTTCAATAAAAATAAAGAGAAGCTAACAGATAACTAAAAGGAGGCATTATATATACTATGGTTGAATATCCAGAACCACTAAAAAAAGGAGATACTATAGGAGTTACAGCTCCGTCATCTGGTGCAACAGGGGTTTTTGCTAATAAACTAGACAGTGCAGCAGCTAAATTTAAAGAAATGGGTTTTAATGTTTTTGAAACTGATTCAGTAAGGCAAAATGATAAACTGGTCAGTGCTCCTCCTGAGATAAGGGCAAAAGAATTTATGTACTTATATCTAAATGATGATATTAAAGCAATTATACCACCCTGGGGTGGAGAGTTTTTAATGGAGATCTTACCTCATCTTGATTTAGAAAGATTGAGCAAAGCCCAGCCAAAATGGATCATGGGTTTTTCCGATCTCAGTACTCTTTTATTTACCTTAACTCTAAACTTAAATATTGCTACTGCTCATGGACCCAATTTCCTTGACTTTGGTAACAATTCTGTGCATGAATCAGTGGAAGAAAGTATTAAAATATTACAAACTGAACAAGGTGACTCCTTTATTCAGGAAAGTTTAGAACTATATCAGGAAGAATGGTCGGAAGTTACCGAAGATAACTTCCCACCTTATAATCTAACCGAAGAAGTAAATTGGCAGATTCTGGGTGAGCAAGAAACCACTAAGTTTAGCGGTAGGTTGATTGGTGGTAACCTAGATATAATCTGTAAATTAATAGGAACTCCTTATGATAAAGTAAATGACTTTGTCAACCGTTATCAGGATGATGGTATTATCTGGTATTTTGAAAGCTGTGAGATGGATTCTACAGATGTAAGGCGCACCTTATGGCAGATGAAGATGAATGGTTGGTTTGAACACTGTAATGGCTTTTTATACGGGCGAGTAGCGGGATATGAAGCACTAAAAGGATATACTTATTTAGATGCCTTAAATACTTTTAAAGAAGAAACCGGTATTCCAGTTGTTTATGATGTTGACCTCGGTCATAAACCACCACAACTCACCTTTATTAACGGAGCCTATGCAGCGGTCACTATTGACAAAGAAAACGAAAAAGTTTTCCAAAAACTGATATAAGTGAGGTAATAATATATGTATAAAAATATTATCTGGGACTTTGATGGCACTCTATTCAATACATATCCCGGAGTAGCACATACTTTTTTAAAAGTCATGAAAGAAAAGTATCAAAAAGAATGTGAATATGAAGAGGTTTTGAAGTGGAGTAAGTATTCACTTAAACATTGTGCTGATAATTTGTCCGAAGGTATTGAAGCTGACCAGGAGACAATTGTAGATCAATTCCATGCAGAATATATGGAAAACGGAGCTCCAATCGAGGAACCTCCTTTTGCTGGAGCGAAAGAGATGGTTGAACTTATAAAAGATAGAGGTGGTTTAAACTTATTAGTTACACACCGTGGTGGAAAAACTTTAAGAGAACTCTTAGCTCAATATGGAATGAGAGAATATTTTACAGAACTTATTTCTCGTGATGAGGATTTTCCCCGCAAACCAGATCCAGCAGCTTTTCTTTATTTAATTGA
>CAZXRH010000289.1:0-1654 GCA_964642575.1 uncultured Halanaerobiales bacterium
GAGGGTGATTATCGTAATTTTGTTACGTTTGTGCTATTGCATATATGCACAAAGGTTATAGTATATATATTTTAGGACTTTTTCCCAGCTTTGTGTTATCTGCGAATTATTTCGCTTCATATTTTATCACCCTTTTTGGTTATCTCAAAAAGGTTTCCTAAAATATAGGAGCGAGATCTTTTCCAGAACATCTCTTCAGGTGTTCTGAGATCTAGGCTGAAATGCGGTTTGATCTCATTATACCAGTCAATAAAATCATCAATGGAATCATATCTGTACCTGTGTTGTTCATAGGTATGAAACCACTTCTCGATCTTACCATTGCTCTGCGGATGATTATACTGGCAGAGCAATTGTTTGATACCTTTCTCCTTACAATATTTTTCGAATGAATGCTCAGCTTTACCATCCTTATCCCGTTTATTAGCGTAGAAAGCTGTACCATGATCAGTTATCACTTCTCGTATCGGTCTTACATGGTAGAACTTTTCATATGCTTTATCCAGCAGTTCGATAGCATGTTCAGCACTCCGCCGTTCATACTCTCCTGCGGAGAGTATTTTACGACTAGAATCATCTAGTACAGCACAGACCCATTGTCTGTGCTTGTTTTGATGCCAGTCCATGTGAACAGCTGATAAGCTATGATTTCGTTCGTACCTTATCCATGGCTTTTTTCTAACTTTCTTGTTATCGTTTTCCCTGGCCATGTTATTCTCCAGCAAGATCTTATGAACGAAGTTGTTATCTATACTGATTTCATGATCCTCTCGCAATCGTTCGGCGATTGCGACAGAACCCATACGATATTTCTTCCAGCCTCGTGTGATAAGATCGATGATTTCATCTGAATATTCTCTGTAGGGTTTTCTTCCACGTTTCTTCAAAGTTGGTACCTTTCCAGTATCTTTGTATTCCTTGACGAGTTGCTGTATTCGACGCCTAGTAACGTCGAATTTATCAGCTGCATAGGCTGTGGACAAACCATGGTCCACAACCCATGAAATGATCTTCCGAATATCTTCGTTAGATAATCCCATAAAATGATTATCAGAATCACTACTTAAACTTTGACGAAATTTTTTGCAGATAATACAACCTTAGATATTATAGAAAAATTATTATGTTGAGTTGTGAGGTATATCCATGCCAGAGATCTATGAAAACGATTGGAAATATACGAGAAAAAAAACTGTAGATATACAGATATTCATAGCGATAGCATGTCCACTTTTCGCTCTACTTTTTCTAACAGAGTTCAACTTTTTCAACCCTCCATTACATAGACCTTTAGCCATATTAGCATCAGCGATAATGTATATCGTGATAATATTCTGTTTACAGGTTCCAATTTCCATTTATTTCCTTGGTTATAGACGAATATTGAAGAATTCATTTGTTAAAAAGTATAGATTTGATGATGGTAAATTGGTATGGAGAGGACCATTAGTAAATAAACATAGTATAGATATTAAAGATATTTTCTGTATTCTTTATCCTAGTGAGGAAAATAAATGGAATGGATCAAAATTGGGGTGTATCTATTATGATAAACACACTAAATTTTTATCTTGGAAAAGTTATAGGAAGATAATTTTTGATACTGAAAACGGATTCAAAGTAACAAGTAAATACGTTAATAAATACCGTGAAA
>CAZXRH010000290.1:0-1646 GCA_964642575.1 uncultured Halanaerobiales bacterium
GGTTCGTTTACTACTGCAATTATTTCCTGGGGATTATCTGTATCAGCAACTTCTTCTATTAAATTAGATGAAACATATACTAATTTGTTTTCATTGTTGATAATAAAGGACTCAGTTTTATGGTTTTCATAGTAATCTTGAGTTAAAAAGATCTGTTCAAGGTCAGCGCCTGATTTATAGGCCCCACGTATTAGCCTTAGTCCCTCTAAAATGAATTGTTTTTTAGATTTTCTATATTTTTTTTGATATAATTTTCTAAGTTCTTTAATCTTATCGTTTTTTATACTTGTTATTTTTTCCATAAATATCTCACCTTAATATAGTTAAAACCCGGCAAATGCCGGGTTTTTAAGTATTTTTTATAATTCAGCTTTAGCTACTTCAACTAATTCGCTAAAAGCATCTTTATCATTTACAGCTAAGTCAGCCAACATCTTTCTATCTATTTCAACATTTGCCTGTTTTAAACCATTAATAAATCTGGAATAAGCTAGGCCGTTTTGTCTAGCTGCTGCATTAATTCTTGTAATCCATAAACGACGGAATTCACGTTTCTTTTGTCGTCTATCTCTATATGCATACTGTAATGATTTGTTTACAGCCTGTTTTGCTGGACGAAAAAGTGTACTTCTAGAACCAATAAAACCTTTAGCAGATTTTAAAACTTTCTTTCTTCTTTTACGTCCTCTTGAACCTCTCTTCACACGAGCCATGATTAATCACTCCTTTTCGAAACTTACCAAATGTCTAATTATTCATATGGTAGTAATTTTTTATATTTCTTCTGATGTGTTTTATCCATCATCTTAGGTTTTTTCAATTGTCTTTTTCTTTTACTTGACTTTTTAGTTAAAATATGGCTTTTAAAAGCTTTTCTTCTTTTGATTTTACCGCTTTTAGTAACCTTAACTCTCTTTTTTATTCCTTTATGTGTTTTAAGTTTAGGCATAGATTAATTCCTCCTTAATTTTCACTTTTAGGGGTTAAGAACATAAGCATGTTGTGACCTTCCATCTTAGGGCCGCTTTCAACTTTACCAATATCCTCGGTTTGTTCTTTAAGTCGATCCATAAGTTCATAGCCAATATCTTTATGAACCATTTCTCTACCCCGGAAACGAATCCTAACTTTAACTTTGTTCTTATCATTTAAAAATCTACGAGCTTGCTTTAATTTAACATTAAAGTCGTGGTCCTGGATTTTAACACCCATCTGCACTTCTTTAACTTTCATTACATTTTGATTTTTCTTTTGCTTTTGTAGCTTTTTAGCTTGCTCATATTTATATTTACCATAATCCATTATCTTACATACAGGTGGATCAGCCTGTGGAGCTACTTCCACTAAGTCAAAACCTCTATCCTGAGCTGTTGTAATGGCATCCTCAAAACCTTTGACACCAATTTGCTCACCGTCATTATCAATTAACCTAACTTTATTAGCTCTAATTTGATCATTAACACGCAAACTATTATTATTACTGATTTTATGCACCTCCACTTTTTTTTGACAACAAATTAAAAAACGGGTGGTAGAAACCACCCGCTAAATTCACAAAAGTTAGGAGACATAAATCGCCTCAAAGAAAACATACTAACTATTAACCAATAATCCTATTATTGGTGAGAAACAGTGGTTTCTACTTT
>CAZXRH010000291.1:0-1638 GCA_964642575.1 uncultured Halanaerobiales bacterium
CGAGGGTCATGGGCGGGTGCTTCTAAACCTTTAACCTGTACAGCGTATTCTTCTGAGCCTTGTCCAATTATCTCAGACGCGTTTTTAACTCCATCAGCTAATAATTTTCCTAAGCCTTCTTCTCTTTTTGCTATCTTTTTAACCATTACAGGTAAAACTTCTGAATTACCCCAACTTAGATCTATATCTCCCAAAAGTTCTTCAGATAATAGGTCATTTTCATAGCATTCCATTGCGAAAGCAATGGCTGCTCCTGTAGAAATGGTATCAATACCAAATTCATTACATAAGTAATCACAATGAACCGCTACATCCACATCTTCATTCAAAACAAAGGCTGTGAATGCTGCCATGGACTCATATTCTGTACCTTCATGTTTTGGGGTTTTATATTTTCCATCTTTTACTTCGGCTATTCTTCCACATTCAATTACACAACCTTTATAGCATTGTTTGCTGTCAACCAAATTATTCTCTTTAAAGTATTCATATATTTCTTCGCCTTTTCCCCAAGAATTAGAATTCCAGTTTTTTGTGGGGAAGTCACCTGCAACATCACAACCAACTAAACCACCTGTAGTCCCATCTGCTGACCAACCCTCTGGTCCTATAGTATCTTTGATGGTTTGATGAGCATTTCTAACAGCTTCCATGAATTTCTTTTTATCAGCAGCTTCAATATCTTGTGTACCTTTAGCAGCGAAAGCCAGCAGGTTTTTAGATCCCATAACAGCACCAGCTCCACCTCTGCCCACAGCTCTATGATTTATCATAATTGAGGAATAAAGAACCTGATTTTCTCCGCCTTGACCAATTGTTAAAACAGAAAAGTCTTGTCCTAATTCTTCTTTTACTTTTTTTTCTTTTTCAGAAGATGAAAGTCCCACCAGATCTTTACCGTCTTTTATTTCAACTTCTCCATCTTCCAATACTAAATAACATGGATTTTTTGCTTTGCCTTCTATAATAGCAAAATCGAAACCGCCTTTACGAAGTGCAAAACCAAATTCATCTCCAACTCTGGATTCTCCCCAAGTATTGGTCAGTGGTGATTTAAAACATACCTCCAGGCTACCTCCTCCAGGTACAACTCTCTGAGTTAAGGGGCTAGTCATGAATAGTAATTTATTGCTTTCACCCAAGGGATCAATATTTGCATCTAATTCATCATATAATAATTTAATTCCATAACCCGAACCACCCAAAAACTTTCGCATAGTTTCAGGGTCAAGTTTCTCTTTTTTTATCCTGTTTTCACTTAAAGAAACTCTCAACTGTTTTCCAGCATAACCAAATAATCTCTCCGCCATAATAAACCTCCTTATCTATATCTCATCTCCCCATTCCACATGTCTTCTAATAACTCTTTAGCACTTTCTAAGTCTAGATCACGTGGATTATTTGCTCTATAATAACTTTCTACTAATTCCTTTGCATATATATCGAGATCATCTTTTTCAACTTCAAATTCACTTAAACATTTATTTACTCCTACTTTTTCTGCTAATTCTTGCATGGCTTCAATAGCTTTTTTAGCAGATTCTTCTTTATTGTCTTCAGCTGAAGCTATTCCGGATGAAACGGATACTTCAGATAATATATCTTTAATATGGTCTAAATTATACATTAAAGTATAGG
>CAZXRH010000292.1:0-1626 GCA_964642575.1 uncultured Halanaerobiales bacterium
AGAAATCAAAAGACTTGGGATACAAAGAAAGGATAACCAGCCTTCTCAAGAAAAAAACATCAGAAATACTTTCTCAAACATCTGAAGTTGAAATATCGGTGTCACATTATCTAAGTATCAGGATGGGGCTTCAAGAGGGAAAGAATGATCTATGGGAGAACTCATTGGAATATCCGGAAAAGATAGGAGATGATAAGGATATTTTCTTTATCATCATGGTAGATGAGTTTCCTGACATAGCCATGAGGTGGGGTGAGAATTTTGTAAAAAGGTTAAGATCCGTAATCCAACATCAAAGTAGATGCATGTATATTTTTACAGGCTCGGCAGTAACATATATGACAGAACTAGTAAAGAGTAAGAGTTCACCTTTTTACAGACAATTGAACACAGTTAAACTAGATAAACTTCCAACGGATATCACCAAAAACTTCGTTAAAGAACGGCTTAATATCGATGATAAGGTATTGGATAAGTTCGTGAATCTAACGGGGGGGCTTCCAGACTATACCCAGAGACTGGGATACACGCTTTTCAACAAATACGGTACGGAAAAAATTACAAAATCAAGGTTAGAAGAAGGGTATGACGAAATGTTAGATACACTCGAGATGGAGTTCAAAGAGACGTTGAATAGGATGAATCAAAAATCCGCTATTTACGGTGATATAATACTATCTATACCATACCATGAAAGGATTTCCAAGATAGCTAGAGAAATAAATACACCTCCATCGGCTTTATCGAAATATATGAATTACCTAATTAAAGTAGGCATAGTTAAAAAAGTTGAAAGAGGTAGATATAGGTTAACGGATCCGGTATTCAATGATTGGCTGGAAAGATTAGAAAATCCTACAATAGAGATAGACTGAGGATATTAATCTGAATTTAAAGTACGTTTAATCGTTAAAAAAATGAACCCTCGTTGCTACCCCGACGACGAGGATGGTCGCCACCATCGCTACCGAGCTACCGGTCTGGTACTACGATAAAACCCTAGAAACCTCGGTCATCGGTCATATAGACTTCGTCCAAGTGAGAGGGGGGAAAATTTATCTTTTAGATTACAAACCGAACGCTGAAAAGAAGAAACCTTTCCCACAATTGTACGCATACTGCAGAGCTTTCTCCTACCGAACAAAAACACCATTAAAAAAGATAAGAGCTGCATATTTCGATGAAAACACATACATCCAATTCTCACCCTCAGAAGTAAGATAACCTCCACCGGACTAAAAAACCTCGTTCAACAGATACGATTCTCACTCTGATGGAAGCGAGATGATTACAGGATAACACAAACTAAAAAAATCGAAACATTAATAAATAGCGTATAACATTGTATAACAATGGGCAAGATCGTTTTGGATTCGGACGGTTTGATAAAGCTACAAAAAGCTGGGGTCCTACAAGCTTTAGCTTCCAGATGTGAATGTATCATACCAGAAGCAGTTTATGAAGAATCAGTAGAGGATGGGAAGAAAGGACTTTACGAGGACGCTTTCTTGATAGAAGAGATAGTGGAGGAAGAGATGGATACGATAAAGGTAAGTGATCATAATGATGAATTAGAAAAAATTGATGAAGATAAGTTAGGATCACTAGGTGAGGGAGAGAAAGAGG
>CAZXRH010000293.1:0-1572 GCA_964642575.1 uncultured Halanaerobiales bacterium
AGAGGTGACCTAGAAATGGTGTATTCAACAAGGAAATTATATAATAAACATGTCAGTGAAAAAAGAGTTGAAATTGAAGGTATACCAACTTTAGAATTTAAGCCCGAAAATAGCAATGGTAAGTTACCGACAATAATATACTACCACGGCTGGTCTTCTAACAAAGAGTTCCAGCGGTTTAAGGCAAATATAATGGCTTCTTATGGTTATCAAGTTATTGTTCCCGATTCTATTCATCACGGGGAACGTGACCCTGTTACACATGAAAAAGAAGGAATCTTAGAACAGTATCTTCTTAAAACAATTTTAAATTCAATTGAAGAAGCACCCACCTTAATTGATTATGTAAAGGATTTAAAATTGACTGATCAAGATAGCATTTCAATCATGGGTACTTCTATGGGGGGATTCATCTCTTCCGGTATATTTACTCAACATCAGATCTTTAAAACCTTAGTTGTCTTGAATGGTGCCTGTGCCTGGAAAAAGTTAGCAGCCTTTGATACTAGACCACATTCTGAACAGTACTGGAATCACAGAGAAGAACTGGTGAAGTATAATCCAGCTGATCATTTAGACTTATTTAATGAACGGCCTGTTTTACTTTTACACGGTGACAGTGATAGTTCTTTACCGATTGAAGCTCAAAGGTATTTTTATAAAAAAGCAGTTGATTATTATCAGGATAAAAATCGCATTGAATTAATAGAAGTACCGAAAATGGATCATTATATCAGTACCGGTATGTTAGAAAATGCCATTTCTTTTAATGAAGATTATTTAAAAAGATAAGGAAGGGGTTAACCTATGCCAGCAGGCGGAATTTTAACAGGTATAACTAATTTAATATTATTTATTATTCTAGTCTTAGCCCGACGCTTAATATCTAAAGAAAGCATCAATTACTTTTTAATCAGCCGTCCGCAAAAAAAATGGAAACTTTTTTGGGAAGGCTGCTTAGCCGGCTTTGTTCTAATTATCATATATGTTTTACTCACTATTTTATTTGGAGTAGGAGAACTGACTTTCAAACTAAATTTATCATTGGACTTTATCTTTGTTTTACTTTCTTATGTGTTTGGTTTTGCAGCAGTTTCCTTATTTGAAGAATCATTATTTAGAGACTATATCTTACTTAAGGTAAAAAAGAAGTTTTCTGCTCCAGATGCGGTCTTTTTATCTTCTCTTTTATTCAGCCTGATTCATATCATTAGTTATGCTTCGATTGGAACTCTGGCTGTAATGGGGCTTTTTAACGCTTTTATCATAGGTTTCATTTTGGCTATAATTGTAATTTCAACTCGTTCTATTATGTGGCCACTGGGTTATCACCTAACGTGGAATTTAACTCAAACCATATTTTTAGTTGAAAGATCCAGTGGGATAAACTTAGAAATTGAAAAAGGGATTATGGCTGGGGCAAAATTGGTTCCAGAAGCCGGTATAATTGTAACAATTGTTTTAATCATCCTGGCAATATATATGCTAAATAGATTTAACTGTGCTCATATTATGCCGAAATCAATAGGAAAGGGCTGAGAAGGCTAAATGATAATAACCAGGTGTGGTTAT
>CAZXRH010000294.1:0-1550 GCA_964642575.1 uncultured Halanaerobiales bacterium
AATAAAAGAAGGAGAAAAATTAAATAAGATTCCTAAGAATTATAAAGAATATATTAAAGATAAAAAAGAAAAAACCAAAAAAACTATAGCACTTGATGCATTGGTTGCGGCCGGTAAAAAATATGAATTAGAAAAATCACATGTTGATCTTTTAAGATGGTTTAATAAAAAATCAAGATATGATTGGTGGTGGGACTCAGAAAGAAATATGCTTGTTTGCCATACATTGGATCTGAAACAAGTATATTCAGATTTAAAATTAAAAGGTTTATTTGAAACAAATAGTACGGGATCTTCTTCACAAAATGCTTACGGTTTTCCTATACCAGGTGGAGGGTGGGTCATTAGAAGGCATGGAAGAAAAGTAAATGAACATCCTTTATGGTTCACTAAAAATGAGTGGACTCTTTGTTACCTTAATACCTTACCAAGATTAAGAGAAGCAGCCAGGTGTTATGGAGGAAAAGAAGATTCAAAAGGAAACTTCCATTTTGAAAAATCCTCCAAAGCAATAAGAGTAATTAAGATTTTATCCGGATCTGATATACGTATACCAAAAGAAAGGCCTACTATATTATCAGAAAAGAATAAAAAGAATCTTATTATTCAAGTAGAAAAAGATAATAATGATAAAATGGAAGAATGGGATGGATTTACCACCAAAAAAAGATCTACATATTGGGAGAGACTAATCGAAGTGACCCAACGTGAAGATACATTAGATCCACCGGATCAGTTAGTTAGACATACTACAGCTTCAGGTGTAGAAGCTGACTGGTATATAAAAGTAAAAAACAAATGGGTTAGGTATAACAAGAATAATGTTAAAGACGTTCTACAAACACTGAACCCAGAAATGAGCAATAAAGAATTATCTATTCAAATGGGTAAAACTTTGTTAGACCCCTGGGAAATTGTAAACTATCCTTTTGAACATGAGTACCCAGGAAATAGAGTATGGAATAGAGATAGAGCTGAACATATAGAACCTTCTGACGGAGAATGTCCTACTTGGATGAGCATTTTAGAACATGTAGGTAAGAACATTCCTACTAATAATAATGAATGGTGTGTTAAAAACAATATAGATGATGGGTCAATTTACTTACTTTCGTGGTGCGCTTCATTATTTCAAAATCCTTATTGTCAATTACCATACTTATTTCTTGTAGGTAAGCAAAACACGGGTAAAAGTGTATTCTACGAAGCACTGTCACTTTTATTCAAAGATGGTAAAGGCGTAGCCAGGGTAGATAAGGCATTAACTAATCCTAATGGGCATAATGGTGAATTGAAGGGTGTTATATTAGGTGCTATAGAAGAAGTAAATCTAAGCGAATCTAAAACAGCCTTAAATAGGATTAAAGATTTGGTTACAGGCAAAACAATAACTATTCATGAAAAATTCTGTACTCCTTTTGATGTAACAAACACTCTTCATTTTGTACAAACTGCAAATGAAATAAGTGCTTGTCCTATACTTCCTGGAGATACAAGAATATCATTAATAGAAGTAACATCCTTAGAGACTGAAACACCTAAAGAAGTTT
>CAZXRH010000295.1:0-1533 GCA_964642575.1 uncultured Halanaerobiales bacterium
TTCTTTATATCTAAAAGGAAAAATCAAAGGTGAATATCTTATTACTGCCTGGCTTGATACGCAAGAACAAAGTTTAGATAATTTATTTAAAAATATTGATAAAAGAAAAGAGATTAATCCCTTTGAAAAGATCGATCCTGAAAAATATTATCCCATTTATGGAGACCAATCTTCCATCAATTCAAATGTCAAAACAGCTGGCAAATTATATATTAAATTGGAAGCTGAAGAATTTAAAGCACTTTGGGGGAATTTTAAAATAGATCATAATGATAATAAACTTATAGACCTTAAGAAAAACATATATGGAGCAAATTTTTCATATCAAAGCCGCATGAGCTTAGATACTTTTTGGTATAGACCTCTTTCTATACAGACTAGAGATGAATTAAAGATTACAGGAGGAATATTATATTATCTGAGAAAAGATGACATTATTGCCGGAAGTGAAAATGTTAAGTTAGAACTTAGGGATTCGGTTACAGATAAAGTCTTAAAAAGTAATGAACTTCAGGCTGGCTATGACTATGAAATAAACTATCTTCAAGGCAGGATAGTTTTGAAAAATAAAGTTAATAATATATTTGCAGGAGATCTCATAGAAGATGAGAGCAGTGATCATAAATATTATTTAATAGTGGATTATCAATATAATTACGCAGTAGATGATATTTCTGATGAAAATTATGGATTAGAGACCAGTTATAAAATTAATGAAAACATTAAAATAACTGGCAATTATATAAATGAAAGTGCTGAAAATGGTGATGATTATAGATTAGATGGCTTAGATCTATATGTTCAACTTAGTAATAATTCAAATGTTGAATTAAGTTGGGCTGAATCCAAAAATATAATTTCAGAAAAGTATTATTCTGAGGATGGTGGCATAAGTTATAAAAAGATAAATTTAGATTCTAGTTTTTATGCCAAAGCCTATAACTTTGAATATCAAAATAACTCTTTTATAAACTCTAAACACACTATAGATTTTTATTATAGTTATAAGGATAAAGGATTTAATAGTGGGAGCCAATTTGCAGAAAATAGAAAAGAAAATTATGGTATTGAACTAATATCAAATTTAGATAAATATAAGAATACTTATAGTTATCGCAAAGATAAAACGAAAGAAAAGCAAACACAAGTTTATAATATTACTACAGAAATGAAATATAGTGATACAGTTGAAATAGATTTAGGATTGAAAAGTAAAGAAAAAGATAGCAAAGAAGATAAAAAAGAAAATTCTTTAATTGGAGCACTAGGAGTTGAATATAGGCCAAAAGAAAATAAGAAAATGTATATAAGTCAACAACTTACTTTATCTAAAAACGAACAGGCAGAAAGAAATAACATCACAACAGTTGGTGGAGAGCTTAAAAAAGAAAGATGGAATTATAAGGCTGAGGCCAAAGCCGGTGATAAGCAAAATATATTATTAGGTGCTGGATATAGTTTAAATAAAAATAGTGAAGTCTATTCCAATATTGAGAGTAACTATGGTAAAGAAAGTTCTTATACTACAACATT
>CAZXRH010000296.1:0-1506 GCA_964642575.1 uncultured Halanaerobiales bacterium
TTACAATAATAATAGATTTTTGTACTGGTACAACACCAGTTAGTTTACGACAAAATTTAGCCAGAAGTTTTGGACCTTCAGCACGTCCCATTGCCGTAAAATCTCCAGTAAACTCTCCCTCTCCACATAATGCAGATGTAGAATCAATAATTAACACACATTCTGGTACGTCCCAGACGACTTGGTGAAATCTAGTAAGGAAATCTACACCAGTTAGAATATTTGTTGGTGAAGATTGTATCATTTCTAAATTATCAATATCTAAACCATGCACCCCTTTTAATTCTTTTTCGTCTACACGATGTTCTACATTGCCATAGTAAACTGGTTTTCCATATTGTTGTTGAGCATTAGCTGCTATTTGTAAAGCAGTTATACTATTGTGTGTTACTATATAATTATCGGTTATATATAATCCTCTCGGATTATCAACTTTTATACATCTGCATTCCTCGTATCCATCAAATACTATTTCTTTTATTTTTCTTGTTAATGGCTTCTTTTTTCGTGTTTTACACTTATCTAGTTTTCGTTGTAAATAAAATAATTCATTTGTATTATTATATCTTATACTACATCTATATGATTTAAATTGTTTTCCATTACAAGAAGTAATTCTTTTTGTAATACGAGCTAAACCACCTAAAGATAGTATTAGTTCTTTTACATCATTTACCAATTGTTTAGATACTGAAGAAAATGATACATGTCCTCGTTTGCTTACTGTGCCATCTGTATCTAGTAACCCTCTTAAAACTTCTAGTCTAATTTCTTTAGTATTATATTTATAACAATCTGGAATAAACTTGGAATATGAACAACAGCCGTGTACCTCTAGTTCTTGTAGTTTATCGATATATTTGTTATGTTCTCCATGACAATATAAGCGATAATCCATCATTTGTGGATCAGCGGTAGTAAATCTAATACTTCCTTTTTGGGTTAACCCACCGTCTCCCAACAAAGCTCCCAATAAATATGGATGTATTGGTACTTTATTTGGAATAAAATCACATTCAGGTAATGCTACAGACCATTTTTGTCGTCCTTCATATTCTTCTAAATCATTAATTAATTCTTTTGTTGTTTTTATATCAGCATTTTTGCGATATCTACATTTTACCTCCCACAAATGCTCTAATCCGCATCTAGTATAATCTCCATTATCAAAAATAACTTTATATACTGGTTGTTTACCATTATCAAATATACCTGTTATTTTGGTAGGTCCATCTATACTAGATATAATATCACCAAGATGAACTTTTCCCATAGTTGTATATCCAGTTGGAGTATATATCTTAGATGACAGGGGCTGCATTTTTCCACACTTAGGAATTCCAGACAATATTAGCCATGATCCTTCTGGAATGCCTCCATTTAAAGAAAAATCTACCATAGGAGATACACTTACTATTTTTCTTTCTCTATCCGCAAATTCTTTTGCAGAAAATATTGTATTGCCCTTTTTATTAAACTCTTTTCTTATCTTATCTTTTCTTGCTT
>CAZXRH010000297.1:0-1503 GCA_964642575.1 uncultured Halanaerobiales bacterium
TGCTTACAACAGTGGAAGACAAATATAGAAATAAACTACCAAGAAATGCCATAAAAGATAGCTTTATTATCCAAATAATCGTAAGATAGGATATTGTTCCATAATACATTAAGGAAGAATAATTTAAACAAAATATAAGGATTGTAACTATGCCCATCAGTAAAATAGCGGATAATACCTTACCAATATACACGACTTTTCTTCCTGACTTTATCATAAATAAAGGTTGTATAGTATCGCCTTCTAGTTCTTTTGCAAATAATTTACTTGCTAAATAACCGCTGTAAAAGAGCAATACCATACTTTCTAAAACTATTGAACCGTATATACTTAGAGTAAAATTTGTACCCCACAATTCGTTTACTGTAAAAAAGTCATTCATTTGATATGTAAGACAATGTATTAGTATGATGAAAATCAATAGGCTAGGGAAGGAATAATCCAGAATAGTGCTTTTAACAGATATATGGATAATAGATAAAATCGATTTTTTTTCACTCATTTGAATACACTCCTGTACATCGAATCTAACGAGCCGTGTTTAAGAGAGAAATCAATATCTCTAGAGATCATCCATTGAAAAATTTTAGATTCTGTTCTTTTTTTGTCTTCTATCGTGAATATAACGGTGTTACCTTCTACAATCACATCTATTATAAAATCTAAATCATTTTTTATCTCGACAATCGTTGAAACCGATTTTTCATCTACCGTTAGCACGATATCTTTAACTGGATTGGTTCTTTCCAATATATCGACAGGTAGACCGAAATCAATAATCTTTCCCTTGTTAATTAATATCACCCAGTTGCATATACCTTCTATATCTTTAAGCTGATGTGAAGATATCAACGTAGTTATTCCCTTCTTTGAGACACCCCTTATTATCTGACTAATTTCGTGCTTGATAATTGGGTCAAGTCCAGCTAGAGGTTCATCATAGATCAGCAATTTGGGATCCTGTAGGAGAGTTCGGGCTATGCCCAAACGCTGTTTCATACCGTTAGAATACGTTTTTATCAGATCGTCTTTTCTACCATAAAGTCCAACCGAGTTTAGATTATCTTGTATAATTTTTTCATCATGCCCCACCTCATACAAATTCGCAAAAAATTGCAAATATTCCTTACCGGTCAAGTATGGATAATAGTTCTTTCCTTCCCCTAAATAGCCTATATGTGTTTTATCAACTTTTGAGATATTCTTTTCCATCAATTTGATAGTTCCTTTGTATTTATGAAAACCGTTTATACATTTGATAAGCGTGGTTTTACCAGAGCCGTTTGGACCCACAAGACCAGCTATTTTACCAACAGGTATATCGAAACTTACACCTTTGAGAGCTTTTATTTTTCCATACGATTTTTGGAGTTCCTTTACATCTAAGATTGTTTTTTGTACCATATCAACAGAACCACTGTAATTCCAACTACCATACCAATAACCGCCGGTAATACCCAACCTTCAACGGGATAATCACACACTTCGAACATAAATGTTGCG